>JAADHZ010000132.1 GCA_013151575.1 Gammaproteobacteria bacterium
TCGGCATCCCTCGTTTTTTGCGGCAGATAGAGCGCGCCCACATAAATATCAAAAAAGAATTTGCTGCGAATACCGGCGCCATTCAATGTGAGGGTGGTATCGGCGAGTTTGATTTGTTCGGGTATGTTAACCTTGGCCACTTCCAGCGCGTAGCCGCCGACAGGTAGGAAAAATAGCAACAGCAGGCTTGCCTGTTTGAAGAAAGTATTCATTTCACGCCTCCCAGGTTTTGTGACTTGATTTATAGCATGCGCCAGAGCTTAGTGTCTTCCATCGGTGGACTTCCGGTGATTATGTTTTCGAAGCAGATAAGCGCCGATAACGAGGACCAAAAGCCCCGTCGCAACCCAGGTGTACGGCGCAATAGATCCAAGGGCCTGATTAATGATGTGCATGTGTTGGCCGACGTAGTAACTGCCAACGCCCCAAAAGCCGACCCATAACAGCGCACCCGCACTGGTTGCCACGAGAAACGGAATCGCGGGCATTTTCAGGCTGCCGACAATGATACCCGTGAGTTGCCTCGGGCCATCGATAAACCGCGACACGATGACAAGCAGTGTTCCGTAACGCTGGCAAAAGGTTTCCATGCGTTCGAGTCGGCTGGGTCTGAGGGGTAGATGCAGGAGCAGTTTTCTGCCACCGACTCTGCCGATAACATAGCCGATCGCGCTACCGACGATTGTTGCAATCCAGGCGGACGCCAGCAGCAGGCTGATATCAAATTCGCCGCGCGTACTCAGCAGCGCACCGGCAATCAGCAGGCTTTGGCCGGGGGCGGGTATTCCAAAGCCTTCTATGGCAATGGCTGCGAGGATGACCACTAGCCCGTATTCGACGAGCATGGGTTCATAATTGCTCATCACTGCTAGGAAAGATTGAAGGATATCGTTCACATCCGCATCCGTTGAGGTGTCGCCATGCGTATTCCTTTTTCAGGATTTGAAACGAAATCTCGGCAGGCTGATATCAAACCGAATAGCCAGCAGCCGGAAAGCAAAGATGCTGACGCCCGCAATGCCTGCGGCCCAGGTAACATCAAGCTGCCAATGTAACAGGGCAATAAATAATAGTGAGCCGCCCCAGCACACGGTGGCGTACAACGGGCTTTGAAACACCACCGGTGGTTCGTTGCACAATATATCCCGGAAAATCCCACCCACGGCACCGGTCATGACTCCCATGAAGCTGGCCACCAGCCAGGGTGCTCCCACCATCAACGAGGCGAGGGTTCCGGCAATGCCAAACGTGGCCAGCCCTGCGGCGTCGGGTATCAGAAACAACCGGGGTGAAATCACCATTAGACGCGCCGATATGAAAATGACAATGGCGCTCGCCAGCGAGGCAATAAAAAAACTTTGATCACGAATCCAGAACACGTCCCGATCCAGGAGCATGTCTCGCAACGAGCCGCCGCCAAGTCCAGTGGCGACAGCAATGATGACTACGCCAAAAAGGTCAAACTGTTTGAAGCCAGCCTTGAGCACGCCGGAGGTCGATGAAACAATGACGGCTACCAGTGTTATCCAATAGAGATTGGATAACAGGTCAGCCGTTGGGTTTAGCGCCATAGCGATCAAACCTTGCCTTAGCCTTCCAATTGTTCCCAGCGTTCAAAACATTGCTCCAGTTCGGTACCAATCATTTCCAGCCGTGCGAGAGTGCTGTCGATGCTGTCTTTGTCCTGTTGATAAAAATCAGCATCGTTGATTTTCGCTTGCAGGGTCGTTTGTTCAGTTTCCAGCGCTTCCATTTTTTTCGGTAATGCATCCAGCTCGCGCTGGTCTTTGTAGCTGAGTTTTTTTGCGAGTTTTTGTGGTTCTGCTGATTGCAGGGTGTCTGATGCTTTGTTTTCACCGGAGGTTTTGGGTGAAGCCAGTGACGGCGCTTTGCGTTGCCGAAGCCAGTCGTTGTAACCACCGACGTATTCGTTAACTTGCTGCTTGCCTTCAAACACCAGAGTGCTGCTGACCACATTGTCTAGGAAGGCACGATCGTGGCTAACGATTAATAGCGTACCGCTGTATTCAGTGAGCAATTCTTCCAGCAGTTCCAGGGTTTCCACATCGAGGTCGTTAGTGGGTTCGTCAAGCACCAGCAAGTTGGCAGGTTGTGCGAACAACCGCGCCAGCAATAGCCGGTTGCGTTCGCCGCCGGAAAGCGATGACACCGGCGAGCGTACGCGTTGTGGGGGAAACAGGAAATCCTGCAAATAGCCCATGATGTGGCGTGGCTGGCCGTTGATGGTGACCATGTCACTGCCGTAGTTGAGGTTGTCCATCACCGACAGTTTGGGGTCCAGCACCGCACGCTGCTGATCGAAGTAGGCGACGTCCAGTTTGGTGCCCATCTGCACCTTTCCTGTTTCGGGTGCCAGCTCTCCCAGCAGCAATTTGAGCAGGGTGGTTTTGCCAGCGCCGTTGGGGCCGATAATTCCGATGCGGTCGCCGCGCATGATGCGCACGGAGAAATCCCGAATGATGGGCTGGTCATCGTAACCAACGCTGGCATTTTCCACTTCCACCACCAGCTTGCCGGAGCGCTGGGCATCTTCCAGATTGAGTTTGGCCTTGCCCTGTTGTTCGCGGCGCTGGTTGCGCTCGCGACGCATGGCTTCCAGCGCACGCACGCGGCCTTCGTTACGGGTGCGGCGGGCCTTGATGCCTTGGCGTATCCACACTTCTTCCTGTGCCAGGCGTTTGTCAAATTTGGCGTTCTGATCGGTTTCCACCGCCAGTGCTTCTTCCTTTTTCACTAGATAATTTTGATAGTTGCCAGGCCAGGAAGTGAGATTGCCACGGTCCAGTTCGACGATGCGGGTGGCAAGGTTTTGTAAAAAAGCGCGGTCATGGGTGACGAACAGCACGCTGCCATTCCAACCCAGTAGGAATTCCTCCAGCCATTGAATGCCTTTCAGATCGAGATGGTTAGTCGGTTCGTCCAGCAGCAAAAGGTCGGGTTCGGTGACCAGCGCCTGCGCTAGCATCACCCGTCGCCGCAAGCCACCGGACAATTCCGACAGGGCCTTATCGGCGGGCAAGTCCAGCCGGGTGATCACCGATTCCACCCGCTGTTCCAGGCTCCAGCCGTCCTGCGCCTCCAGCTTTTGTTGCAGGTCGGCGAGCCGGTCCAGCAGCGCGGGGTCGTGGTCTTCGGTGAGTGCGTGGGCCACATGGTGGTACTCCGCCAGCACGGCGCCTACGCCGTCCAGCCCGGCGGTGATGACGTCGAATACGGACTGCTCCTGATCCGCCGGGACTTCCTGCGCGAGGTAGGCGATGCGCAGGTTGTCCTTGACCCACACGCTGCCGTCATCCGCTTGCACGCTGCCGCGTAACACTTGCATCAGGGTAGATTTGCCCGTGCCGTTGCGCCCCACCAAACACACGCGTTCGTTGGCCCTGATCTGGAATTGCACTTTGTCAAGCAAAGCCACGTGTCCAAAGGCAAGGGAAACGTTGTCGAATTTTACTAATGCCATGTCAATACTCGGAAATTCGGAGGGAGGCGCGCCGGTAGCGCGGAGGGATTTCAGCGGGGCATTCTACCCCATTCCGCTCTGTGACGAGCGTTGCGGGGAAAAGAGGTGGGGTGCTAATTTGCTGTCTGGTGACTTTCCGCGAGTTGCTCCAACACTGCCTCGAGGTCGGCGTCGTCCAACCCCAGTTGGATCATGAGATCCTCACGGGAACTGGCTAGCGTTTCCGGCAGAGCCTCATTCCCTTGCTGCTCCCAATGCAGCCAGTGAGCCAATTGCAGCACCGCCCGCTCCCGCGCCATGTCGTCCTCCAAACCTTCACCTGCGCCGGTTTGATGGAAATGCGTCAGCACTGCTTCGTGCTGCGCGGGCAAGCGAAATTCGTGCAGAGCCTTTACCGCAATTTGGTCGTGGCTGAGGCCGAAGTGTTCCTGCTCCAGCACGTCCAACGCGATACCTTCACTGCGAGCACGAGACATCAGCTCGCGGTAGTCGTCGGCAAAATTGGCGGCTAGCACGATCATGCCCACGTCGTGAATCAGGCCGATGAGTTCCAAGTCATCGGCGCTGGCGGAGCAGCATTTGCGGGCAAGCAATTTGCACAATGTGGCAATGCCCAGCAGATGGTCGAGAATCACCGAGGACAGCGCGTCGTCCACCGGTAACGTTGAATGCAAGGTGGACATCACCACCGCACTGCGCACGTTCTTTAGGCCAATGAGCCGCGTGGCGGTGGGCACATTGCTCACCTCATCGCCGCGTCGGCACAGCGGTGAATTGGCGTAACGGATCAGGGTGCCAGCCAACACCGGGTCATGAAGAATAATGTCGTTCAGTTCATTCAAATCAGGGATTTCACTGGACAAACATTCCAGCACCCGGGCGGCCTGGGCAGTGGCTTGGGGAAAGTTTAATTGGTCGACATTAATCATCATTATTATTTTCGGTAGAGGAGTGACTTGCTCACATTAGAAGTTAATGGATTCAAACACCGCCAACGCATCCGGGTCTTCCAGGAATTTGTGCGCCAATATTACTGCGGCGGCAGACCATGTTTGATGCACGTTGGCACGTCGGCCAATGAGGCTGCCTGCCTTGCCGTCATAATATTCCGGCCACTGGTCACAACACAGCGGCTCCATGGCTTGGTCCAAAGCTTTGCGAGCCAAGTCGTGCCGCCCGGTACGCACTGCCGCTCCCACAAAGGCCCACAGCAGGCAAGGCCAACTGCCGCCATTGTGATAGGACCAGGGCACATTTTTTGGATCGCTTCCCGTAGTGTAGCGCCATTTGTCCCCATCCACGGCGGGATAAGAAATTTTCAGCGGCATGTTGCCCACCAGCTCCGGCCAGCGCGCTGTGTACAGGTTCATGATTTGGTCGGCCTGCTCATCGGTGGTAAGGCCGAACAGAATGGACAATAGATTTCCGAAAGAAAACACTCGGAAATCCATGCGCCCCACGCCTAGGTTACCCACCAGATACCCGCTATTCGGCGGCAGCCAGCCGTCCATCCAGTCGGGAATAGTTTCGGGATAAATATTGAGATGATTGGAGACATCCTGCCCGAATTCTTCGGAACCAAAGCGGTGAATTTCATTAAGTCGCTGGGAATCTAACCAGTAATAAATTCGTACATAAGAACGCAATGTCTGAAGTCGCTTTTTACTGTTAGACAACAGGCGTTCGTTTTCCGGAAGAGGAAGCAGCAGCTCCTGCGCGGTGCTCAACATACCGTACAGCAGCGCCTGAATTTCCAGCGGATGACCGTACACACCCATGCGCCGATCAATCATGAACGATGCGTCAGGCACCAGCATGGCGGGCGAAGTCTCAAAACTTTCTTTCAGGTACAGATCCAACGTGGCGCGCATGCTTTCCTGAAATTCCGGGCTATGCGCAAGCTTGATGTCGCCGGTGGTCAGCACATAACAGCGCAGCAAGATGATCCACCACATGGCAGAATCCACCGGTGCTACGCGACCAATGGCTAGGTCGCCAAAATCCGCAGTGGGCACGCCATTGACGTCATCCTTCGCGGGCACACGAAAACTAGCAGGCATCAAACCCAGCGCGCGTTCGTGGCCTTCCATCACCGACTGTTGGTGCCGCAATTGCACCACCATGCGTAAAAAATTGCGCACGATGTCGTACTGGCCGTCACAGAGAAAAACCAGGGCGCTGGGCACAAAATCCCGCACGAAGCATTCTTCGTAATTGGGGGCAACCACGCCATCATCCAGCGCCGCCGCCGTGCCGACGGGCTCACCTTTGTAGTTCAGTACTGCACCATTGAGCAGCGTGTAGGCCGAGGCCAAAATTTCTTCGGTGTCCATGCTTACCCACACCTGATTTACGGTAATGAAAAGGATTGTTCAGCAGACATTGCTAGCGTCACACACTCTTCCAAACTTAAGGAAACAACGCCGTCGAGAATGATCATAGAATTGTATGGGCGAAGAAAAGCCGGGAGGGATACAAGGCGCAACGTCTGGGGAGAAAGCCAGAAAGGAAAAATAAAAAGTGTATGCCGTGACACTGCCAGGGCATACACTCCCCCTCTCCCCTCTCTTAACGGGGCAATAGTCGCCTGTGCCGATCCTCGGGTCAAATGTTTTTTGGTCGGCAGGTCTTCGCTTTTTATGTTCTACAAACGACAGTCGTTGGCTGCACCCTTAACTGTTGCAGGCTCCGACAAACTGCGCATGACTGCCGCTGACAGATTAGTGGCGTATCGAATGGATCATTGGTTCGCCGAGACTTGTGCAAAGGCGGCGGCAATTGACTGAAACCTGAATCGGTCGATTCAGGTGATGGTGCAAAAAACGGACAAATTTTACGTTTTATGTCCCATTTTTCTTGACTTTCCCTGCCTAGACTCCAAAACTGGCGAAAATGTAACCAACCTACGGCCTAACTAGGGAAATCATGTTTTGAGCGTTATCGGCTACACCTGCCAACACGTCATGCGCATCACCGGGCTTACCCGGCGCCAGCTTGGTTACTGGCGAAAAACCGGATTGATCACCCCCCAAATACACACCATCGGTGGCCACGCCCGTTACACTTTCCCTGATTTGCTGGCGCTGAAAACCGCCAAAAAATTGATTGATGCTGGTATTTCGGTGCAACGCATCCGCAAGAACATCGGCTCACTGGTTTCCTTTCTTCCACCCTGCTACGCGCCGTTGCCGGGTGATGCATTAAATACCATCGGGCAGCAAATACTCTTGCGATTCTTCAAGGGATGAACATAAGCAGAACCTGAATTGAAGGAAGGGGGGGTTATGAATATCATCGCCATCGCAAATCAAAAGGGCGGCTGCGGAAAAACCACCACGGCGATCAATCTTGCTGCCAGTCTCGGCGAACAGGGGCATCGCACCTTGCTGGTGGATGCAGACCCGCAAGGTCACGCCTCACTGGGGCTAGGGCAACGGCGGCAGGATGAGCCGGGGCTGTACGAGATATTCGCCCTGGATTTCCCGGTGCATGCTGCTATTTTACCCAACGTAATGCCGGGGGTGGATCTGATCCCTGCCACCATCTCCCTCGTGGCGGTGGAGCATGTACTTGCTGATATGCCACAGCGCGAACGTCAACTGAGCAATCATCTAAAATCGGTACAACACATATATCAATACGTTGTCATTGATTGCCCGCCCGCCCTTGGCATGCTCTCTATAGTGGACCCCAGATACCGGACAGTAGTTTACGCTGTAGTTTGTGACCTGAGGACCCGGAAATGAGCGAGAAAAAGAAGCGCAAAATACACACAGCAGAATTTAAAGCAAAGGTGGGGATTGAGGCACTAAAAGGGATGAATACAATCAACGAAATTGGACAGAAATACGGAGTCCACCCCGTGC
>JAADHZ010000038.1 GCA_013151575.1 Gammaproteobacteria bacterium
CTCATACAATTGACATCCCTGCTTCAGCCCGTCTTTGCCTAAAGCACCTACTGTTGGCGCCCGTTCTTCAATCGTAAAAGCTCGAAATAAGCGCGACTATTCCTGCGCTTTTACTCAATCAGAACGAACAAATACAGACCAAATCAGAGCCCACTTACTATAAGTTATTGTGTTCCGTCCCTTACTACGCGAGTAAGTCTGTTCGAAGAGCCCAGCGCGGGAAAATCACATGCCGGGATCTGTGCAAGGGCTCCAGGTAAACGGGTAACTCGCTACTGTGACACGGGGTAGCAGTGAAAATTCATATCGCATGCTCGGCAGGTACCACAGGGGCTTTGCACAGTCCCATGGCGTCGAACAGAGCCTGGCCCTTGAAGGGTTTGTGAAGGCAGACCTCAGCCCCTGCCATGGCGATTCTCTGCCTGTGCCCTTCGTCGGCATGACTGGATATAGCGATCACCCGAACCCGTTGAGTAGCAGGGTCACTTTTGATTCGGCGACAGATTTCAAAACTGTCCTGCTGCGGCATCATCAGATCCAGCAGCACAATGTCGGGGGTGAAGCGATCGAGCATGCGCCCGGCTTCAAAGCCGCTGTGCACGGCCATGGCTTCTACGGTTTCGGTGAAGGTATCGAATAATTCCACCAGATAACGCGCCATCTGCACATCGTCGTCAATAATCAGAACGCGCAATTTTCCGTGTTCCGGCGAGCCCATCAACATGCCGCGTTCGCGGGCGAAAGTCTGAATATCCCCCAGGTCAAAGCGGCGATCATCTCTGGTCGAAGCGGTTGAGACGGTGGATGACATTGGCGGCAAAAGGGTGGCGTGCAACATTCCCCGCTGTAGCCAATCGTAAACTTTTACTGGTGACACCATAAGCAGGCTTGCGACTTCTTCCGGGGTGAGGCTGGTTTGAATGGCCATTACAACGGTCCGTTACTCGTGGCTGAATTGCTATAAGTAACGGATTTTGACGGGTTTTCTTTAATTGTTTTGCGATTGTGCTATGCGTGATGGAAAACGGAAAACCGCTAAAAATCAAGTCCATGACAAACAGTGACTTAACAAAGCTTTCTGGACAAAGCGCCAAACGCGGCATTTTTTCGGCACCGAATCAGAGGCCGAAAACCGTCAAAATAGCTTTGTCGATAGACTCGCACATCACGGTCCCAGCCAGACCACCAGCCCTTGCAATACCGCCCAGGCAAAAATACCGGCCAGCACATCATCAAGCATGATACCCAGCCCACCATGAACCTGTTTATCCAACCAGGAAATTGGCCAGGGTTTGAGGATGTCAAAAAAACGAAATAGCACGAAACCCACCAGCAACCACTCCCAGCCCGGTGGCACAGCTGCCAGGGTGATGAGATACCCAACAATTTCGTCCCACACGATACCAGAGTGGTCGTGCACGCCGAGATCGCGGCTGGTGACGTGGCACAACCAGATGCCCACCAACCCTAGCGCCAATAACACCGCCAGATACGTTGGTAGCGCCAGCGACGACATCAACCAGAAAAACGGCAAGGCCGCCAGGGTGCCGAAGGTGCCGGGGGCCACCGGCGCGGTTCCCAGCCCAAAACCAAAGGCGAGAAAATGGATGGGGTTGCGCCAAACGCTGGCGGGGGAGGGCAGCATCAACTCGTTTCGCGCGTCGATGCGGCACTGAAGTGGTCATAACCGGCCACGGTGAGGTCCAGTTCCCGCCCCGTGTCATCGCGCCAGCGTAGCCCCGGTGTCGCACCGATTTCCCCCACCCGGGTGATGCGCAGCCCCAGCGCGTCGAGCCGCTGGCGGACCGCTTGCTGGTGGAGGGCTGCGACAGTGAAACACAGCTCGTAGTCATCACCGGCGTTGGCGGCAAGCGTCCAGTCATCTTCGCCCAGCATGGAAACGAAAGCCTGGGAACGTGGCAGTTGGGACACCTGCACGTCCGCACCTACGCCGCTGGCGGCTAAAATATGGCCCAAATCTGCCCCCAGCCCGTCAGACACATCAATGGCAGCGCTGGCCAGCCCCCGCAGCGCCAGTCCTGCTGCCACCCGGGGCTCGGGACGCTCCAGTCGCGCGATCAACGTCTGTTTCACGGGGGGCGGGATGTCGGCGGGGCAGCGCCCCTGAACAAGTCGCAGACCCAGCGCGGCATCTCCCACCGTGCCGGTGACAAAAATGGCGTCGCCTACCTGTGCCTCCCGTCGCGTCATGGCCTCGTCCTCCGGCACAAACCCCATGGCCTGCACGGTGATGCTCAGGGGGCCGCGTGTGGTATCGCCACCCACCAGTTGCACACCATGTTGTTTGGCCAGGGCAAAAAAACTGTGCGCGAAATCCGTCAGCCAAGCCTCGCGGGGAAATGTTGCGCATGCTGGCAGGCTAATAGCCAGAGTGACCCAGGCGGGTTCGGCGCCCATGGCCGCGAGGTCACTGAGATTGACCGCCAGGGCCTTGTGGCCAATGGCGGCGGCATCGGTGTTGTCGGGAAAATGCACGCCAGCCACCAGGGTGTCGACGCTGACCGCCAATGCCATGCCCGGGGGCGGGGCCAGCAGAGCGGCGTCGTCACCGATGCCGAGCAGCACGTCGTGTCGGGCGGGCAATGCGCGGGCGATATCTCCGGCAAAGTAGCGTGCGATGAGGTCAAATTCGGAAGCGGTCATGGTGCTTTATCCTGGTTTCAACGGTGGGCAATGCCCGTCCTACGCCAAGAAGCTGAGCTTTGTTTAACGGTATAAAAGCCAATATGCCGGCTATTTTCCGACGTTGGGGGTGTGTTTTTTTACACTGCGATTTTTGAAGGCGATTTTCACTGTGGCCTTTTTGCGCGGTGCAGCCGTGGCGGAAGCAGGGCCTGTTTTCCCTCTCCCGGCGTTACGTGTGTTGCCGCCTTTGGCGACGTAGGCAGTGATTTCATCGGCACGCAGTTTTTGCGCGACGCCGTCGAGCACGCTGTTGACGTACTTGTGGCCCTGTTCCGCACCGAAGGTTTTGGCCAGTTCCACTCCTTCGTTGATCACCACGCGGTAGGGCACGTCGAGGCGGAACGCCAGCTCGTAGGTGCTCAAACGCAAAATGGCGCGCTCCACCGGGTCCACTTCTTCCTGTGGCCGATCCAGCAGCGGCAGGATGTGCCCGTCCAGTTCCTGGAGTTTTTCCGGCACCCGGTGCAACAGCTCCTGAAAATAGGCCACGTCCACTTTGGACATGTCGTGGTCCGAGGAATATTCACGCTCGATATCCGCCAGGTTCTGGCCACTCATGTGCCAGGAATACAGAGCCTGGGTGGCCAGGCGTCTGGCCTTGTGACGCGTTTTGCTCATTAATGATTCACTCGGTTTGATTAGTTCAGTTTAGCCAGTAGGTTGGCCATTTCAATGGCGGACATGGCCGCCTCCGCACCTTTGTTTCCGGCTTTGGTGCCTGCGCGTTCGATGGCTTGCTCAATGCTGTCCACGGTGAGCACCCCGAAGGCTACCGGCACGTCATGGGCCATGGAGGCTTGCGCCAGGCCTTTAGTGCACTCGCCTGCCACGTAGTCGAAATGTGGGGTGCCACCGCGAATCACCGCACCGAGGGCGATGATGACGTCGTAATTCCCGCTGGCCGCCATGCGTGCTGCAACGATGGGCATTTCAAACGCGCCAGGCACGCGCACTAGGGTGAGATCCCCGTCGGTGGCGCCGTGGCGTTTGAGGGTGTCGATGGCGCCGCTGACTAAACTATCAACGATGAAACTGTTGAAGCGGGCGGCGATGATGCCGAAACGCTTGTCGTGCAGCGTCAGGCCGCCTTCGATGGTTTTGATGCTCATGGTGTTGTTCCGTGTGTTGGTTCGTTCATGCGGCGGGCGAACCGCCCGGCATAAAAAATGTTCTCTGTCAGAACGGCCATCTTCTCACGCAGACGCAGCGGCGTCACCGCCGATATATTCCACCACTTCCAGGCCAAAACCGGACAGGCTGTGCATGCGTTTGGGGGCGGACAGCACGCGCATTTTGCGTACACCGAGGTCCAGCAGGATTTGCGCGCCGAGGCCGTAAGTACGCAAATCAGGATTGGATTCACGTTTGCCAGCGCTTCGGCCTTCGTCCTCTTGCTGATAATGCGTGACGCGCTGGATCAGCTCTTGCTCGCCCTCGCTCTGGCCCAACAGTACGATGACGCCTTCGCCCTTGGCCTCGATGAAGGACATGGCGTCCTCCAGTGGCCAACTGGCATCGGAGCGTTTCATGCCCAGCACATCGGCCAAATAATGCGGCATGTGCACACGCACCAGGGTGGGGGTGTCGCGTTTGATCTGCCCCTTTACCAGCGCGAAATGCACCTGTCCGCTGATGCGGTCGCGGTAGGTGAACAGGCGGAACTCGCCGATGTCGTTGTGCATCGCACACTCGGTGACCCGCTCCACGCTGCGCTCATTTTCCAGCCGGTAGCGGATCAGGTCGGCAATGGTGCCGATCTTGATGCCGAACTCAGCCGCGAATATTTCCAGGTCCGGTCGCCGCGCCATGCTGCCGTCTTCATTGAGGATTTCGACGATGACCGACGCCGGTTCCAGCCCCGCCAGACGCGCCAGATCGCAGCCTGCTTCCGTGTGACCTGCGCGTGTCAGCACCCCGCCTGGCTGAGCCATGATGGGGAATACGTGGCCAGGCTGTACCAGATTTTCCGGTTTTGCCTCCGATGCCACGGCAGCTTGAATAGTCACTGCCCGGTCGGCGGCGGAGATGCCGGTGGTGACGCCCTCTGCCGCCTCCACCGACACGGTAAAGTTGGTCGCGTAAGCCGCGTTGTTGTCATTCACCATCAGCGGCAGGCGCAGTTGTTCGCAACGCTCCTGCGTCACGGTGAGGCAGATCAGACCACGGCCATGACGGGCCATGAAGTTAATGTCTTCCGCACGCACCTTGGCGGCGGCCATGATCAAATCACCCTCGTTTTCGCGGTCCTCGTCATCCATCAGGATGACCATTTTGCCCTCGCGCATGTCGCGGACGATGTCTTCGATGTTGTTTAATTCCATAATCGTTCCCATTACTAACCGGTAATCATTTTTCTTGCTTACACTTTAACAAAACTCAGTTGTTTAACGTAGGGTGGGAATTACCCACCGATTTCGCCCTATTCAAACGCCAATGGTGGGCAATGCCCACCCTACAGAAAACACAATAGGTTATTCAGTGGTAACGGTGGCCCTCAAACTGAGCTTTATTTAGAGGCATGTCATTTTTTTAAGACGTGATAAAACCATGCTCCGTTAGCAGTGCCTCGGTGAGCCCGCCAGGCTCCGCCGCTTTTTCACCCTGTAGCAGGCGCTCCAGATAACGGGCAATAATATCCACTTCGAGATTCACCTGTTGGCCTGCAACGACATCACCCAGGGTGGTTTGCTGTAACGTGTGCGGCACAATATTCAATTCAAACTCGGCGCCATCGACACGATTCACCGTGAGGCTGACCCCGTCCACGCAAATGGAGCCTTTCCCGGCGATATACTTCGCCAACCCGGCTGGCGCGCGGAGGCGAAAACGCTCGGAGCGCGCATCGCTCCAACGACGTGTTATTTCAGCCACACCATCCACATGCCCGCTCACCAAATGCCCGCCCAAACGGGTGGTGGGCAGCATGGCCATTTCCAGATTCACCCGTGCGCCAGGCGACACAGCACCCAAGGTCGTACATACCAGCGTTTCACCGGAAACATCGGCGACAAAACAATGGGCATCGAACCGCACTGCCGTCAGACACACGCCATTGACGGCGATGGAATCACCCAGCGCCACATCGCTCATATCCAGTTTGCCAACGGCAATCGTCAGCCGCGCGTCGCCATCGCGTTGTTCGATGGCGCGAATCTCGCCCGTCGCCTGGATAATGCCGGTGAACATGTTTGAGCTGCCTTTGCTGAGGGTGGGCAAATATATCAGCAAAGCCGTAGACTTGCAGCCACCCCCCAATCTCCAGGAAGAGACGACACTATGAACGCTCCCATTGCGCACACGCGACAAACAGAGAGCGGGCGTTGGGAACTGCACGACCTCGCCACCCCTGGGTGGTAAAGCAGGCTTCGTCCTTTCCGTATCCACCGGCGGTGGCAAAACCCTCTCCAGCCTTGCCTTCGCGCTTGCGCACGCCCAGCATCACGGCAAACAACGCATCATCGAGCAGACGCCAATACCTTCCGCGAAATCTTCGGTGACGCCCTGGTCGAACACCACAGCAATATCGACCCGGACGAGCAGGATCACCGCGCCCGTCTGGCCAGCGAAAACTGGGACGCCCCACTCATCGCACCACCAACGTACAATTCTCGGACACCCTGCACCTGTCCGCCCTCATGTGCGGGCAGAGCATCGTGCCAAAATTATTCGGAAGATCAAGACACGCCTGACACAGGGTCAGCCAGCGTGAGATTGCCGCAAACAAACGGGTCATCTAAAACTGGTCGCGTCAGCTATACTGGTCATATTAAACTGACCACGAAGAGGATCACCATGAAAATCAACGCCACCGAATTCAAGGCCAAGTGCCTGAAACTGGTCGATGAGGTTGCCCGCACACGCGAGCCTATCATCGTCACCAAACATGGCAAACCGGTGGCCAAAGTAGTGCCTATTGAGGCAGAAAAGCCTCTTTCTAGCTTTGGCTACATGGCTGGAACCCTCAAGATCACCGGCGATATTATTTCGCCCATTGATGAAGAGTGGAGTGCCATTACAGGTGACGAGGACGAATTTTATACAGGAATGGGCGTCGCAAAAGACAAAGATGAAAAAACAAAATGAGCAAAGGCTTGCTACTGGACACCCACATCTGGCTCTGGCTCGCCCTACCGGATCAACGCCTGGCAGCCCCGGCCCGTGAGGCTATCGAACAGGCCATAACGGCGGGCAACCTACGAGTTTCCATTATGTCTGCCTGGGAAATAAGCATGCTGGAAGCGGCCGGCCGCATTCGCCTGGGCATACCTGTCAACGAATGGATGGAGATGGCGCTGGCGCTGCCAGGACTGACGTGTCTGCCCTTGGAAATACCGCTCATTTTTGATGCCCACCGGCTCCCGGGGGATTTCCACAAAGATCCAGCAGACCGCCTGCTGGTCGCCACCGCCCGCCACTTTGATCTCACCTTCATCACCGAAGATCAAAAAATTCTCGATTACGCTCAACAAGGTTACGTGCGAGCCTATTCATCCGATGCCAAAGAATTACCTGGTTACCCATGAAACTCAGCTACTCTCCAAGCAACGACTATACTTACGATTAGGTCGTTACAAAAGAAGAATAAGGCTATGAAAAACAAAGTCTAATTCCAAAAAGGCTATAGCTTATTCCAATTTATGAAGGACTACGGAACAGAGGAAAAATGTCGAAAGGCGCGGTTTAAGTGGCGCGGGCCAAAAGGTTACGTTTGCCCCCTGAGTGCGGGTCTCAAAGTTACTGCACGCTTAGATCACGGCCTGCTTTTCAATGTAATTGCTGTCACCACCAACATTCCCTGACCAGTAGCACTATTTTTTCCTCAACCAAGCTCCCGTTAACAACCTGGTTTCTCGCTATACTCCTGCTGACACAGGCTAAAACAGGAATTTCTGCGTTAGCCTTAGCTCGCCAGCTGGGCGTTTGTTATAACACTGCCTGGAGTATTAAATACAAGCTGATGCAAGTGATGAAAGAGCGTGATGATAGCCGACCCCTCTCAGGTATTATCCAGCTTGATGATGTGTACTGGGGAGGGGAATATCGAGGTGGAAAACGAGGTCGAGGCTAGGCTGTCGAAATAACAGCTTTTTAGTGAATTTTGGTCCCCTGCTTTTTAATTAAAGTGGGTAAACCCCCAGCTTTGCTGGGGAGACTCACATAGGTTTTACCGAGACTACGGTAACGCGCACTTTCAGTATTCCGCCAAAATATGCGGTTTCGAATGTTGTTGGTTATTTGAAGGGAAAAAGCGCGATATCGATAGCTCGAAAATTTAAAGGACGGCAGAAAAACTTCACAGGTGAACATTTTTGGGCACGAGGTTATGTTGTTTTAACAGTAGGTCTTGATGACACAATGGTGATCGAATATATTCGAAATCAAGAAAAAGCTGATGAGCAACGGGATCAATTCAGGCTTGGAATATAGTGCGCCTTGGGCGCTTACTTTAGCCCTTTGAGGGCGTCACCCAATAAGCCTCCGGCTCTGCCGGAGGTGATTTAACTTATGTTTTTTCATTCCCCTGAAATAGCCTTCAAGTTTCGGACATTCGCGGCAGCCTGCCTTACAACGCATCCCCATCCTGTTCGCCGGTGCGGATGCGTACGGTTTTTTCCACTGGGCTGACGAAGATTTTACCGTCGCCGATTTTACCGGTGCGGGCCGCATTGGTGATGGCTTCGATGCAAGCGTCAACACGGTTTTCTGCAACCACCAGCTCGATTTTCACCTTGGGCAAAAAATCCACCACGTATTCAGCACCGCGATACAGTTCGGTGTGGCCCTTCTGGCGACCGAAACCCTTGACCTCAATCACAGTCATGCCGGTAATATCCAGTTCCGATAGAGCCTCGCGCACGTCGCTCAGCTTAAAGGGTTTGATCACGGCTTCAATTTTTTTCATTTAGAGATCTCCGGTTTTTTCTGTTCACTGTTTTGCCCTCCGGCTACTCTCTGATCATACCCGGAGGTGATAGGGTAACGCCGGTCACGCCCGAAGGCGCGTTGCGAAATGCGCACCCCCGGCGGCGCCTGTCGGCGTTTGTATTCATTGCGATTAACCAGGGTGATGACCCGGCGCACGGTGTCTGTGTCATAACCTGCGGTGACGATATCCTCGGCACAGCGGTCCTGTTCGATATACATTTCCAGTATGGCGTCGAGAATCTCGTACGGCGGCAGGCTGTCGGTGTCCTGCTGGTCCTCGGCCAGCTCCGCCGATGGCGGGCGGTCAATGACCCGCTGCGGGATCACCGGCGGCTGGCCGGTCTCCATGGCCACTTGATTACGGTATTCCGCCAGCCGGTAGGCCAGGGTTTTGGGCACATCTTTCAGCACCGCGAAACCGCCGGCCATGTCGCCGTACAGGGTGGCGTAACCCACGGACATTTCGCTCTTGTTGCCGGTGGTGATAACCACTTTGTGTTTTTTATTGGAGATGGCCATCAGCAGGGTGCCTCGACAGCGGGCCTGGATGTTTTCCTCGGCCGTGTCCACCGGCAGTCCGGCGAATTCCTCCGCCAAGGTATCCAGAAAGGCGGTGAACACCGGCTCCACTGGTAACACGTGATACTCGATGCCGAGACTTTCAGCCTGGGCGGCGGCGTCATCCTGGCTCATGTCCAGGGTGTAACGGGTGGGCATCATCACTGCCTCTACCCGTTGCGCACCGATGGCGTCCACGGTGATAGCCAGGGTCAACGCAGAGTCGATGCCACCGGAGAGGCCGATGATAGCGCCGGGAAAACCATTTTTTTCGATGTAGTCCCGCAAACCCAACACCAAGGCCCGGTAAATATTTTCGGTCTCCGCCAGCGGAACGGCCACGGAGCCAGGCACGGGGGTGACCGCGCCATCGGCAGCCACGTTCATCTCCACCGGGTACAGGCCTTGCTCGAAAGCCGGGGCACGGAAACACACTGAACCATCGGCGGCCATTGCCAATGATTCACCGTCGAACACCAGCTCATCCTGCCCGCCCACCAGGTTGACGTAAACAATAGGCAAGCCGGACTCGGCGGTGCGCTGTTGCAGTTCCTGCTCACGCTGTCGACTCTTGCTGCGATGGAACGGCGAGGCGTTGAGATTAAGGATCAGCCGGGCACCGGCCTGTCGGGCGGCCTGCACGGTGTCCGCAAACCAGATGTCTTCGCAGATGGTGAGCGCCACGGGCACACCGAGGATGTTCACCACGCAGGGGCTGTCACCGGCGATGAAATAACGCTTCTCATCGAACACGCCGTAGTTGGGTAGGTGCTGTTTGCCGTACAGCGCGCGCATCTTGCCGTCCTGCAACACCGCAGCGGCATTCATCAGCCCGGCCTCAGTGCGCTGCGGAAAACCCAGTACCACGGCAATGCCGCTAACCTGTTGGCGGATGTCATCCAGCACCCGCTCCACGTCATTCAGCAGGCCAGGACGCAGCAGCAGGTCTTCGGGGGGATAACCGGTGAGGGTCAATTCGGGAAACACGATGACCTGCGCCCTGTGTTCGTCACGGGCGCGCAAGGCGGCCTCGACAACCTGGCGGCCGTTGGCGGCCACATCGCCTACCAGCAAATTGAGCTGGGCGATGACTATGCGCATTGGGGATGACATGAGCGAGACACTATTCCTGTGCACGGGGTGAATGAAGAAGAAAGCAAAGGAGTCCGGGAAGGCTGAAACACCCACCCGGGTTGATCAGAGGAAAACAGCTTACTCCCGCAGCAGACCAACATTGTCAAGTGCGTTTTTTTACGGAGTCCAGGTACAGCGTATCAGGGCAAATATCTTGTTCATGCGGCCACACTACAGTGCCATCAACCACTCTTGCCTGATTGAAGTATTCTCTGTCTTTTAGCTCTTTGAACACGCCGAAATCAAGCAATTTGGAACAATCATAAATTCCCTTCTCACCATTGGTGAAAACAAGGCTTAGTTGATAATTGCTAGTGATGAATACTTTGCCGACTCTCGGATTCATTAACGTTACCTCAATGGCTCAATTTTATACGGATGCTCCCCGGCTACCGCCAACACCCAGTCAGCCACTAGTTCATCTTTATGTATTTCAATCCAGGCCTGAAGCAGCTTCATTTTTGATGCTGGTATATTTCCCTCAAGAACATCCCCTTCAGGAACTGACACAACAACTTCATGCTCCTGGTATTTGACATGGATATGTGGACGCTTGTGCTGCCTATTGTCCATGAAATACATGTAAATTATTATTCCATAGAATGCAGATATCGCTGGCATGGTATTTCCCTATGTTGATACCTGACAAGCACCGAAGCCTCAGAGAAACTAGCCGTTAAAAAACTCCAGCATACGCGCTCCCATCTCCGCCGGTGAGCGGGCCACGGACACACCAGCAGCATCCAGCGCGGCGAATTTTTCCCTCGCCGTGCCTTTGCCTCCGGCGATGATGGCACCGGCGTGGCCCATGCGTTTGCCCGACGGTGCGGTGACACCAGCGATGTAACCCACCACCGGTTTGCGGACATTTTTTTTGATGTATTCGGCGGCCTCTTCTTCGGCTGAACCACCGATTTCGCCCACCATGATGATGCCTTTGGTCTGACGGTCCTGTTCGAACATCTTCAGGCAGTCGATAAAATTGATACCCTGAATCGGATCGCCGCCAATGCCCACGCAGGTGCTCTGCCCCAGGCCGTTTTGGGTGGTCTGATACACCGCCTCGTAGGTGAGGGTGCCGGAGCGGGAAACGATGCCGATGGAGCCCTTTTGATGAATAACACCGGGCATGATGCCGATTTTGCAGGCACCGGGGGTGATGATGCCAGGACAATTAGGACCGATGAGACGGGCGTCGCTGTCCCGCAGCACCGCCTTCACTTTCACCATATCCAGCACCGGAATGCCTTCGGTGATGCACACGATGACTTTGATACCGGCGTCGGCAGCTTCAAGAATGGAGTCTGCGGCAAAGGCTGCCGGTACGAAGATCATACTAGCAGTGGCCTGGGTTTCGGCCACCGCGTCCCGCACAGTATTAAACACCGGGCGGTTGAGGTGGTTCTGTCCTCCTTTGCCGGGAGTCACCCCGCCCACCAGCTGGGTGCCGTAAGCAATCGCCTGCTCGGAATGGAAGGTGCCTTGCTTGCCAGTAAACCCCTGGCAGATCACCCGCGTTTTTTTATCGATGAGGATGGACATCAGCATTTCCCCGCTGGTTTGGATGAGGCAGCTTTCACCACCTTGACGGCGGCGTCACTCAGGCTGTCGGCGGTGATGATGGCCAGGCCACTGTTGTTGATGTGCTCCAAGCCCGCCTCGGCATTAGTGCCTTCCAGACGCACCACCACGGGCACCGAAAGGTTGATGTCACGAATCGCCTGTTCGATGCCTTCGGCGATGAGGTCGCAGCGCACGATGCCACCAAAGATGTTCACCAGTATCGCCTTAACCTTTTTGTCGGCGACAATGAGTTTTAGCGCCTCAGCCACCCGTTCGGCAGTGGTGCCGCCACCCACATCCAGGAAATTGGCCGGGTCGCCACCGTGCAGTTTGATCAGGTCCATGGTGGCCATGGCCAGCCCAGCGCCGTTGACCATGCAGCCGATGTTGCCGTCGAGGGTCACATAGTTGAGGTCAAACTGCGCGGCTTTGTGTTCGGTGGGGTCTTCCTGGCTGGGATCGCGCAGGCCCTGAAGATCCTTATGGCGGTACAGGGCGTTGTCATCCAGGTTGATCTTGGCATCCAGCGCCAGCAGTTCACCGGTTTTGGTGATCACCAGAGGATTGATTTCCACCAAGCTCAGGTCTTTTTCGGTGAACAGGCGATACAGTCCCATCATGATGCCAGTAAATTCTTTCATTTGTGGCGCATTCAACCCCAGGCCGAAGGCGAGCTGCCGACACTGATAGGCTCGCAGCCCCGCTATCGGGTCCACTGCAATTTGCAATATCTGCTCCGGGTCGGAGGCGGCCACCTGCTCGATATCCATGCCGCCCATGCGGGAGGCCATGAATACCAGGCGATTGCGACTACGGTCGATCAAGGCGCCTAGGTACAATTCCTTGTCGATGTCGCAGGGGGCCTCCACCAGCAATTTGTCCACTGGCAAACCGGCGGGGCCGGTCTGGTGGGTGATCAACCGGCTGCTGAGCATCTGCCGCACCGCAGTTTCTAGCTCACCAAGGTCGGAGACCATTTTCACACCCCCGCCCTTGCCGCGCCCCCCCGCGTGTACCTGGGCCTTGACCACCCAGCCGCTGCCGCCCAGCAGGCCTGGCAGCTCCCGCGCCTCGGCCACTGAGCCGATGATCTGGCCTTTTGGCACCGCAATGCCGTAGTCGGCGAACAGTTGTTTCGCCTGATATTCATGCAAATTCATGATGGTCTCTCGCTTCCGGAAAGTGCGGCCGGAAGTGTGCCATAAAATGCCGCTGGCTCACAGCGGCAACGATAGAGCAGAAAAGAGGCGATGGCTCCATCGGCTAAAACCGGTTTCCGCCCAGCCTTGAAACGCTTCAGTGATTGGATGATGATGTGGTTGGATACAGGATTTGAATGTGATCACATTTTTTGATCACACCATTTTTCGATCACACCAAAAGGAAACCCCGGCATGACACAACACAATACTAAACTCGGCCGTTGGATCACGTTTTTTGGTTGCAGCGTACTTTCGGTCTCATCACACGCCTCCGGCTTTCGTTTGCCGGAAGTGTCCATCGCGGGCACCGCGTTATCCAACGCGATGGTCGCCAACCCCGATTTGCCCGGTGCATTACCCTATAACCCCGCAGCAATGGCATTTCAAAAACAGGGTGAATTGCTGGTGGGCACGGTGGTTTTTCAGCCGGACATCAGCGTCACCTC
>JAADHZ010000170.1 GCA_013151575.1 Gammaproteobacteria bacterium
GCTGTGCACATGCAGCGTGACTCCCTGAGCACACAATAGCGCCACAGAAAGTAATAATACCCATAGAGACAGGGCGCACATTTTTATCCGGTGGAAAATCATCGGGCAGTTTAAGCAAATAATTTTATTAAAAGCAAGTTCTGCTAACGGTCATGCACGGAATGGTTTCTTTGCGGATCAACATGAAAAATTATACGCTTTTTGAAAATGATCGTCGCTATATCGGTGATACTACTATTTTATTTGGCATCATGACGACTATAGCTGCAGAATCAACTTGAGTGTGAAGATGTCAGCAATTCCCGCTAAATCGGAGAGCCCAGTAACAGATAGGGGCAGCAGAGGGGAAATAAAAAAGATTTCGTAAACTGTTGACTGATTTTCAGTATGATATGTTTTTGCAGCGATAGATACCGAGCAATTTAGCAAATGTTTTTCCATTTGGCGCGCGGACTTGGCTAGCCTGGCAAAAGGTGAAATTAAGACGCAGTGTCGCTAAGGCTTCGAAAAGGCTGCCGTTATGGTTAACAAAGCAGGCGGGGATAATACCTATTTTGCTCAGAGTGCTCGGCCTGGAAGTTTAAGTTCGATTGCCCTGCGGCATACCCGTAATATGAATCCCCCAACAAACACGAGAATTTCCATGCAAGAATCCCGAACAGAATTAATGATTGATACCGAGGCCGGTCTCGCCGAGCTGTGTGAGCAGCTGCGCGGCGAGCCGGTGCTGGCTTTGGATACGGAGTTTCTGCGCGAGAAAACCTACCACGCCCAGCTCTGCCTGATCCAGGTGGCGGCCAGCAATGTGGTGGCCTGTGTGGACCCGCTGTCCGTGGATTTGGGCCCGTTGTTGGACATCATCTACGACCCGCAGGTGGTGAAAGTGATGCACAGCGCCCGCCAGGATCTGGAGATTTTGTTTGATCTGCGGGGTGAGCTGCCGCGGCCATTATTTGATTCGCAAATTGCCGCTACCCTGCTGGGTTTTGGGGACCAGGTGGGTTACGCCAATCTGGTGCAGCAAATGCTTGGGGTGGAGCTGGACAAAATGCACACCCGTACTGACTGGAGCCAGCGTCCGCTGGAGGCAGACCAGCTGCGCTATGCAGCCGATGACGTGCGTTATTTGTTCACTATTTATCACCAACAGGTGGAGGCTCTGGCCGCCAAGGGCCGCAGTCAATGGTTGGATGAGGATTTCGCGCGGCTCACCGATGTGAATACTTATGCGCCAGCGGAGCAGGATTTGTGGAAGCGAGTGCGCGGCAGTCAGAAACTCAAAGGCGTGCAGTTGGCGATATTGCGTGATTTGGCCCAGTGGCGTGAGCAGCGGGCGCGGGACAGCAATCGTCCACGACGCTGGATGCTGAAAGACGAGGTTATGGTGGACCTGGCGCGTCGCCGCCCCACCGACCTGGCCGGGCTGGAAAAAATTCGCGGCCTGGAAGGCAATATCATTCGCCGACACGGCGAGGACTTGTTAACGTTGATGGCAGAGGCGCAGAAGAGTGACCCCGACGGCTGGCCGGTCCGGTCCGCCAGCAAACGCCTGACCCCGGCGCAGGACGCCTTGGTAGACGTGCTGATGGCGGTGCTTCGCAGCCGTGGCGCAGCGCAGGACGTGAGCCCTGCGCTGTTGGCCGGTCGCAAAGAGTTGGAGGCATTGGTGCGCGGCGAAACGGACCGCCCGGTGTTACACGGCTGGCGCGCTGAACTGGTGGGGCACGCCCTGCAGTCGGTGCTGCAGGGGGAATCGGTATTGCGAGTGGCGGACGGCCGCCTGGAAATTGAAAAGCCGGTGGCTTGATCACTCGCTACAGAAAATACTGCTGATCCCCTAGCCCTAAATCCTCGGCCTGCATTTGCATGTCCTCCAGGTCGTAGGTCGTTACCCCCGCCACTTCCAGCACCCGGTCGCCGATTTGTTCCCATTCGCGGTCCTTATGCTGGTCACCGATCACCCGGTGTAGCTTGGCCAGGTGCTCGGCGAGTTTGAGAATAGCCAGCAGTTGATTATGTTCCGTGTCGGCAATATCGCGAGCCTGAAAAGTGTCGATATTGTGGTGGCTGGAAATCAGTTTGCACAGGTGTGACGGCAGTTTCCAGGAGCGTGCCACGAAAAAGCTCATCACTGCATGATTTGTGTCCAGCCGACGGTTTTCTACATCCACGATGCGCGGAGCGGGGGTGGCGTAGGATTCGCGTATCACCTCGGCATAGTTATCGTATTTCAACATCAGCAACGGGATGCCAGCGTTGTGGAACAATCCTAGTGCGTAGGCTTGGTCCGGATTGGGGAAGAGCATTTTTTGGGCCACTAGTGTGCAGGCGCGGGCCACGTCGGTGGCGGAATCCCAGAACCGGGTCATAGAGGCGAACAGGGCGTCGTCAATATCCTCTATTTGCAGCCGCGCATTGCGCAGGCACAGGGTGTTGATGATCTCCATCACCGCCTCCATGCCGAGAATGGACGCCGCCTGGGAAACGGAGATAATCTCCCCGCCGCCGCCATAAAAAGGGGAATTGACGGTTTTCAGCACCCCGCCAGCGAGGCCCACGTCATTGGCGATGAGTTGGGTCATGGCGTTAATGTCCGGGTCTGGCATGGCCATTTCAAATTGCAGGTCGGCAATAATCTGTGGTGGAGAGGGAACAGTGGCGCCGCGCAGGATGCTCTCAATGGGCTTGTCAGGGCTTTCGGCAGTCATCCGTGGGTCCGTTTCGATCAATGCAATGGTGATTGAGGAGCTGTCCTGGATTGTCGGCACGAACGCCGGTTTCCTGAATGGTTTTGTCAAAATGGGTGACGATTTACACTGGAGATTATGGCTCCCTGCAATGATGGTGTGGGTTTGCGGCGCATGAAAAATCAACACCGTATCCGAGACTCATTTCCCTGGCGAGAAGGCAATCGCTTTCAGCTACACGTTGATGGCGGAGAAATTTTCCCTGCCATGCTTGCCGCCATCGGCGCGGCACAGCGGCAAATTCTGCTGGAGATGTATCTGGTGGAGTCTGGAGTGCTGGCCCGTCGTTTTATTGATGCACTGCAAGCAGCGGCGCAGCGCCAAGTGGGTGTTTATTTATTGTTTGACGCATTTGGTGCGGCCGGACTGAACCAGACTGATCGTTATCGTCTGCGAGATGCCGGGGCACAGCTGGTTTTTTACAATCCCCTGCGATACGGCGCTCTGCGTCGGAGTCTATTGCGCGACCACCGCAAGGTGTTGGTGGTGGATGAGCGGGTAGCATTTATCAGCGGAGTGGGAATGACCGATGCCTTTGATCCCGGCCAAAATCCCCTGAGATACTGGCACGACGTGGCCGTGCAGGCGGAAGGCCCCGTGGTCGGCGACTGGGTACGGGTATTTCGTCAGAACTGGCAACGCTGGTCCCGGGAACCACTGCCGGTGTCGCCGGAATTATCGTCCGTTGCGGGTATCTTTCCGGGGCAGCGCGGGAGGGCGGTCAGCGGGCGGCACTTTGGCTCCACCGACATTCAGCGGGCCTTCATTGAGCGCATTGTTAGTGCGAAACAACGGGTGTGGATGATGACTGCCTACTTTGTGCCGTCACACCGGTTGCGCTGGGCGTTGCGCGATGCGGCGCGGCGTGGTGTTGATGTACGTTTGCTGCTGCCAGGTCCCATCACTGACCATCCGGCAGTACGTTACGCGGGACGACGATTTTACTTTTCATTGTTACGTTCTGGGGTACAGATATTCGAATACCAGCCACGTTTCCTGCACGCCAAAGTGCTGCTGTGCGATCAGTGGGTGTCACTGGGTTCCTGTAACCTGGATCGCTGGAATTTGCGCTGGAACCTGGAAGGTAATCAGGAAATCGACGATGCGCCCTTTGCCGCACACGCCCGTTCCCTATTTGAAACAGGCTACCAACTCAGCGAAGAATGTCTGCGCGAAACCTGGTCACTGCGTCCCTGGTATCGGCGTGGACAAGAGTGGTTTTGGGGGCGGGTGGATCGGTTTTTGGACCGATTGGGGGCGTGGCTGCGGCGGCGTGGATGAGTTATTTGGGTTTTGCCCGCTGAGCATTGGCTCGGGTGGCGCAGGCTAGAGTGAAGAGCGAAAAACACATGCGGGTGTAGGCGCTCAGGGTAAGAGTGGCGGAAAGCAAAAATAGGGCGTAGGCCGTCATCATGCTGTAGATCAATTCTTTGTCGTATATGACGGTGTCTGTCACCGTCACCGAAACGTTTGAGACGGGGTCGGCATCGGTGTGAAAATACAAAGCCAGCACTTCGAAGCCGAGAAACAACAACGTGGTGGATATGGCTCGGGTCGTGCGCCAGAGGTGGACGTTGTCGATGAGTATTTCCGACGTGACGTTGCTCGAAAATGCATGGATGTAAGAAAACAAAAAAGCCTGCATACGACGGCACTGGCGACCGAGGGAGAAGCGTTTTTGAGTCTGTTTTGGCGACACCACAAACCCGGTGCCGAAATGCTCCTTTAACTGGACGTAATCGTCATGGACTGTCGGCGAGCACTCAGCGGTGATTTTATCCATCCAGTCATCATTCCGGTGAAGGTGCCGGTTGAGGATGATCCTCTCCAGTGGTGTGAAATAAACGCCCAGCAGATCCATGATCAAACCGGTGACAAAAATACCGATAAGACCGAAGGCCGTCAGCATCGAGCCCATTGCCCCCTGAAAAATTTTCGGGATCATGACTTCGTAGCCGTAAAGCACGCCCATCCACTGAGGCAGGTAGGACATGAATTCATCTTGGTGAACGAAGCCGAAAAAAATGAACTGGCTGATCCAAAAAAATGCACCCGTCATGGCGAATTCAGTGAAACGCGTACTAATGTTCATGTTTTTAATATCACTGTAAGAGCAAAAGCGAAGGGAAGAATGTACTCACCACCACCACCCGGTAACGCCGCCGATGGCACAGCCCAGCAGGGTGCCAAACACCGGCACGACGGAGCCTAATACCCCGCCAGCCAGGCATCCAGCTCCGGCGGCCTTGGCATCATTCACGGTAGTGGAGTCATTGGTTGTGTTGGCTGTGCTGACAGCGGTTGCTGTTTCAATATTATCCGCAAGTCCCGCGCTAGGAATGAAAGCGCTAAGACCAGACACTGTTAACAAAATAGTAAAAAAACCTGTTCTCCAGGTCATGGCGAGTCCCTCTTTTTATCAGACCGTCGGGTGGCGGCGATATCCATTGATGGTGTCTTTGAGTGTGTGAAATAGACGTACGTTACCTTGTCTGCACGCTGGGTTTGTAGGTTTTCGGAAGATGCTACGTGAAAACACCGAGTCCATGTGTGAAGTTAACTCAGTTCTGCTCGCTTGGCGAGTGGTGGTGCCATCGAGGGTGGGTACGCACAGAACGTTGCGAGAAACCAGCCGCTGAACATAACAAAACTGATTCATGCCTCGTAACGTCGTCATTGGTCCTGGCGAGCTTTCGAATCGATACCCCACCATCCACTCGGGCGTGCAATAATCCTGACGATTACTTTGATTGCCGTAATAGCACGAAAGTATTTGGCGATAGGTGAGGGAGAGTTGTTGCATGAATCAAAATCACAACTCTGGCATTATGCTTGGCTCTGTATGAGTACAAAGACCAGCTGAAGCAGAGATGCCAATTGTATGAGTTATTGTGCTCCATTCTAACCCTCCCGGAATGCAATGGATCCAAAATGAATATGCCAATGATTACCCTCGGCTTTTGCCTCCATTGAACACGCGATTTACTTTCTTCACTATCCCCTCTGGCAAACGCCAAATTTTCGCCTGGGCTTTGTATGACTGGGCTAATTCCGCCTTTGCCACTACGGTGATGGCCGGTTTTTTTCCGATTTTTTTCAAACAGTACTGGAGCCAGGGACTATCGAGTACCGAGAGTACGTTTCAGCTGGGGCTGGGAAATTCCATGGCGAGTCTTTTGATCGTGTTGGGGGCACCATTGCTGGGGGCAATTGCCGATTGTGGTGGTTTGCACAAGCGGTTTTTGCTGTCGTTCGCGAGCCTGGGAGTGTTGGCGACGGGAGGCATGGCGCTGGTAGGGCAGGGCGATTGGTTGTTAGCGGTGATGTTGTTTGTCGCGGCCTCGGTGGGTTTTATGGGCGCGAATGTATTTTATGACGCCCTGCTGGTATCGGTGGCGGATGAGGCAGACTGGAACTGGGTGTCTTCTTTTGGCTATGCCCTGGGTTACCTGGGGGGCGGTGTATTGTTCAGCGTCAACGTGGCGATGACCCTGTCGCCCGAAAGTTTCGGTCTTGCCGATGCCAGTGAGGCCGTGCGCCTTTCCTTTGTCAGCGTGGCAATTTGGTGGGCGCTGTTTGCACTGCCATTGATGTTTTGGGTGAAGGCGCCTTTGGCTACGGTACCGGCCTCGGCTACCTGGGCGAACACGGTGCGCGCCGGTTATGTACAGCTGCGTGACACCTTTCATCAGTTACGGAAATTGCGCACGGTGTTTCTGTTCTTGCTGGCGTACTGGTTTTATATTGACGGTGTAGACACCATTGTGCGCATGGCGGTGGACTACGGGCTGTCTATCGGGTTGCAGCAGAGCGAGTTGATTACCGCGCTGTTGATCACTCAGTTTGTGGGCTTTCCGGCGGCCATCGGTTTTGCGTTTTTAGCGCAACGTATTGGAGCACGTAACGGTATTTTTCTGGCCTTGGCCGTGTATTCCATCGCCACTATTGCGGCCTTTTTCATGCAAAGCAGTGGGGAGTTTTACGCGCTTGCCGTCACCATTGGACTGGTACAGGGCGGCGTGCAGGCGCTGAGCCGTTCCTTGTACGCGCGCATGATTCCACCGGGAAAGGCTGCCGAATTTTTCGGTTTTTACAACATGCTGGGCAAGTTTGCGGCAGTGCTGGGGCCATTGCTAGTGGGCACGGTGAGTGTGCTCACCGGCAGTCATCGCTGGGGGTTGGTGTCAGTGGTGGTGCTATTTGTGATCGGTGCGGCGTTGCTGGCGCGGGTGGACGTGAAGGAGGCGGAGCGTCTCGCCAAAAACACCTGAATTGGTTTCGTCCCACGCTTGGCTGCTATGCTGGAGTAGTGATTTCGAGAGCGCGGGATGACACGTTATCTGAATTAGGCCTGGAGGAAGACAGTCTTGATGCCGTGGGCACTGAACTACCGCCCTAGTCGATATCACTCTTTACCATCTGGTCACTGGTCAACTACCCTTGGTGGGTGACTCGGTGCCCTGTTTGGTGTATCACATCATTCAGGAAAA
>JAADHZ010000004.1 GCA_013151575.1 Gammaproteobacteria bacterium
TTGGTTACCAACCATGGTAATGGTGTGGCGGTAAATGTATTTATCAAACCAATCATTGTAGATGAAACATCGGACATAATTATTAAGTTTGAAGGGAGTTTGCCCTTACTAAAAAAAGACGAAACGTTGGAAATTAATGCCGAGTCTTTTCATGGTGAAAATTCTAAAGGCGATCTTTTTCTTGCTCATCTAGACCCTAGTAGTGCAGTTAAAAATTTAACTATGGATGTTAATTATGAGAATATTGAAAGTAAAAAATATTCGGTAAAAATTACTACATCCCCTGGAAGCAGAAAAATATTAGGCATTACAGAAAAATGAAATCTAACAATAACATCCAGCAAATTGCCAAAATCGCCGTTTTTGGCAACAGCTGATGTAAGCTTTAGCCGGGATGACGACGAGGAGTTATTTAGTGGGCAACAATGACCGTTTTTTTGCAGAGTTTGACGGCTTTTCAAAATCCCATTTTTTAATCCACCACCCGTTTTTTAAAGGACAGAGATTCACATGAGCAAACCCGGTGCCACCGGCCTGACCCGCGTCATTAACGCCACCGGCTATTCCTGGCTAGGGCTGAAGGCTGCGTTCAAATACGAGGCCGCGTTTCGACAGGAACTGGCACTTTGCGTACTGCTGACTCCGGTAGGCCTGTGGCTGGGCAACACCGGCGTCGAACGGGCATTGCTGATTGGCAGTCTGCTGCTGGTATTGATCGTGGAGCTGCTAAACTCCGCCATCGAGGCCGTGGTGGACCGCTTCGGTGGCGAGCATCACGAGCTGTCCGGGCGCGCCAAGGACATCGGCTCTGCTGCGGTGTCCATCGCCCTGTTCACCGTTTTCGTGGTGTGGGCGTTGGTGATTTTCCAATAGCCCGGGCCGGACACAAAATACTCAAAAAACATCACTTAAAAAAGGAACAACCATGTCAGCACTTATTTGCGGCTCCTACGCCTACGACACCATTATGGTGTTTCCAGACAAATTCAAAAATCACATCCTACCCGATAAGGTACACATGCTAAATGTGTCGTTCCTGGTGCCGGACATGCGCCGTGAGTTCGGCGGCTGCGCGGGCAACATCGCCTACAATCTGAAACTGCTGGGCGGCAAACCCCTGCCCATGGCCACCGTGGGTCGTGACTTCGGCAGCTATGCGCAGTGGATGGACGAGTGTGACATCACGCGCCAACATATCGTCGAATTGAACGATACGTTCACTGGCCAGGCCTTCATCACCACCGACATGGACGACAATCAGATTACCGCTTTCCATCCGGGGGCCATGGGTTTGTCCCATCAAAACAAGGTGTCGGATGCGGAGGATGTGCGCATCGGCATCGTGTCGCCAGATGGCCGCGACGGCATGATCCAGCACGCGGAGCAATTCGCTGACGCCGACATCCCATTTATTTTCGATCCCGGTCAGGGCATGCCGATGTTCGATGGCGACGACCTGCTGCGGTTCGCCGAACAGGCCACTTGGATCACGCTCAACGACTACGAGGCACAACTGTTCGAGGAGCGCACTGGCAAGTCGCCCCACGAAATCGCGCAAATGGTGGAGGCGCTGATCATCACCCGTGGCGGCGAAGGTTCGCACATTTACACCCAGGAGCACCGGCTGGATATCCCCAGCGCCCCGGTCCAGAACATCAATGATCCCACCGGTTGCGGCGATGCCTACCGTGCCGGTCTGCTGTACGGCCTGACCCATGACATGGATTGGCAGACCACCGGCCGCATTGCTTCCCTGCTGGGTGCCATCAAGATCGAACACCACGGCACCCAAAATCACACATTCACGCGTGACGAGTTTGATGAGCAGTTTGAAAAGGCCTTTGGTCGCAGCATTTAAGGGACCGCCACGTACCACGACAGGATGATGTTCCCCAACAACACCACATCCCGATCACGCCTGTCGTGGCTGGCGGCGCTGGGACCACTGGCACCGGTGGTGGGCTTCGCTGGCATCTACTTTCTGTTATTCAGTGCGGACCGCCTGATCCTCAGCCTGTGGTACGGGGACCAGGTGGCGCAAGTCGAGGGCGCATGGCGCTTGTTTCCCATCGGGCTGCGTTTGGACTCGATGATCCTCAGCGCGCTGCTGTTGCTGCCCGCGTTGCTGCTGTTGCTGTTACCCCGATTCGGCCGACGTTACTGGCAGCCGATGCTGGCCGGGTTGTTGGGGCTGACGGGAACGGTGCTGCTGTATTTTGAGGCGATGACCTTCACGTTCATGTCGGTGTACGGCGCCCGGCCCAATCATCTGTTTCTGGAATACATGGCCGACCCCGGCACGGTGCTGTCCATCGTGCTGGCCGGCTTTAAACTGGAATTGTTTTTTGGTGTGCTGCTGATGTTGGCGGGCGGCTGGTGGACGGCACGTTTCACCTTCAGACTGATGCAAAATGCTCGTGTGTGGCCGTACTGGCAACGTTTGCTGGTCGCACCGTTAGTGGTGCTGGTACTGGTACTGGGCGCGCGCTCCTCCGTCAGTGACAGCCCGGCCAATCTCGGCACAGCGGCATTTTCAGAAGACAATCTGGTCAACGAGCTGGCACTCAATTCCAGTTATGCCGTGGCTTATTTCGCCTACAATCAATTCGCACAACAGCAAAAAAGCGTGGTCCGGCGTTATGGTGAGATGCCGCATGACGAAATAATCCGGCGCGTACGCCAACAAATGTTGCTACCACCGGAGGCCTTTGACGACCCTGAGATCCCGCTGGCCCACCGGCAGGATGCGCGGGAGCCACTGGAACGGCCGCGCAATTTGGTAATTATTTTATCCGAAAGCCTCAGTGCCGAATTCATCGGTAGCCTCGGCGGCCTGCCGCTGTCGCCGCAATTCGATGCGCTGGCCGAACAGGGCATATTGTTCGAGCAGCTTTACGCCACCGGTAAGCGTACCAATCGCGGGCTGGAATCGGTGGTTACCGGCGCGCTACCCATCCCGCTCATCAGCGCCATTAAATTACGCCTCGCACAGTCGGACTTTTTCACCCTGCCCAGCCTGCTGAAGGCCCACGGTTACCGCACCAGCTTTTTCTACGGCGGCGACACCAACTTCGATAACATGCGCCGCTTTCTCAGTTATAACGGCATCGACCGGATCATCGAGCAGAAGGACATCCCCAATCCCCGTTTTCAAAATCACTGGGGGGTGTCGGACGAAGACATCTTCGCCACCGCCGACGGCTTTTTCCGCGAGCAGGCGGACAACCAGCCCTTCGCCAGCGTGATTTTGACCCTCTCCAACCACGAACCCTTCGACGTGCCTCCCGTTGACTACTCGCTCTACGAGCAGCCTCGCGCCACCCAGAATAATGCCGCCCAATACGCAGATTACGCACTGGGAGAATTTTTTCGGCAGGCGCGAAAATCCGCCTATTTCGATAACACGGTATTCCTGGTGGTGGCCGACCACGGTGTGGAAATCCGCGCCCGTGGCTTGATCCCGGCGGCCAAATACCACATCCCGGGGCTGATTCTGGCCTCCGGGCTGGAGCCGCAGCGTTTCACCCGGCTGGCCAGCCAGATTGATTTGCCGCCCACGGTGCTGGGGCTGCTGGGTATCGATACCCGCCACCCGATGCCGGGGCGTGACCTGCTGGCAATGCCGGAGGGTGTGCCGGGACGTGCCATCTACCACCTCGGCACCACCTATGCCTACCAGGTGGGCGACCAGGTGCTTATCAGCCGGCCGGACCTGCCCCCCCGTCAATACCGTTTTCAGACGGGTGTGCTCACCGAAACGACGCTGGATACGGAGCTACAACGGGACGCCCTCGCCCACATTCTGCTGCCTGACCTACTGCACCGGGAACGGCGTTACCGCCTGCCTCAGGGCCAACCAGACAGTATAGCAACAGGTGAACAAAACCCTGCCCCCATGTGACCCTCCTTTTTTATCTGGAATTGAGATACATAACGCGCCTATAATCCGTTCCACAGAAAAATGGTACGTCCGTGCCTTCAGAAACAGCGCAGCAAAGAACGAATGAGGAGTAATGGTTTTCCATGAAGGCAAATATCCTGTTTGATAACCAGCAACACAAAGTCATCACCTTCACCGACCTGGTGACCGGTGAAGGCATACAGTCGAACCAGATGGCTATTATCCAGGAAGGGCACTCGGCTATTATTGATCCCGGTGGAGACCTCACCTACATGCCTCTGAGCATGGCCATTACCAAACACGTAAAAGTCAAGGATATCGATTACGTCATCGCCACCCATCAAGACCCGGATATTGTTTCCAGTCTGGACAAGTGGTTGATGTACAGCGATGCGAAAATTGTCGTGTCAAAATTATGGGAGCGTTTCGTACCGCACCTAGTACCTGGCTACATGAAGGAAAAAGCCCAGGGGCGCATGCTGCCCATTCCCGACCGGGGTATGAATATTCCCTTTGGAAATTCCGTCATCAAAGCTATTCCCGCGCATTTTTTACACTCCGTAGGTAATTTTCATTTTTACGATCCCATCAGCAAAATTCTGTTCTCCGGCGATATGGGTGCATCAATGGTGGATGACAGCCCGGAAAGGCCCGTGCGGGATTTTGAAAAACACATATTGAAAATGCAGGCATTCCACCAACGTTACATGGTGTCCAACAAAGTCTGCCGACTGTGGGTCACCATGATTCGCGGACTGGATGTGGAGATGATCGTGCCCCAGCATGGCCGCCCGTTTCAAGGAAAGGAAACCATCAGCAAATTCCTTGATTGGGTGGAGACCCTGGAATGCGGCATCGATCACATATCACAACAACACTACACCCTTCCTTAATTTTTTATTGTAAAGGGCGCCAGCGCTGTAACTTGGGAGAATCAACCGGCTCCCGGGTTACAGTTATCCCCTCGTAACATTTCCCCCAATTCGGCTAAAGCGCTCACTGGTGCCCGGCAATGCCTCGCCTCATACACACATAGGCTCGCACACCGCTCAGGATGATGATCTACGTGGAAATCACCTTCCTCCCGTTCGCTCAACAGCATGGGAGCCCCTGAATATCCTGTCAGACGGCGCGCAGGGTGTGTTCCGCTGTCGCGATGTAACAACGATTGCCCCAAGCAAATGCCCAGATGCAACAACACTTGTGCGGCGACACCACATTGCCCAAGTGCGTGGCTTCGTCTATCCACGGCGAGGGCCGCTACTAGATCAACGGCTCATGGTCGTTTGTAGCAAAATAAAAATCCGCTGTCATTCCCAGAAAAACGTGCCTGCACAACATCGTCACGCCCCAGTCGGCGACCGGCCACGGCCATGTCTTTTATCGTCAGGCCATTCCAGCTGGTAAGTATTTTCATTACGCCCTGGCCATATACGTGACTTACGCGATGTGCGATTCAGCGGCGATGTCCTCAAGACTGTGGACCACGAGCAAGTGCCAGGCTCCTTCGACATTCGCGGCCCACTCCATAAAAAAGCCATGGGCCTGAGTGAGCGCCCATGACTTTTTTGCGAGAACAACGCTCTACCTACAGTTACTCTACAATTTCGAAACTATCCATCACGCCCATGAAAGGGACTCCGTTAGTACCTTGTGCGTAAGTGATAATTCCTACATACACCCCGCTACCCCATACAGGTTGTGCGCCTGGCAATGTCCCTGGTGGGTTAGTGTTACCAATTTGGTAGGCGGTCCAGTTATCATTTTGTGAGTCGCCGCTTGTATTGGGTCGTTGCCAATATACGGTTAACGTTCCGTCTGTTTGTCCCACAACCATGATATCTGCACGACCGGACGGCAATATGTTGCGGCCGAGATCCGTTACGATAGAGCGCCCATTCCGGGTCATTTTACCTTCAATGGTGTTGGTGATCCCACCTCTTTGCCCCACCACAACATGCGCGGAATTCAGGCCGGTTAAATTCTGTTCATGCACTTGAAGTCCGACAAAATTGTAAGCGCTACCGGTAGGTTGATGCATCGCCGTAGGATTATTCATTGGCGCCACCCCAAGGTTACGGGCAATGACGCGGAATGGAAATTCTAAATACACTGCATCAAGTCGCCCTTGCACCGTATTATAGTGCAGAGTGATATTGACAGCGTTATTTATCAGTTCTGCCACGTATCGGCCGCATCGCATTCCAACACGAGGCAAGGCATTCGCATTATTGGTGGTAAATCCTGCCAGCGGTTCTAATGGGCTAGTACAATCAAAATCGTAAAGTACGGCTGTGTTTTGTGGAGCGCCCGTAATAGGCTGCACGGTCACATTAATTATTTCGGTGCTTGTCTCACCGTTGGTATCGGTCACCGTCAGGCTGATTGCAAAATCCGAGCTAGCCGCAGCTATTGAAAAAATTCCCCCGGAACCGGTTTGGCCCAACGCACTCCATTGTAGGCTTGTGGTGATGTCGCCATCCTCTGCATCTTGCACCGTAGCGGTAACCTGCACGGTCGCCCCTTCAATTACAGTAATCGCTGTACTGGCTGTCGAGATGACAGGTAAGGTATTGCCAGACGTGGATGCGGTATATATAAAGCGCACAGCCGTGGCACCGACATAACGGTTATTGCTATTGGTGGTGTCAATGACCAGTGTCCCGGTATCGCCTACGTTAAATTGGTATGTACCTAAGGTGCGCCACTGGCCGACCAGTGGGTCTAGGTTACAATCCTGCCCAATTAACTGAGTATCAGTTCCGTCAGCGTGCGTAATTTGATGTATGACCTGTTGGCTGCGGGGCGTATAGCAAGAGTTATACACTTCCACCGTGTACTGTGTAGTTTCAGGTATCACCGTGGAAAAGGTATACGTTTCAATTGCACCGCCCACCAAGGTGTACAGGCCTTTGTTGCCGTTATACGGCATCGTTGCACCAGTGGCTCTATACCAGTTGCCTGTGCTGCTGGTACCAGCAGCGCCTGCTTCAATCACGATTTCAGCCGCATTTAAAGACGCGATTGACAATACGTAGGCCATCAGCGCTAGGGGAAGTTTATTTTTCATAATTAAGCCTTTACAAATAATAAATGTGAGGCTTATTAATGCCTGAATATAGATATATTTACAAGCTTTAAGAGCTCCGAGCAGCACCTTTCACTCAGAATTTTTTCGGCGATTTCGACATACCA
>JAADHZ010000077.1 GCA_013151575.1 Gammaproteobacteria bacterium
GAGTTTTTGGTGTTTTTCTCTGTGTCTTTGCGTCTCTGTGACCTCTGTGTTTACAAGCATCAGGCCTGGTAAAGCGACAGACTTCTAGGCAACTCCGATTTTTAGCCGGGTGTGCTTAACTTAATGGCATTGGATAGAACACCATAACTTATATGAGTGGCGCTCTGGTCAACTCCCAATGTTTCAAAGCCTTTTCTATCTCTGTTTCAATACACGCTTCACTTTCCTTGGCGGCGTCAAGGTATTCCTGAAAAACAATCTGTTGGACGACAACATCAAACTTACGTCCTTCCATCCAGCGAAAATGGGCCTGAGTCCAGCGACTTTTACCCGTGTCATAAGATCGACTATAACGCAGCAAAAAGGCATTCAGGCGTTGTTTCGTCACGCGCTCCAGACCTTTCATGTATTCGCGTAACCGTGTCAGGTCGCGCATGGCTTCCTGCTCCTGATTGGGTACCCAGACAGAGATGAGTTCTCCCGCTTTCGTGGGAATCAGGGAGGGTGCCACCACGCGACAATGATGACCCAATCGATTGATCTGGCGGTATAGGCCGGCCCGGTATCATAACAAAAGGAAAGGGTTTCACCCTCAGCAGACAGCTTTGTGACTCACTTGATTGATGGCCTCTGACGTATTGGCTATTTCGCCGTAATACCGGGTTTTTCCGCCACAAGCATCAGCAAACAAAAATCCCCGGGGCAAGCTCTCTCGCTTCTCTCGAAAGCGGGGTATTCAATAGGGACTCTGCTTGTCTGTGTTTTTCGCCCCAAGGGGCGGGGAATAAAACCCAAGGAGATTTAACCCACGTCGCTTGAGGCTGGGCAGGTCAATACATAATGTCTAATGCTATGCATCACAGACGGCAGCAGCTTTAAACACATTGTGGTGGCGAGGCTAAACCGGTTTTTTTGAGGGGGCATTGAGGTCGGCGCTCACCAGCAAAACGGTGACATTATCCGAGCCACCGTTGTCCAACGCCTTTTGAATCAGAAGATTGACTTTTTGTTGTTCATCCAGTTCCAGGCCCAACACCTCATTGATTTCCGAGGGCGATACTTCACCGGACAAGCCATCGCTGCACAGTAACATCTGCTGGCCCTGGTACAGGCTGCCTTGCACTCGCCCCACTTCCATGTGGTTGAGTTCCGACATACCAATGGCCTGGGTAATAAAGTTGCGCTGTGGATGAACCCTGGCTTCCGCCTCAGTGAGGCTGCCCTGATCCACCAGCTGCTGCACCAAGGAGTGATCCTTGGTAATTTGGAACAGATCGCCGCTATCCCACAAGTAGGCCCGACTGTCACCGACCCACACGATTTCAAAGCTGTTGCAGTTCTGCCTCAGGGCCAGTGCAGTGGAGCCCATGCCTTTTTTGCCCTGACCATTCCTTGCTGCCCCGAGCACTGCGTGATGAGCGGTGACGAAAGCCTCGGCCATGGGCTTGCCCTGGCGCACCTGCTCGCTGACACAGTCCACCACGATGCGACTGGCCACTTCCCCCCCTTCATGACCGCCCATGCCGTCAGCCAGCACACCCAACCCTAGATCGGCGTCCATCATGTAGCAGTCTTCGTTGTGCTCTCGCACATTACCTACGTGGCTGTCGTGCCCATACCCACCAAATGCCATAACTGCGTATATACCTCTGTACTGCGCTCGGGAATGATTACTGCGCACCGTTGATGGATTTAATCAAACAAAACGTCTCTCGTAAATTCTGAGGCGCATTCGCGTGCCGGGATATTAACAACCCTAACTCACATCAAACAATTTATAGGTGCCACTTTCAATGAATATATCGACCAAAACACGTTCCACTTTACCCTGCCTGGCCTCTTCGTTAAGTATGTCCAGCGCGGCCTCCACGCCCACACTGCGCTTGTACGGCCGATCCCCAGCAGTGAGGGCATCGTAAATATCGGTGACCGCCATCAACCGCGCCTGCATGGGGATATCCTCCCTCATCAAACCTCTGGGGTAACCCGAGCCATCGAGTTTTTCGTGGTGGGCGTGGGCGATATCCGCTACTGCCGACAAGGGACCGGCCCAGGGGATGTGACTGAGAAAGGCGAAAGTGTGGCTAACGTGAGACTGAATTTCATTCCTTTCCTCTGGTGTCAGGCTACCGCGAGACAACGTCAGGCTTTCCAGTTCCGTGGCAGTCAGTAGGGCCGCATGTTGTCCATTTTCGTCCAAAAACTGAAACCTGGCTGCCGCCCGCAAACCTTCAGGGACTTCGTCTTCCAACACCGCGGGCTCATTGGCCCTTTTCACCATGCTGAGATAACGTTGAATTTTTTGCAAATCCCTGGCGAGCTGCGCTTCCGCTGCCGCACGACGTTCTAAAAACTGGCTGCGGCTCAGCGCACCATGTTGCTCGACCAAATCACGATACACCTGCCGTTCCAGGCTGGCGCAGGCATAGTTGAAACGGGACTCCAATAGCGCAAGTTCTGTGTGGTAAAGCTTGTTGGCTTTTACCAGCACGTGCTCGCGCACTCCCACCTTGCCGAAATCGTGCAATAGCGCAGCATAACGTAGTTCTCGCAGCTGGTCTGCGCTGAAACGGATATTCCGCAACGTTACATGGTCCGAACTGTCCACATGCTCGGCCAGACGCTGGGAAAACTCAGCCACACGAAAGGAATGACCGGCTGTGGTGGGATCACGCGCTTCAATGGCATGCACCGAGGCCGTGACAAAACTTTCAAACAAGTTTTCAATGTTTTCGTACAGGCGGAAATTCTTCAGCGCGATAGCCACTTGCGCCCCCAGCCCGGTGAGAATTTGCAAGTCGGCCTGTTTAAAAGAATGGGAAAGGCTTTGGGTATCGACCTGAATCAGGCCCAGCACCTCGCTGTCTTTTTTCTCCGTGCTAATGAGCAAGGGCACGCACATGAGGCTGCGAATTCCTTGATCGAGGATACTGTCGTGACTTTTGAAGCGCCGGTCCTCACCAGCATCCGTGGATAAAATACTGCGGCGCTGCGCCACCACTTCGTCGATGATCTCTTGCGACAAAGCCAGAGTGTCTCCTTCCTTACCGGGCTCCCGAGTGGCGGCGGCCACGGGGGTGAAATAGTCAGCTTTATCATCTTCCTCATCATGCAACACCACAAAAGCGCGCTCGGCGGTGGGGAATATCTCAAAAATCAAATCCATCGCTTTGGTGAACAGGCTCTCACGATGAGTGCCGGCCCCCAGGCCAATGCTGAACTGGGCAAGCGCCCGCATGCGCCGCAGTACTTCGGCGTCACCGGGCTTGTCATCATCGGAAAGCCCGTCCAGGCACTGAATGACTTCCCGGGCATCCAACGTCATGCTAACTTCCGGCGGCGGCATGTCCGGCGGCGCCATCAGCATGGAGATATTGGCTTGCTCCGCCGCCTCCCCCGACGTCACCGCCAGGGCTAGATCAAACGCCTGCTCGTTGTAGCCAACCTCAGATTCCCAGGGCGTCGCCATCCCAGAGGGCTGGGTCACTGCGCCAGGGCGAAAACGTAAATGCACCCCGCCCAACTGCAAATTGCTGCCTTCGCGCAGCGGGCAAGGTGTCTGAGGGACCAGTCGAATGGCGTTATGATAGGTGCCGTTAGTGGATCTCAGGTCCTCAACGAAGTAGTCATCCCTCAGCTTCAAAATGCGCGCATGCACCAAGCTGATGCGGGCGTCAGGCAATAAGATATCCGCCCCCCCCTCAGCGCCGCCGGTATCCTTGCGGCCGAGAACCGTCTCATCCCCCAGGGGAAACATCCGCCCGGCCTGCGGGCCGTTGAGAACCTCCAGGTGTGGTAGCGCGAGTGGCTCGTTGGTTTCCATGTTCATTATATTTTGTACTCACTCCATTGAGGCTGGCGCCCTGCCTGTACGGTCATCACCACCCACACTACAAGTATGGCATTGTTTCCTCTCATCATGCTGACTACTTACAGCACGAAATACCGCAGTTACGGCTACAATGTAGCGTCCTGAATAAAATGCATATTTGGAACGCGACACTATCCCATCAACAATACCCGAAAATGCCCGCTGTTCGTCGAAAAATATTGCGCTGACAACGGGTAAGGTATTTTTCCACAAGCCGATTCTTAAAAGCAGCGTATACTGCGACGAGGTAGGCAGGCGGATCTCCAACGCAAGGTTGCCTCGGCAAAGGAAGAATTCCGTGCGGACCGATACCTCCTGGGCAGTGCGGCAACTGTTCGTTGAATGAAATAAACAGGGTATTCCAGTGAACAGCGAAACTTTGAAGGTTCCAAAACAGCTTCACACGGTCACGCTATGGGTACATCCGGAAGGTCGGGTGGTGGGCTCATTGTTTCTGCGCGAACACAGCCCCGACCACGCGGGCCGCGAACGCCCGTTGGAAGTGCTCAACCAATGCTCATCATTTTTGGTGTTCAAAATAAAGGCCCCAGATGAGTTACGCTTTTACAATATCAAGTCCATCATCCGTCTCGAATACACCGGTGACGCACACGATGAAACAGAAGAAACCGCCATGCGTTGCCATCTTCATATGATGGACGGTTCACTGATCAGCGGCATGATTCGAGAGCCGCTGCCCGCCGATCGTGCTCGTTTGTTGGACTACCTCAATCGAGGTGCAGAGGGTTTTATCAAACTTCACATGGATGACGGGCTGATTTACATCATCAACAAATCCTACATCAATCATGTGCATGTCGTCGGTATTGGGGACAATGAGGGTGAGCAGTAGAGGTTTACCTATTTTTGCCCCTGCGAACATTTTTTGGTTATTCCCCGAGGTACAGCAACTGTGACACGGAAAAACAATCGGGTTTTCCGCAACCGCGCCATCGTGGGTGGCGAGTGGTGAGTCTGCTGTCTGGCTTTCAGGCGAACCGCGCCATCGCGACCATTTTGACCGAGGATGCCGCTGCCAGCGCCGAGGGCAAACGGGCGTTGTTCAAGCTAAAGCAAATCGGTAAGCCCGCCATTCCCAAACTTATTGAAGCGCTGGAAAACACGAAAAACATCGCTGTGGTAGAGCAGTTGCTGACGGGCTTCGTTCACAGCAATACCCTCGGAACCTTTGTGACCACCGGGCTTGCCAACGGTGACCAACGCATCGTTGATGGCACCACCCGAGTGCTGATACGCGCCCACGACCTCAACCCCAACGATCTTTTTCCCTATTTCGACGACGAGGACGTCTCCAAAAGCGCTTTGGGTAAAATCCTGCTGGCCCATAGTGATCGTATCAATGCCAATACTCTACTGTCCTTGCTGGATCGTGTCAGCAGCAGGGTTCGCCCCATTCTTTATCAAGTGCTGGATATCGTCGCCACAGAGGCGTTGGTGCCGAGCCTGATGCAAAAGCTGGGCAGTGGGCAGCCGCTGGTACGCGCACACCTGTTGCGGGTGCTCACCCGGCTGGACACACCGACCAGCCGGGACGGCCTCGCGCAGGGTCTAGCCGACCCCAACAAGGCCGTGCGCCAGGCGGCCTTGAATGGGCTGACCGAGCTACATGCAGCCGACCATGTGGAAGATATCTGTCGATTACTCAGTGACCCTGACCTGACGGTACAGTCCAGCGCCATTGAATCCCTGGCCAAAATCCAGTCCCCCGACACCATTAAATATCTTATTCCCGTATTGCAGGATGAATCAGAGTACGTGCGCCGCGCCGCCGTGGAAGTGCTCAATGAAGTGGGCAACCAAAGCGCGGTGAAGGACCTGCTCAACGCCTTGCGCGACGTGGACTGGTGGGTCAAAGTGCGGGCTGCCGATGCATTAGGCTCCATCGGCGGCCCCAAAGTGTTCGATGCCGTGCTGGCTCTGATAAGGGATCAGGACGAATTTCTACGCCGCACCGCCGTGGAAATCCTCAACACCAGCAAGGATCCACGCGCTGTCGACCGGCTGATCGAAGCCCTCCGGGACGAAGACTGGTGGGTACGAGAACGCGCAGTGGATGCCCTTGCCGCCATCGGCGACGCCCGCGCAGTACCCCATCTCATCGAAATGCTGCGCGAAAACCCCGAAGCAGGCCAAGTGGTCATTCAGGCCCTAGCCACCCTGGGCGACAAGCGCGCCATCCCTCCCCTGCTCCAGCAACTCAACCAGTCCAGCGCCAACCTGCGCAAAGAATCACTCAAGGCCCTGGAGGCGCTCACGGACGATGCCACCGCGGCCCAGGTACAGAATGCAGCGACCCAACTCATCGGCATGAGCGGCGACAATGTGGGCCAAGTCGCCGATGAAACCGTGCGCAGCCTTATCATGCGTTTTGGTGATCGCACAAACCGAAAACCCGCCGGTAATACCCGGGTCGACCTTGCAAGCGCCGGAGACTCTACCTCAGGGGCCGAGGTCCCCATCGGCGATGCCCCCACCCAGACGATGTCTGCTCCCCGACCAGCGGATATTTCCGCCCGGACAGAAGCTGATCCCGGCATAGTCGGCATTCTCAATCCGGCGCGGCTGAAGCCCAATTCGATACTGGCCGACCGCTATCATGTCATCCGTAAGGTCGGCGAAGGAGCCTTTGGCGTCGTTTGGTTGGTGGAAGATACCGTGGTCAATGACCAGTTCATCCTCAAATTTCTCAATCCGCACGTAGCGGCCGACCCGAATATTATTGAACGCTTCATGCACGAGTTGCGCTATGCGCGCCGCATCACTCACGAAAACGTCATTCGCATCTACGATCTGGTGACTATCGAGAATGCCTACGCCATTTCCATGGAGTATTTCCCCAGCCATTCCCTGACAGATGAGCTGCACGAAAACATCAAGAAAAACATCACGTTTGCTTATAAACGAGGCATCGAGCTACTGTGCAGCCTGTGCCGCGGCATGGCCCAGGCACAGGCCGTATCGGTAGTACATCGCGACCTGAAACCCGCCAATATTCTCATCGACGACAATGACCTGCTGAAAATCGTGGATTTCGGCCTCGCCGCCGCCTCGCGCAAGGCCGATTCGCGCCTCACCAAAAGCGGGATTCTCGTCGGCACCCCCACTTACATGGCACCGGAACAAGTTCGCGGGAGGGCCATCGATTCCCGCACCGATGTGTATACTCTGGGCATTATCATGTACGAAATGTTTGTGGGCCGCGCGCCCTATCAAGGCGAAGAATCCATGGCGATCCTGTTTCAGCACGTAGAAGGTAAAGCCATCCCCCCCCGAGAACTCAACCCCGACATCCCCGTATTACTGGAGGCCTTGATACTCAAAGCCATCGCGGTGGACCCCGAAGAGCGGTTTCAAACCTTCGACGAGCTGCGGGAACAACTGGAAAAAATATGGGGTACTCTGAACTAATGGCCCGCATTGATGCCTTTTTAAAACTGGGACGTGAGCAAGGCTGCACCGACATCCACTTTGCCGTAGGCTCGCCGCCACTGCTGCGCAACCTCGGCGAACTGATGCCCATCAAATACCGCGATCTCTCGAAGCAAGAACTGGAAAGCCTGATTTTCGAGATCGTCGACCCGAAACTGGGACAGATATTCCGTGGCGGCAAGGATGTGGATTTCGCTTATGAAAGCGACGACGTTGGCCGGTTTCGCGTTGGCCTGTTTCGCAAGGTGGGCGGGATCGGCGCGGCCTTCCGATTGATTTCCGACACGGTACCCAGCCTGGAAAAACTGGGCCTGCCGCCGGCGGTGGGTAAATTCCTCAACGCCCACCAGGGATTAATACTGGTGACGGGGGCCACCGGCACCGGCAAATCCACCACGCTGGCTTCCATGCTGGATTTGCTCAATCGCACCCGTCGGCTGAATATCATCACCCTCGAAGACCCCATCGAGCACATTCACCAAAGTAAAATGTCACTGGTGGTGCAGCGGGAAGTGGGTCGTCATGTGGAAAGCTTCGCCGAAGGCCTGCGGGCTGCCTTGCGCGAAGACCCCGACGTCATCCTGGTGGGCGAGCTGCGCGATCCGGAAACCATCACCATGGCCATGACAGCGGCGGAGACCGGGCACCTGGTGCTGGGCACCCTGCACACGACCTCCGCCACCAAAACGCTGGACCGCATCATTGATGCAACGCCCACTGCGCAAAAATCGCAAACCACGAATTTTCTAGCCCAGCACCTGCGGGGCGTCATCAGCCAAAAACTGGTCAAAACCCTGGATGGCCGGGCGCGCAAAGCCATGGTGGAAATTTTCATCAACAATCCGGCCATCGCCAACCTTATTATTTCTGGCAAGGTTTTCCAGATTCCCGCCATCCTGCAAACCGGCAAGGACAAAGGTATGCAACTGATGGACCAGGCCCTGATGGAGGCCGTGCAAAATAAAGACATTGACCCCGACGATGCCTATTTGCACGCCACGGACAAAAAGCAGTTTCAACGTTTTGTCACCAATACGGACCTGCTACCGCAGGTTGAGCTGTCGGTGAACTAGTTTGATGAGCGGCGAGAAATCACCATGAGCCGCGTAGACGCCTTTCTGGATCTACTGGTCAAACAAAAGGGTTCCGACCTGCATTTGGTCTCCGGAAATCCGCCTCGCTTGCGGTTGTACGGGGAAATTCATCCGGTGAAATATCGAAATCTCACGGAAGACGAAACGCGGGCCCTACTGTTCGAGATCATGCCAGAACGAGTTCGAACCCGATTTGAACAAAAAGGCGGTGCCGATTTTTCCTATGCCGTGCCTGGTAACGCCCGCTTCCGGGTCAACATATTCAGCCATCAGGGGGGCATCGGCGGAGTCTTTCGCGCGGTGCCCGACAAAGTAGTGTCCCTGGACGAGATGAACCTGCCAGCATCACTCAAATACCTGGCTCGCCAGCGAAAAGGGCTGGTGCTGGTCACCGGCCCCACGGGCTCCGGCAAGTCCACCACCCTAGCCGCCATGATTGATTTCATCAACAGTGAGCGGAAAGGTCATATCATCACCATTGAAGACCCGGTGGAGCACATCCACACCAACAAACGCTGCCTGATCAGCCAGCGTGAAGTAGGAGAACACACGGAGAGCTTCGCCCAGGCCCTGCGCTCCGCGCTACGGGAAGACCCGGACGTCATCCTGGTAGGGGAAATGCGAGATTTGGAAACCATCAGCCTGGCCGTTACCGCCGCTGAAATGGGTATCCTGATTCTGGCCACCCTGCATACCAATGGCGCCGCAGCAGCCATTGATCGTACAATCAACGTATTTCCACCTGGGGAAGAACCCTATATCCGCGCCATGCTTTCCACGTCCCTTTGTGGTGTAGTGTCGCAACAACTGGTAAAAACAGCGGATAATCGCGGACGGCTTGCAGCCGTGGAGACTCTGATTAATAATTCAGCAGCATCGAACATTATTCGTGAAGGGAAAACCGAGCAACTGGAAAACGTCATTCAGGCAGGCGCGATGCAAGGGATGCAAAGCATCGACACCGCTCTTCGGCGTTTGCTCGACGAAAAATTAATCACCGGTGAAGAGGCCTATCGCAAGGCCCGAATCAAGGACCATTTTGAACAGTATAGGGAACACGATGACTCACCCAACACCACCTCAACCCTCTGACAACACGCTTTCCGTGGTCGCTGGTCGTATTGAGCCCACCACAGCCGAGCCGTCGGAATTTGGGCAGATATCCCAACTTCCCCACGCCTCGCAGTCCGAGATAAAGCACAAACTCATCCTCACGCTGGATGGCGAAGTTTTGCGCGAACTCGATGTCGGTTGCAACAACCTCAGCATCGGCCGCAAACACGGCAACAGCCTACAACTCAACGACCTAACCCTCAGCGGCCTCCACGCACTCATTACCGCTACCCCAGACTATGTCTTTGTCGAAGACCTCGGCAGCACCAACGGCACCCTGGTGAACGGTAACCACATCAAAAAAGTCGCCTTAGAACATGGCGATATTATTCAACTTGGGCACTATCAGCTGACCTACTTGAGCGAAACTGAAGTCAAGTACAAATCCACCATGTTCATCAAGGCCGAATTTGATGAAACCCAGATGATTTACATGGAAGAAGCCGATGGTGGTAGATTGCCAAAGGGCCTGCGGCTGGGCGGATTGCGCGTTGCAAAAGGTTCAGCGACCAAACCTGTCATGGAATTACGTAAAACGTACAACACCATCGGTTTCCAGGGCAAACGCATGGCCTTGATCGCCCGAGGCACCGAAGGTTACACCATTACTGCCGTTTCCAGCACGCGCAGTCGTCGGGCCTCCGACACCCCTCTGATCAACGGCAAACCACTGACCAGTAAACAACATTTACTGAAAGAAAATGATGCCATCTGTATTTCCGGGTTTAAAGTACAATTTTATTATTTGACATGAAACGGGGTGCATCTCGACGCAGCAATGCTGCGCACTGCCCCGAAGGCGTACAGCAGCATATTCATCAGCGGAATATTCAGTTGTGAAAACGCCGAACACACGTACCAAAAACCGGTTTTTTGAAGGGATTTCACACATGGAATTCAAACTTATATTGACGCTCGATGGCGAAATCATCAAGGAATACCCTGTAGGTGATGAGAGCATCAGCATCGGACGAAAGCATGGAAACGACATCCAGCTCAATGACCTCACTGTCAGCGGTCGCCATTCCCTGTTTACTTCTATTCCAAACCAAGCCTTTGTGGAAGACTTGGGAAGTACCAACGGCACCCTAGTGAATGGAAATCACATCAAAAAAACCACATTAAAACACGGAGATGTTATACAAGTGGGGCATCACCAGTTTACCTTCCTCACCGAGGGTAAAAATCAAACCAACCACGAACCTACTATGTTCATCAAAGCGGAGATGGACGAAACACAAATCGTGCTGCCGGAATGGGAATCCCGCGAAGAAAGCATTAAGGGTCAACCGCTAGCTGGCTTACGAACCCTGAACGGCCCGTTAGCCCGAACCGTGATGGAATTGCGCAAACCATTCAACACCGTCGGTTTTCAGGGGCGGAAAATGGCCCTACTCAGCCGAGGGCTGGATGGTTATACCATCAGTGAAATTCGCAATAACCAAAGCCGACGCGGCCGTGATCGCCCCCTACTAAACGGTGAGAAAATCGGCCCTACTCCCGTTGAGCTCCAATCCTCGGATGTCATCAATATTTCCGGTTTTGAAGTTGAGTTTTACTATATTCACTAAGGGATGGAAATTAAATAACGCATATTCTGTCGTAAAGCGCCAATCAATATTCAGCTCGGGTGACATGCGCCACAGGCCCTTCAATCAGGGCATGAAAGGACGGAGCCAAATATAATATGGTCAATGTGCAAGGATAAAAACACGCGAAAAAATAGTAAAAAGGGCGCACCCCACGGGCTGCGCCTTTTTTTGTTTTTTTTGTTCCGGTATCACCGTGGAATACGATTCAGGGAAACAGGCCGATGCACGCTGTGATACAAATAGTCAGTTTTCTGGTGTTGGGCACTGCGGTTTCCGTGGGCGACGGGCAGCTTTTGCTGGCTTCGACTCTGCTGGTCGTGCCCCTATACCTCGTGTCCGGCTGGCGACACTGGCCGCAGGCATGGAAAATGCTTGCGCGCTTGCGCTGGTTGTTTTTATCAATGTTGATCGTGTACCTGTTTTTCACCCCCGGACAACTGCTGTGGCCGGGACTGGAGTGGAGCCCAACGGTAGAGGGACTGGGTCAGGGTCTGTTGCGAATCGGCTCGTTGGTGCTGCTGGTGCTGGCGGTCAACCTGCTCATTGCGGGTTCGGAGCAGGCGGCGTTTTTATCCGCAATAGTGTGGTGTTTGAGGCCGCTGCGTATTATCGGTCTGCAACATGAACGGCTGGCGGTGAGATTAACGCTGGCGCTGGATGCCGTGAGTGAGATTCGTAGCGGCGACCGTGTTCGTGGAAAAGCTACGACGAAACAGGGCTCGAAAATACAGGCCATCGTGCAAACCGCCACCCGGCTGTTTGGTGATGCTGAGACCCGCGCCCGGTCAGTGGTGCCGCATCAAATCGTCCTGCCGGAGGAAACCCACCCCCCGCTGATTCAGTGGCTTATCCCCCTGGCCTTGGCCATTCTGTTCATTGCCATTAAAATAGCGGGCTCCGCCGGTTTCGGGACACGTTGACGTCCCGTACCCTCGTCGCCACAGCAAACGCTTTCCTCATCGAATGAGACACCTGGACCCTGAAATGAAAACCACACGCATTGCCCTGGGAGTGGAATACGATGGTCGGCCGTTTTGCGGCTGGCAGGTGCAAAAGGGAAATTTGCCCACCGTGCAAGGTTCGTTAGAGGTTGGCCTGTCCCGGGTGGCTGATGAGCCCATAAAAGTGGTGTGCGCGGGCCGTACTGATACCGGTGTGCATGCCTGTGCGCAGGTGGTCCATTTTGACACCCACGCTCAACGCGACGAGCGTGCATGGGTGTGTGGCGTCAACTCCAATATCGACAAATCCATTTCGGTGGTGTGGGCCAGCCCGGTGTCCGAAGATTTTCATGCGCGTTTCTCCGCGACCCGTCGGCGTTATCGCTACGTGATCGCCAATCGTCGGGTGCGCCCCAGCTTTGCGGCGGGGCGGGTATCGTGGGAGCCTCGGTTGCTGGATGAGGGCCGCATGCAGCAGGCAGCGTCACACCTGCTGGGGGAGCATGACTTCAATTCGTATCGCGCGGTCGCTTGCCAGGCTCATAGCCCGGTGCGCACCCTGCATCGGCTCGATGTGCGGCGCAAGCAGGATTTAGTGATCATCGACATCGAGGCCAATGCCTTTCTGCATCACATGGTGCGCAATATTGCGGGGGTGTTGATGGCCATTGGTGCTGGTGAGCGGGCGGAAGACTGGAGCCGAGAGGTGCTGGAAGCGCGTGATCGCCGCCTCGGCGGGGTGACCGCTCCGCCCCACGGTTTGTATTTCATGTCGGTTGGGTATCCGTCGGAGTTTGGTATTCCACAGGTTTCGCCCACCCAGCTGGTCTGGTAACCTGCGAATCTTTTTTGGCGATTGGGCGCACGCCCGTCGGATGTCTGGAAAACATGGTCACAACATTCACCTCCTGTTTCACTGCCCGCGTAAAAATTTGCGGCATTACCCGCCCGCAAGACGCGCAAGCGGCCGCAGAACGGGGGGCAGACGCCATCGGGCTGGTCTTCTACGAACCCAGCCCCCGGGCGGTGAGCATTGAACAGGCTCAATCCATCGTGTCGGCGTTGCCGCCCTTTGTGACAGTGGTGGGGCTGTTTGTGGACGCCTCCCGGCAGCGGTTGGAAGAGGTACTGGGCCAGGTGCCCATCGACCTGTTGCAGTTTCACGGCACCGAATCCCCCGAGCAGTGCGAAGCGGTAAGCCATAAATTTTCTGGCAAACCGTACATCAAGGCCATCCGCATGCGCGCGGATATCGACGTGGTGCAGCAGGCCCAGCGATATGCGTCGGCTTCCGCACTGCTGCTGGATGCCTACCAGCCCGGTGTGCCGGGAGGCACCGGTGAGCGTTTCGAATGGTCACGGGTACCGCAGACGCTGGACAAACCCATCGTCCTGGCCGGAGGGCTCAATGATGCCAATGTGGCCAAGGCCGTCGAACAGGTACAACCCTATGCCGTGGACGTGAGCGGTGGCGTGGAAGGTGGTGTGCCTGGCATCAAAGATCATCAGCGCATCGCGGCCTTTATTCATGCTGCAAAACACGCATAAACAACGCAACGATAGATAAAAGCGCAACAAACTAGAGAGAAAGCTCGTGCCACAGGCAGAAAAAACACCCGATAAAACTCAGCAAATAGCAGGAAAATTTCCAGATGAAAGGGGACATTTTGGCCCCTACGGCGGTTGTTTCGTATCGGAAACCCTGATGGTGCCTCTGCGCGAATTGGAGCAGGCCTATCATCGTTTGATGCAGGACCCCGTTTTTCTCAAAGAACTGGATGATGACCTGCGTCACTATGTGGGGCGGCCATCGCCACTGTATTTCGCCGAGTCCTGGACCCGCAAACTGGGTGGCGCGCAGATTTACCTCAAGCGCGAAGACCTCAACCACACCGGCGCACACAAGGTGAATAACACTGTCGGCCAGGCGCTGCTGGCCAAGGCCCTGGGCAAGACCCGCATCATCGCCGAAACCGGCGCTGGCCAGCATGGCGTGGCCTCGGCCACCGTGGCCGCACGGCTGGGGCTGGAATGCGTGGTGTATATGGGGGCAGATGACATCCAGCGTCAGGCCCTGAACGTGTATCGCATGAAGCTGCTGGGGGCCACGGTGGTGCCGGTGGAATCCGGTTCGCGCACCTTGAAAGATGCCCTCAATGAAGCCATGCGTGATTGGGTCACCCATGTCGACACCACGTTTTATATCATCGGCACTGTCGCCGGGCCGCACCCGTATCCAGCGATGGTGCGCGACTTTCAGGCCGTGATCGGACGCGAGGCGCGGGAGCAAATTCAACAACAAGCCGGTCGGTTGCCCGATGCACTGGTGGCCTGCGTCGGCGGTGGCTCCAATGCCATTGGCCTGTTTTACCCCTTTTTGGATGACCAAAATGTCACGATCTACGGCGTCGAAGCCGCTGGCGACGGACTGGACACTGGCCGCCACGCCGCGCCTCTCTGTGCCGGACAACCGGGCGTGCTACACGGCAACCGCACCTATTTGATGGAAGACCCGGACGGGCAAATCATCGAAACCCACTCGATTTCCGCCGGACTGGATTACCCCGGTGTGGGCCCCGAACACGCCTGGCTGAAAGACACCGGTCGCGCCCAGTACGTGGCCGTGACCGACGATGAGGCCTTGCAGGCCTTCCATGACCTCACCCGTATCGAAGGCATTATGCCCGCGCTGGAATCCAGTCACGCCCTAGCTTATGTCACCAAGCTGGCACCCACCATGGACAAGGATCAGATCATCATTGTTAATCTTTCCGGGCGGGGGGATAAAGATATTCATACCGTGGCAGCGTTGGAAGGGATTGAGGTTTGAGCTTGGTTTTGAAGCATAAAAATCCAACGCAAGGGCGCAAAGAAAGGCCTTTTCAAAAAAGGTGCTCCTTTGCGTTCTCAGCGTCTTTGCGCCTTCGCGTTGGATTTTTAATCACTGACTTGACTGGAAAAAAACATGAGTCGTATTAAAAACTGTTTTGACAAACTCAACACCGGGAACCGCAAGGCGCTCATTCCCTTCGTCACCGCTGGTGACCCGGACCCCGCACTCACCGTACCGTTGATGCATGCGATGGTCGAGGCCGGTGCCGACATTATCGAGCTGGGCGTGCCCTTTTCCGATCCCATGGCCGATGGCCCGGTGATTCAGCGCGCCGCCGAACGCGCTTTATTGCATCACGTCAGCCTGCGCGACGTGCTAGGCATGGTGGCTACGTTTCGCCAACAGGACGACCATACCCCCGTGGTGCTGATGGGCTACCTCAATCCCGTGGAAGTCATGGGTTACCCGGCCTTCGCTGCGGCCGCCGAAAATGCGGGCGTGGACGGCGTGCTCACCGTCGATCTGCCGCCGGAAGAGGCGCAGGTGTGCGCCGGTGAACTGCGGGCGCGAGATATCGACCCCATTTTTCTACTGGCCCCCACCACCGACGACGAGCGCATCAAACTCATCTGCGAGGCCGCCAGCGGTTACGTGTACTACGTAGCAGTGAAGGGCGTGACCGGCGCAGGCAATCTTGACGTGGCGGCAGTCGCAGACAAGCTGACGCAAATTCGCGCGTTGAGTCACCTGCCAGTGGGCGTGGGTTTCGGCATCAAAGATGCTTCATCGGCCGCCGCCGTAGCGACGGTGGCCGATGCCGTGATCGTGGGCAGCGTTCTGGTGAAACAGATGGAGCTGGCGCAAAGTCTTAAGCAAGGGACGGAGCAACACGATACAATCACCGCAGGCATCACCGGCCTGCTAGCGCAGATGCGCGCGGCCATGGATGCCATCGTTTAACCCGAACGACCAAAAAAAACGACATTCACTCGTCCAAAAACAACTGTAGATACATGACATGAGTTGGCTAGAAAAATTATTACCGTCACGAATTCGCACCGAAGGCAGCCAGAAAAAGGCCGTGCCCGAAGGCATCTGGGCCAAGTGCGCAGCCTGCAACGCAGTGCTTTACCGAGCAGAACTGGAACGCAACACGGATGTCTGCCCCAAGTGCGACCACCACATGCGCATCGGCGCACGCCGTCGTCTTGCGACCTTTCTCGATGAAGAACCCCGTGTGGAAATCGGCGCCGAGGTGCTACCCGTGGACGCCCTCAAATTCAAGGATCTGAAAAAATACAAAGACCGCCTGACCCAGGCACAAAAGGCCACCAACGAAACCGACGCTCTGGTGTGCATGATGGGGCAGGTGAAGGGCGTGCCGCTGGTGGCGGTGGCCTTTGAGTTCAAGTTTATGGGGGGGTCCATGGGGTCCGTGGTGGGGGAACGTTTTGTGCGCGCAGTGAACCGCTCGCTGGAACACAACATACCACTGGTATGTTTTTCCGCCAGTGGCGGCGCACGCATGCAGGAGGCTTTGTTTTCTCTCATGCAAATGGCCAAGACCAGCGCGGCGTTGGCCAAACTCAGCCAACGGGGCATCCCGTACATTTCCGTGTTGACCGACCCCACCATGGGTGGCGTTTCTGCCAGCCTCGCCATGCTGGGTGATGTGCATATTGCCGAACCCAAGGCCCTGATTGGTTTTGCTGGTCCACGGGTCATTGAGCAGACCGTGCGCCAAACACTGCCTGAGGGTTTTCAGCGCAGCGAATTCCTGCTGGAGCACGGTGCCGTGGACATGGTGGTGGACCGCCGCGAGCTACGGGACTGCATCGCCAGCCTGCTGGCGATGTTAACGGGACGGCAGGTCGTGCAGGCTGCTGCTGTCCACACGGCAGAAGAGTTCAACGTGGAGACTGTGGAAACGGAGGAGACTGAGGACTCAACTCAGTAACCCAGAGTTACTCGCCTCTCATCCTGTCTCAAATCCATGCGTTTTGACACCCTCGCCGACTGGCTGAGCTGGCAGGAAACCCTGCACCCCAACGAGATCGAATTGGGGCTGGAACGAGTGGCGGATGTGCTGGCCCGGCTTGACCTGAAAGCACCTTCCTTCACCGTGGTCACCGTCGCTGGCACCAACGGCAAAGGCTCCAGCGTGGCCATGCTGGAGGCCATTCTGCGAGCCGCGGGTTATCGAGTCGGCTGTTACACCTCCCCCCACTTGCTGCGCTACAACGAGCGCATTCGCATCGACGGCGAGACCGTCAACGACCGCGCCCTGTGCGAGGCCTTCGACCGCGTGGACCGCGCCCGAGGTTTTGGTTCACAAAAAAAGTCACTCACCTATTTTGAATTTGGCACTCTGGCCGCCATCGACTTGCTGACGCGCGCCAGTGTGCAAATTGCGTTGCTGGAAGTGGGGCTGGGTGGGCGGTTGGACGCCGTGAACGTACTGGACCCGGACGTGGCCCTCATCACCGCCATCGACGTGGATCATCAGGATTGGCTGGGCTGCGACCGCGACACCATCGCCCGCGAAAAGGCCGGTATTCTGCGAGCCGGGCAACGAGCAGTGTGCGCGGACCCCCGCCCCCCCGCCTCGCTGCTAGCGCATGCTGAGCAGCTGGACACTCAGCTATTAGTGGCCGGGCGGGATTTTCACTGGCAGGCCCGGGGTGACCGCTGGGAATGGACCGGGGCGCAGACCCATCATCTGCCGCAGCCGACACTCGCGGGCCGACACCAGCTGGACAACGCTGCCGGGGTGTTGGCTGTGCTGCAATGGTTGACCACGGATTTCCCCGTCACCCCGGAGACCATCGGCCAGGGCCTGCGTTCGGTACAGTTGCTGGGACGGTTTCAACTGATGGCCGGTCCGCCCCAGCACATTTTCGACGTCGCCCATAACCCGCACAGCGCCGGGGTGCTGGCGGACAATCTCGCTCAACAGCCCTGCGCAGGCAACACCCGGGCGGTGCTGGCGATGCTGGCCGACAAGGACATGGCTGCCCTGGCGGACTGCCTGCGCGGGCAAGTGGACCACTGGTATCTGGCCCCGCTGGACGTCCCGCGCGGTGCGACGGTGACGCAATTGCAGGCCGCGCTGGGAGATGCCGACAGCAGCGGTTTTGATTCCGTATCCACAGCCCTCGCCGCCGCACGTCAGGCATCGCGCCCCGAGGACAGAATTGTGGTGCTGGGGTCGTTTTACACAGTGGCGGCGGCGCTGGCGCAGGCGGTATAATCGCCCCGATTCTGAGTCCGAGGACGTTCGTGAATATTCAGCTCAAACAGCGCTTGATGGGGGCCGTGGTACTGGTCTCTCTGGCGGTGATTTTCATCCCCATGATTCTGCCTGGCGGCGGCGAGCTATCGAATTCTATCGAAGGCAGCAATGTGCCGGTGCCGCCGGACTATCGTTTCCCCGCCCCCAAACCCGCCCCCAAGGCCCCGGTTTTGACCACCGCACCACCGGTTCCCCTCAAGGGTGAGCCTACCACTGAAAAAATGAGCGACATCTCGCTCCCCAATGTATTGAAAAAGGCTCTGCCAGCACCTGCAAAATCGGCAAAGCCCGCGAGTCGCACCACTCGCCCAAGCAAGGATGTGGTCGCCTGGGTGGTGCAGGTGGGCAGCTTTTCCAAACAGCGCAACGCCCAGCAGTTGCGCGACAAATTGCGCCAGCAGGGTTACGCCAGCTTCATGGAGCGGGTGGATGGCAAACAGCGCATCACCTATCGCGTGCGCGTGGGTCCAGAGCTGACGAAGGCGCTGGCAGTGAAGCTACAGAAGCGGCTGGCTAAAAAACAAAAACTGAAAGATACAATGGTGCAACGCTACCCATGATTTTCCGTGGAGTTCATAAAACGATGGTAGCAACATGATTTGGGTCGATATTGTTATCCCCAGCATCATCGCCATTTCGGCCTTGCTCAGCCTGATGCGTGGATTCGTGCGTGAGGCGCTGTCATTGCTGGGCTGGATGGCGGCACTTTGGGTGGCGCTGACGTTTTCCAAAAACCTCGCCGAGGTCTTTTTGACAGGAATTTCGGTTCCTTCCTTGCGTATTGTGGTGGCGTTTACCATCTTGTTTGTGGTGACGCTGGTATTGACGGCGTTGGTCAATCGTCTCGCGGGTCAGCTGGTTAAAAAAACCGGTCTCAGTGGCACCGACCGCATGATCGGCATGATTTTCGGTATCGCCCGCGGCGTAATAGTCGTGTCGGTGCTGGTGCTGCTGGCGGGGTTGACCACCATGGCGCAGGACCCCTGGTGGCAAGAATCTGCGATGATCCCTGTGTTTCATGAGCTAGCTCTGTGGCTGCGCTACACTGTAGCTCCGGAACTCACGGGTGGTTTGGTGCCAGCGGAGTAAGCAACTTCCCTATTTTTTTACCCTGTTGTATTGATAAGAGGCATCCGAGATGTGCGGCATAATCGGTATTGTTGGAACCGAGAACGTGAACCAAAATTTGTATGACGGGCTTACCGTGCTGCAACATCGTGGACAGGATGCCGCTGGCATCGTGACCTGCGACAAACAGCGCCTGTACCTGCGCAAGGATAACGGCCTGGTGCGCGATGTGTTCCGCACCCGTCACATGCGGGGGCTGGTGGGTAACATGGGCATCGGCCATGTACGCTACCCCACCGCTGGTTGCTTTAGCTCCGCTGAGGCTCAGCCGTTTTACGTAAACTCACCCTTTGGCATTTCCCTGGCCCACAATGGCAACCTTACCAATGCTACGGAACTGAAGCGCGACCTGTTTCGCGCCGATCGCCGCCACATTAATACCGACTCCGATTCTGAAGTGCTGCTCAATGTTTTTGCCCACGAGTTGCAGCGGGAAAGCAAACTGAGCCTGGATGCCAACGACGTATTTGAAGCCGTGGCCGGTGTGCATCACCGCTGCCGTGGTGCCTACGCTGTGGTTACCATGATTACCGGTTACGGTATCGTGGGTTTTCGTGACCCCCACGGCATCCGCCCGGTGGTATTCGGCAAACGTGAAACCCCGCGTGGCACCGAGTATGTGATTGCCTCGGAAAGTGTCGCAGTGGATTCGCTGGGTTTTGAATTGATCCGTGACATTGCGCCCGGAGAAGCCGTGTTTATTGATATCAACGGCACGCTACACACCCGTCAATGTGCCCAGCATCCCAAAGCCTCGCCCTGTATTTTCGAGCACGTGTACTTTGCACGGCCCGATTCCATCATCGACGGCATTTCCGTGTACAAAGCGCGGTTACGCATGGGCGAGGCTCTGGCCAATAAAATTTTAAAGGTGTTTCCCGGTCACGACATCGACGTGGTTATTCCCATCCCAGACACCAGCCGTACCTCGGCCCTGCAATTATCGTACAAACTGGGTGTGGTGTATCGTGAAGGTTTCATCAAAAACCGCTACATCGGCCGTACCTTTATTATGCCGGGGCAGACGCAACGCAAAAAGTCCGTGCGTCAAAAACTCAATGCCATCGAACTGGAGTTCAAGGGTAAAAACGTACTGCTGGTGGATGATTCCATCGTGCGAGGCACCACCTCCAAACAGATCATCCAGATGGCCCGCGAGGCCGGCGCCAACAAAGTGTACTTCGCCTCCGCCGCACCGCCGGTACGGTATCCCAATGTTTATGGCATCGACATGCCCTCGGTGAAAGAACTGGTGGGCCATGACCGCAACGACAAACAAATCGCCGAAGTGATCGGCGCCGATTGGCTGATATACCAGGATCTACATGATTTAGTGGAGGCTGCACAGGTCGGCAATCCGGAAGTCCAGCGTTTTGATACTTCCGTGTTTGACGGTGAATACGTGACCGGCGACGTGACTGGTGACTACCTCGACTACCTTGAAGAAAAACGTAACGACGGCGCGCGCTCCAAACAACCGCTGGGAGACAATGCGGTTATTGAATTACACAACACCGAGTGAGGGGGCAGGGTCATCCGACTACCCTAGCGGGCGCGGGTATGAGTGAAAACGGCTCAAATTTGAGCTGTCACTGGCGGTGAACTGACTTAGCCCAGATTGTCCTCAGCGAACTCGCGCTGGATGTTCTCGACCGGTTCCCTGTTGTTGATGAGTGCCTCGACGCATTCCTTGTCCAATTGCCCCCCCGCCAGCCGTTGCAGCATGGCATAGGCATCATGGTTGCTCCAGGCTTCCTTGTACGGACGTTGACTGGTGAGCGCATCAAATACATCCGCCACTGCCACGATGCGTGCCTCCAGCGGAATTTCCGTACCTTCGAGGCCGTGGGGATAACCGGTGCCGTTGACCGCTTCGTGGTGAAATTCGGCGATATTGCGCAGGATATCGATACTGTCGAAGCTATCGAGACCGTGAGTTTGCAGCATGCTGTCTATCATCTCACGGCCTTTGTGAGAGTGGGTTCGCATGATGGTGGTTTCAGCTTCGGTGAGCTTGCCGCGCTTTTTCAGGATGTCGTCGGCGATGGCGATTTTACCGATATCGTGCAGCGGGGAGAACAAAAACACCTTTTCGATGAACTCGTCGTTCAAGTCGTGAGCATCGGCGATGTGGTTTGCGATCACCCGCGAATAACGCGACATGCGGTCGATGTGCGCACCGGTTTCAGTGTCCCGGTGGTGAGTCATATCGTGGGCAGTTTTCACCGTCGCCAACAATGTGCGGATGGCGGTTTGCTCATTGATAATGAGCAGTGAAATCAAATGGCCGATGATGTCAAAGTAGTGCAGGGCATCGTCGGGAAAGGCATTCTGCTGACGGGAATTGAAAAACACGAAACCGAAAAAAACATCATTGAGAAACATCGGCAAAGTGTAACTGGAGGCGTAGCCCATTTCCCGGATACGCTGGGTATGCTGCTGGGTGCTTGAATCAAAAATGCTCAGGTCATTTACCACTCGGGGTTTGCGGTGTTTGATGATTTCCTGCAACGAGGAAGATTTGGCCAGCGGTGACTGATAGCGCACCAGCGGACTCTCAGCTCCGCTGCTGTGCACATAGGTTTTCAGCAGGTCAGTCTGGCGATCGTAAATAGCCACCGCAATGCGTTCAACGCAACTGAACTTGGTTTGTATCGCCTGATGGATGCTGCCAAGTTTTTCGCCCAGCGGAATATTTTTGCTGAGCTGCTCCAGAGTGTCCTGATGATCAAACATGCCGACCTTTTCCTGCGCACGAGACGAGAATAGTGCCACTCTACCGCCGCGTCAGGGATATGCCAATAGTCAGTGCAGCTCAGGGATAGGCGGGAGGCTGCCGTCGATGATGGAACCTTTTTCACTGTCAGGGCGTGTTATTCCGATGTTCTCCGTCGTTTTTCTCAAGGTCTCCGCCGTTATAATCTTCCGCCGTATATGAAGATACTCTCCTTCCCGGGCCAGCCGCCCCTGTCAAAATTTGAAGAACTGGTGAATCCGCACATCACCTACTTGTATCGGCTTGCGTACCGCTTTTGTGGCAAGCAGGAGGATGCCGAGGACCTGGTGCAAGATCTGTTGGTCAAGCTGTACCCCCGTTGCGAGCAGCTTGAGCAGGTGGAAAAGCTGCGTCCGTGGCTGGTGACTTCTCTGTATCGCATGTTTATTGACGGCACACGCCGAACCAAACGTTCCCCTTTGGAACTGGTGGAAAATGAAGCTGCGCTGTACGAAAGCGTTGCCAACAATGATGCTACGCCAGAGGAAAATTTAGCCGAAGACCAGCGCATTGACCAGGTCCAGGAGGCCTTTGAGCGCCTTAGCGAGGACCACCGGGTGCTGCTGACTCTGCACGATATCGAGGGTTACCGGTTGGTGGAATTGCACCAAATGCTCGATGTGCCGGTGGGCACACTCAAGTCCCGTATCCATCGGGCGCGGGCGCGAATGCGCGAATTGCTGAAAAAGGGAACGGTTTCAGAAACGGGAACGTCAGTAGGATAAGAGAGAAAATCATGAATTGTACTGAATTCCATAAGGCTATTGATGACTACCGTGATGGTGGACCCGGATTTGAGTCGGGCGCCGCGCAACGGAACCGCTGTGACCAGCATTTGCAAGACTGTCGGCAGTGCGCCGAACGGCTGTCGCAACACGATGCGCTACAGCAGGCCTTGCGGGCCATGCCGATCCCGGAGCCCAGCCTGGGTTTTGCTGAGCGCGCCCTACGCATGGCGGCGGAGCAGAACCCGGTACAGCAACATCAGGGGGATGGCGGTCTTCGCCGAGGAGCGGGTGACCACCATCAGCATCGCCATCACGGCTTCATGATGGGATTCGGTAGCGCGGTCGCCGCAGCCCTGGCCCTGTGGGTGGTGGTGGGTTTGTTTCCTCAGCCAATGCCGGGAGATGCGCCGACCGTGGCTGAGGATGTGCCCGTGGTCACCATTGCATTGAACGAGCAACGTGACATCAAATTGGCCTTTTTTTCGGACCACCCCCTGAAAGGAGCCCGGATCAGCATCCAAATGCCGGAGAACGTGGCTCTAGCGGGTTTTCCCGGACAACGTGAACTAAGCTGGGAGACCAACTTGGCTCAGGGTGACAATCTGCTTCGCCTGCCGGTGGTCGCAACGGGTGCAGCAGTGGGTGAGCTGGTGGCGCGTATCGAATACGGTGACCAGTACAAGGTGCTGAGGGTGAATATCGAAACCCGCGCGCCGGACTTGTCCGGCAACGGTCAGGTACGTTTGCCGCAGGGCGTTTGGCAAACCGTCGGCTAATGGGCGGAACATAGGGAAGATAAGGCTGCCGATGGATGGCGGTTGAGGCCGAAAAATGAAGATATTCAAAACATTATTGATGACAGGTTTTACGCTGATGCTGTCCGTGGGTGTGGCACATGCCGTGGACCTGGACGATTTGGATGTCACCATCCGCGTGATTGATTCGGACGACGTCGATGACATCAGCCACGAGCTGAGTCTGCCCTTCCCCGCATCCGCCGCTGGGCGGGGGCACGAGGAAGGCGGTTTGTCCCATGTTAATGACGTGCGCGGGGATGACCACGTCGGCCACCAAGGCAGCGATAACGAACAGGTCGCGGAAAACAAATTCGACGACCGTGGCGAGGGCCGCGAGCAATCCGAAGATGAAGCCGCAGATCGCGATGAATCCCGTGAAGACATTGATGATGCTCACGAAGAACGGGATGATGCTGAAGAGCAGGAACAACACGAAAACGAGCAGGAAGCGGAAGAGCGGAAGGACAGTGAAGGTGTAGCAGACCCGCTGCCCGAGGTTCCTGATATTCCCGGAACGCCGGACGATAAATAGTTTCCCTGAACCAGTCATCCAGCCGTTTGATTTGACGGCCATAAAACACGAATTCCTCCCTTGGCTTTCCAGGGAGGTTTTTTTGTGGGCGGGTAAAAAAAATAGCCGGAAAATGACCGATCACGACGCTTTTTTCGACACTCTGCATTGCTTTTTTTTGGCATGAGTTCACTATGTCCACACGTAAACGCCTTGGCAAAAACATCGGTTTTTTTGAGGTAGATGAATGTTGTTGGGTCGAGTGAAAATCGTTGTACTGGGTTTGTGTTTGGCAATACCGTTTAATTTTGCACTGGCCCAATCGTCGGATGATTTTTTTCAGGCTGGCGTGACCGCCGCCACGGCAGGGGAGTACCAACAGGCCCTCGTGGAATTTAAAAAAGCCCGCCGTACCGGGATGAGCACGCCAGCGTTGAAGTACAACCTGGCGGTGGCCTATTACCGCACTGGGCAGTACGAACAGGCGCGTCTTATTTATGTCGGGCTGAGCAATGACCCCAGTCTCGAACAACTGGCTTATTTCAACCTGGGTCTGATTGCCAATAAACAAAAAAAATCCGCCGCTTCCATACGTTGGTTTCGGCGCGCCTACCGCCACGCTGGCGACAGCCGCTCCTCCCAACAAATCCGCACTCTGGCGGCGACCGCCCTCAAACGTTTAGGCACCTCCGGCACCCGCGTTCGTCAGAACAGAAAATGGAGCGTGCGGTTGTCCACCGCATTGGCCAGCGACAGCAATGTGACTCTGGCCAATGACGAGCTGGTTGGCGTCACCCGCCAGAGCGACACCTATATGGGTTTTTCCGCCAACGGCGGGAAATGGCTGAAGGGCCGGGGCGACCAGGGTGTGCGTTTGACGCTGGGAGCGAACCTGCAACAGTACGACAAGCTCGGCGAAAATGATTTCGCCCGGTTGCAGGTGGGCATGGCGCGATACGACCTGTTGGGGCGCTGGGAAATGCGTTTTGCGGGGGGCTGGGACGAAATCTATTTCAGCGGCAGCGAATACCAACGCGTGATCGGTGTTGAGGTGCGCGGCCACAGAGACTTGCCCAACGACCGGCAATTACGTCTGCGATATGCACTCGGCCGTATTCAAGCCACCGATGCCGTTTTTGATTACCTCGACGGCTGGCGACAGCAGGCGCGGGTGGCTATTCGTCAGCGCCGGGGCGGCAACACCCTGCGCGCCTATTACCAGCTGGAAGTCAATGACCGCCAAGATCGAGTAGGCACTATTGAACCTTTTTCCAGCTACTCCCCCACGCGGCACAGCCTGCGGCTCACCAGCGGGTGGCGGTACAGTAACGGCTGGCGGCTGCGGCTGGACGGGCGTTATCGCTACAGTCTGTACGGTGGTCGCAATGAGCTAACCGACGGCACACGCATTCGCCGGGCGGACAAGCAGTTTCGTGTTTCCGCCCGCGTAAGCTGGCGCGTGGCCCGGCACTGGGGTGTGTCAGCGGGATATTATTTCACCACCAATGATTCCAACATCGGCCGCAAGAGTTATGATCGTTCCTTGATCAAACTGGGGCTGAGTTGGAATTATTGAGTGCCGCTTCGCCGGATTGGACGGGCAATTCAAAGAGCACGGGGAGCAGGAATGCCGCAACGGCTTGAGCAGTTAACCCGCTGGTTGCAGCAGCAGCTGGGGGCATCAGATTTACACATCGAGTCGGCCTCCGCCGACGCCAGTTTTCGGCGTTACTTCCGGGTGTCGAATCTGTCCCCTCACACTATCGAAGGTCTCGACGCCAGGCACACGTTGGTGGCAATGGACGCACCACCCGACAAAGAAGACACCCGCCCCTTTCTTACCGTGGCCTCCCTGTTGTCTGACATCGGCCTGCATGCGCCGCGTCTGTTCGCCGCCGACGTGGAACAGGGTTTTTTGCTGCTGGAGGACATGGGGCAGCAGGACTTTCTCGACGCGCTCGACGCCCACACAGTGGAATCCCTTTACGGCGACGCGCTGGATGCGCTGCTGATTATGCAGCGCGACGTCGACAGCGCCTCACTGCCTCCCTACGATGAGTCGCTGCTGCTGCGGGAAATGCAGCTGTTCACGGACTGGTACCTGCAACGCTACCGGGGTTATCACCTCGACGAACCGCAACGTGCCGCGCTCACCGAGGTTTTCGGGCGGCTGGCGGCTTCGGCCCTGGCTCAACCCCGGGTGTTCGTACATCGCGACTATCATTCGCGCAACCTCATGGTTACGCCGCATCACAATCCCGGCATCATTGATTTTCAGGATGCGGTGCGAGGCCCCGTGACCTACGACCTGGTGTCCCTGCTGCGTGACTGTTACGTACAATGGCCCCGGGAACAGGTAGAACGCTGGGCGCTGGATTATCTGCAACGGGCCGCCGAAGCGGGCGTGTTTGTGCGGGACGGGTTGAGTGATGCCGAACTGCTGCGCTGGTTCGACTGGATGGGCGTGCAGCGCCACCTCAAAGCTGCGGGCATTTTCGCGCGACTGTGGTTGCGCGATGGCAAACGTGGCTACCTCAATGACATCCCCCGCACCCTGGGTTATGTCTATGAGGTCTCGGCGCGTTACCCCGAATTGTCGGCGCTACACTCTCTGCTAGTGCCCTTTCAATGTGATATTACCCAACATTAACGTTCTTCATATGACAAGCGTTAATGGATGATGGCAATCCAGTATCAGACAATATCACAGCGTAAAGAAGACTAGTGCGCTTCCTCAAACACCTCCACTGCCCCCTGCCCCCGCCGCACTACCACGGGCTCGTCCTCTGTCAATTCCACCACCGTGGTAGGTTCAAAACCACAGTAGCCACCGTCGATCACTAAATCCAGGGCATGCTCCAAGGTGGCACGGATGTCATAGGGGTTAGTGAGCGGCATGTCGTCACCGGGCAATATGAGCGTAGAACTCATCAGCGGTTCGCCGAGGGTTTCCAGCAAAGACTGGGCAATGCGATTGTCAGGCACGCGCAAGCCGATGGTTTTACGTTTGGGATTTTGCAGGCGGCGCGGCACTTCTTTGGTGGCTTTGAGAATAAAGGTGTACGGCCCTGGGGTGTGGCTTTTGATGAGCCGGTAGGCGCTGTTTTCGACCTTGGCGTAGAGGGCGATCTCGGATAGGTCGCGGCACACGAGGGTGAAATTGTGTTTGGCGTCCACCTGCCGAATAGTGCGGATACGCTCCATGGCAGCTTTGTCGCCGATGTGGCAGCCCAACGCATAACCGGAATCGGTGGGGTACACGATGACCCCGCCGCCGTTGATGATCTCCACGGCCTTATCGATGAGCCGCTGCTGGGGATCATCCGGGTGAATTTGAAAAAACTGGCTCATGCCGCTGTCTCCCATTGTTGCCATACGGGGGTGCAGTTTTCTGGCAGAGGCGTCAACTGACCCAGCTCCACCCACGGCTGCTCGGGGCCATGATAGTCAGAGCCGCAGGAGGCCAGCAGTTCAAAACGCCGGGCGTACTGGGCCATGCCCTGCACATCACCGGCGGAGTGGCTGCCGGACACCACTTCGATGCCCTGCCCACCGTACTCCTTGAATTCGCCAATAAACTGCCGCAGACGGGTGGCGCTGAGGCGATAACGCGCCGGATGGGCGATCACTGCCAAACCACCCGCAGCGTGAATCCACCCTAGCGCCTCGTCCAGAGAGGCCCAGTCGCCGGGCACGTAACCGGGGCGGTTATTCACCAGAAATTTCTTGAACACCTTACGCATATCTTTGGCATGGCCTTGCTCCACCAGAAAACGCGCGAAATGGGTGCGGCTGATAATCGCCCCCGAAGCGTAAGCCTGCGCCCCTTCCAATGCCCCCTCGATGCCCGCCTTGGCCAGGCGCCGTGCAATTTCTTTGCCCCGCTCGTCACGCCGGACCCGCAATTGCGCCAGCCCCTGCTGTAGCCCGAGGTGCTCCGGGTCCACGTTAAGGCCAAGGATATGGATGGTCACCCCGTTCCAAGTCACCGACACTTCCACCCCCGGCACCAGTCGCAGGCCCAGCGTTGCGGCGGCCTCGCTGGCCTCCGCGACACCCGCAGTGGAATCGTGGTCGGTGAGCGCCAGCACGTCCACGCCCTGGGCATGAGCCCGGCGCACTAGCTCGGCGGGACTGAGGGTGCCGTCGGAGGCGGTGGAATGGCTATGTAAATCGTGATTCAGCTCGTGGGTCAGGGTGGCAGGCATGTGGGTCCGTGGCTCGATGGCAAACAAACGTGAATTCTACCAGAGCACGACTGCGCAGGTGCGCGCCTCTGTGGTAAATTGCCCCTTCGTCATTTTCGCGGGCCTAGGAGTCTGTCGGACTTAGGATGAATCTACTGCGGAAAATTCATTTTGGCCCATTTTCTCGATCCTCTTCGTTGAATATATCCAATATTCGCCTCAAACGATCAAAAAAATGGACTCAAAATGACTTTCACTCACTACGATTTCCTAAGCCCGACAGACGTCTAGCCGGCAACGTCCTCAACACTCGGTCAATCATGAATTCAATCCTTGAAATGTTCCCCTTCCTTGTTTTTGCCGGGGCCTACTACCTCGCCGATATTTTCACCGCCACCGCCATGGCCATCGCTGCCAGCGTGATACAGGTGGCATGGTTCTGGTTTCGGGACGGCCGGGTAAAAACCAGCCACTTGATCACCCTGGTACTGATCGTGGTGTTCGGCG
>JAADHZ010000088.1 GCA_013151575.1 Gammaproteobacteria bacterium
ATTGTGACGCCGATGCGGTTGGCAAAACGATCAAAGAACTTGGGTTGCACGGTAAAATTTACCAAGTTTTCTTCGCCAATAATGTCACGCGCGACATAACTCGTGCTTCCCAGCCCATCCACCAGTCCCAGTTTGACACCCTCTTCGCCATTCCAGAACAGGCCGGTGAACAATTCAGGCGAATCGGACAGGCGGTCCCCCCTGCCTTTTTTGACCTGATCAATAAACTGCCGGTGCACGGAATCCAACAGGTTTTGAACGTGTTTAACCTCAGACGGTTTCAGGGGGGAAAACGGATCAAGAATGCCTTTGTGCTCACCGGCGGTCATGAGGCGTCGCTGCACGCCGACCTTTTCCAGCGTATCTACAAAACCGAAGCCGTCCATTAATACGCCAATGGAACCGACAATGCTGGCTTTGTCCGCGTAAATTTCATCGGCAGCGGCGGCGATATAGTAACCACCGGAGGCACAAATATCGGTGACTACCGCATATAATTTAGTCGCTGGATACTTTGCCCGCAGGCGTTTGATCTCATCATAAACGTAGCCGGATTGCACCGGGCTACCGCCGGGGCTGTTGATGCGCAAAATGACGGCTACGGTGTTTTTATCTTCAAAAGCATCACGCAGTGCGGTGATGAGGTTATCGGCGCTGGCCTGAGTATTGGCGGCAATGACCCCTTGGAGGTCCACCAGCGCGGTGTGTTTGCCGTGTTTGATACCCTGCCCGCTCCAGTCTGTGGGCAGGTAAAAAAGAATGGCGAACAGGTACACGAACACCAGCGATTTGAAAAAGATGCCCCAACGTCGTGTGCGTCGTTGTTCATTGAGCGAAGCAAATGCCAGACGATTCACGACATCGCGCTCCCATTTTTCCTGGCCGCTATCCGGGGCTGTTTTATCCGTGTCTCGAGTCTGTGTCGATTGGTCCGAATCAGGTGCTGGGCTTTTTGTCCAAACGTCCTCTTGCGAGGGCGTCGGCTCGGCTGCTATCGACTGCGAGTCTCCCGTTTGCCTATTTTCCTGCGATGGGGATTCAGACGTATCTGGCTTGTTTGGGTCTTGCATAAAATTACCTTGTTTGTTCTGTTGTTAATGTTTGCGACAATGGAGCGCTATTTATTGTTACTCAGCCACGTCGGCAGGGTCTGGATGGAATTCAAGCAGCCAGCAGGCTTGCATGCGAGAAGACGTTCCCGTTCATGCACCCCGTAATCCACTGCTAATGCGGTAGCACCAGCGGCGTGGGCCATGTTCAAATCGTATTCGGTATCTCCCACCATGAGCGTGCGCTCCGGGGCGACGTCCAGTGTTTCCATGATTTCCAGTAACATTTGTGGATGCGGTTTGGAAATCGTTTCGTCCGCGCAACGGGTTTCCAGAAAATACGCGCCAAAGCCGGTTGCCTCAAGCACACGGTCCAGACCCCGTCTGCCCTTGCCCGTGGCCACGGCCAATAAATAGCCCTGTTGCTGCAACTGTTTCAGCACGGCTTCGGCGCCTTCAAACGGCTCGCAGGGATCATCCGCCAAAAAGTGGTACCGGTAACGGTCCGCGATAGACTGCACGGTATCGTCGTTCTGTTGTGGGTACAGGTCCATTATCGCCTCCCGCAGCCCAAGCCCGATGATATTTCGGATGTTGTTATCGTCCATCAAGGGCAGCTTCAGGTCATCAATCGCGCGCCGCATGCTGGCAACGATATGGGCCTCGGAATCCATCAGTGTGCCGTCCCAATCAAATACCACCAGCTCGAAACGTGCGGTAAAACTTTTTTGCATAATTTATTTTCCCGGTACTCGACGCGCCTGCCGTGATTTCACGTTCTGCTTTTGTCCGTCACCAAGGCCATTTGTTTCAGCAATGTTTCCAGCTTTGGCTCCAGTGGCGCGCGGATACGGAACCGCTCCCCCGCTGACAGCGTGAACTCCAGCTCGGCAGCATGCAGGAATAGGCGGCTCAGCCCCCGGAATTTCATTTCACGATTACAGGTTTCATCCCCATATTTTTCGTCCCCGGCGATAGGATGGCCAATGGTGGTGGCATGGACACGGATTTGATGGGTACGTCCAGTCACCAGCTCAACCTCCACTAGGCTCGCCTCGGGAGAACAGCTCACTGGACGAAAAATACTCAGGGAAGCCTTTCCCTGCTCGCTGACCACCACCACTCTTTCGCCGGATTTGAGGGTATTTTTCAACAGCGGTGCATCGACACGTCGTTTGCCGCCTCTCCACTCTCCTTGTACCAGGGCCAGATAACGTTTGCTCAACGTATGGCCGGGGTTATCCCCCCGTATCAGGGCATGCAGCTCCCGCAGTGTACTGCGTTTTTTGGCGATAATCAGACAACCGGAGGTATCCCGGTCGAGACGATGCACCAGCTCCAGATACGGAGCCTCAGGGCGTGACAGACGCAGGGCCTCGATGACCCCATAGCTGAGACCGCTGCCCCCGTGTACGGCAATACCCGAGGGTTTGTTGATCACTAAAAATCCCTTTTCCTCCAGCAAAATACTGCTCTCGATCAGGGACAAGACCCGCGCCCCGGGATGCCCTATCTTGGCAGGCTCGGCCTGGCGAACCGGTGGAATGCGCACGCTGTCCCCCGGCTGTAACCGGTAGCTGGCCTTAATGCGGCCCTTGTTGACGCGCACTTCGCCTTTGCGCAGCAAGCGGTAAATACGGCTTTTGGGCACACCTTTGAGGCGAGCCAGCAAAAAATTGTCGATACGCTGGCCGGCCTGATCGGCGTCCACGTCCACAAAACGGACCTTTGGTGGCCCACTGGTTTCGGAAATACTCATCGCGCCAATGATACCAATCTTCGCGCGGAAGGCACTTTTTAATTCCTTTTCAACGCCAGAAAATTCAAATAGGAGGTCATCATGAAATGAGTGGCAAAACCAAACTCACGTGAGAAATAATAATTAAATATGGTTTGGGCCATGATACTAAGGAATACATTGGTTGGGCGACATAGGCGAGCGACTATTGAGCCGAGACAAGGCGGGCATTGTGAAAAAACCGCAGGCGTATGCTGATACATTGAGGATTTTTTCACAACGCCCAACGAAGGCGCGCAGGCCAATTAGGTGCCGGTTATGTCGTCTAATCAATGTACTCCTTAGTAATTTCAGGGTGAATGTATATTTTCTGTATCGGGACTGCCCGAATATTTGTCATACCATGAAAGCAGTTTGTCGGCTGGCATGGGCCTAGCGATAAAATAACCTTGCGCGGTTTCACAGCCCATTTCCTTGAGCAAATCCCATACTTTTTGTGTTTCTACACCTTCGGCGACGGTGTTCATTTTTAGTTTGTGGCCTAACATCACGCAGGTCTCTACGATGGCTCGGGATTCTTCGTCATGGTCAATATCCATCACGAAACCTTGGTCAATTTTCAGTTCCGTGAAGGGTATCCGGTGTAACTGCGACAGCGAGGAATAACCGGTGCCGAAGTCATCAATGGAAAGTTTAAAGCCTTTCATGCGTAACCGGGTCAAAATGTCCAACGAAGTGATCCGCTGGTTCATTAATGCGCTTTCCGTCACCTCTAGCGTCAGCATCGAAGGATCCAGCTGGTGTTGTTCCACTTGGCGCGACAATTGTTCCGGCAGGGCTAGGCTGGAAATATTTTCTGCGGAAACATTAACCGATACTCGCAATTTCAGATTATTTTCACCCCAGTATCGAGTTTGCTCTACGGCCATTCGTATGACCCGCGCAGTTAAGTCACCGATGAGATGATTGTTTTCCGCAAAGGGAACAAACTGGTTGGGGAAAACCAGTCCACGGTGCGGATGCCGCCAGCGCACTAGCGCTTCAGCCCCGACCAGTTCTCCGCTTTTCATGTTGATTTGAGGCTGGTAATGCAACTCCAGTTGCTCGCTTCGAATGGCTTCCCGTAATTCGCTGACAGAGATGGCCCCGTCTCGCAAGTCCCCGCTGGTGTTGTTCGGTATCTGATGCGGTTCCAGGTTGGCGAGGACGGTTTTCAGATCTTTCATCATGACGGGTTTGGTCAGCCGGTCCACCACATTCAGGCGATGTGCCTTCGCAAGCTGCTGGGCGGAGTGCAATACACCGCTATCGTAACCGCTGATGAGTACGATCCTGGCGGTAATTTTCCGCGCAGCCATTTCACGAATGACTTCCACACCATCCAATTGTGGCATTTTGAGGTCGAGCAACACGATGCTGTCGCCGGGAATATCGCTTTCCAGAAAAGCCACCGGACTGGTGAATAATGTGACTAGACAATCCAGCGCGCTCAGCATCTCGCCCAGCAGCTCGGCATAATGCGGATCATCATCCACTATGACAACGTGTTGATTTTTGTCGGTCATGATTTATTCACTCCCCTTCTGAGAAGTCTCGTTCAGTAGGCTGCTGATTCTCCGAAACAAGTGCTCGGAGCTGAACGGTTTGGAGATGAGCCGCGCTTGCAATTTCTCATCCACATGCGCAGGTTGTTGATCGCCCGTATAGCCACTGACTAATTGTATTTTGATGCTGGGATACTGTTGCTGAATGGTTTCCGCCAGCTGGTAACCGTCCATGCCTGGCATCACAACATCGCTTAGCACCAGGTCCACTGGTTGTTGATGCAGCAATTCCAACGCTCCTTCAGCGTTGTCGGCGTTATAAACTTGGTACCCATATCGCATCAGCGTATCCACGGTCAGCTCCCGTAACGCCCGGTCATCATCCACCACCAGGACAGTTCCAGTGCCGGTGGCGCGCAGTGGAGTCGGTTCTCGTTTTGGTTCCCCACCTTTTTTCCCACGCAAATGATGCCGGGGAAAATAAAGATTAAAGCAGGTTCCCTGATTGGGGCGTGACCGCACGTCAATGGAACCGCTGGCTTGCTGGGCAAAACCATACACTTGGCTTAAACCTAACCCCGTGCCGTTTTCACCCTTGGTGCTGAAAAAGGGGTCAAATATTTTGCTGCGAGTTTCTTCGTCCATGCCCTTCCCTGTATCGGAGAGACTCAAGTGTACGAAATCTCCAGCGCTGTGCCCCAGCCCCAGCAGGGCGGCATCGTGCTCTGACAGGTGTCGGTTTCGGGTGGTAATGGTCAGGCTGCCTTCCTTGGGGATGGCGTGCATGGCGTTGATGCTCATGTTCAAGATCGCGTCTTCCAAGTCTCCTCGGTCCAGCCACACGAGCCAAAGGTCATCTTCCAGTTCGTAGCACAGGCTGATTCTGGCGGTGAGGGATTTTTCCAGCATCAAATGGATGTCGTCCAGCAGGACGTTGATGTCAACGGCTTCGGCCGCACTCATTTGTCGGCGTGAAAACGACAATAATCGGCGTGTCAGTTTTGCACCACGCTCACCCGCCCGATGAATCTCGCTGACATATTTCGTCAACCTAGGGTCACTCAGGCTGGTTGCCAGAATTTCCGAGTAGCCGAGAATCACGCCTAACATATTATTGTAATCATGGGCGATGCCACCGGTCAGTTTGCCCAGTGCGTCCATTTTAGCGCTGCGCCGCAACTGCTCTTCTTGTTGCCGCTGTGCGGTGACATCGGAACAGGAACCGATAAATCGACGCGCCCCGTCATCCTGTTTCGGCAGTTCCGCCACCGACAGCCGCATCGGAAAAATTTCACCATTGCGACGACGTGCCATGACCACTCGGTCTCTCCCGATGGCATTGGCGTTGCCGGTTTTCAGATAATATTGAAGATGTTGGTCGTGGTTTTCGCTGTCGGGCACCGGCATCAACACGTTGATACTTTGCCCCACCATCTCATCGGAGCTATAACCGAACATTCTCGCGGCGGAACGATTGAAACGCCGCACGATACCCGTGTCGTCAATGGCGATCACGCCGTCCAGCATGTTATCGAGAATCTGCCGCAGCTCGTACTCCTGACGCTGTAGCTTTTCCTCCACCTCGGTGCGTTTCGTCACATCGTGGACGATGCCTTCCAGCCCGAGGATGGCGTCCGCATCATCTTTTAGCGGGCTGGCAAAGACTTCCAGGCGTCGCCGCCGGCCATCGGCGTGAAACATTTCCATCTCGTAAGACGGCACGTGCATGCCCCGCAGGGCCTTGCGGGGCATGTCTGTTACCCCAGCATTGAGTGGATTGCCCGTCAGGTAGGAGGTCCAATGTTCGGCAAATTCATCCTCGTTGCGCCCCAATATGGCTGTGATCGACGGGCTCACATAATTGTAGTTTCCATCCTGATCCTGCGAATAAAAAAAGTATTCATCGCTCAAGGTTTCTACCAATTGCCGATAGCGCTGCTCGCTTTGCCGCATACGCCGCTCGGCGAATACCCGCTTGCTAATATCCGTGGCCATGCCAGCCAGTGCGTAAGGCTCGCCATGCTCGTCGTACAAACAGTATTTAACCACCAGATACACGTTGTCGTTGTGCTCGCCTGGCACCACCTGTTCAAATTCCTGCACCCGGTGGGACTCCAGCACCAGCTGGTCTGATTCACGAAACATATCCGCCATTTTTCCGGGGAAAACGTCGTAGTCGGTTTTGCCCAGCGCGGATGCCTGCCCCAAATGTGCAATTTCATCAAAACGTCGATTGGTCAGCAGATAACGGCCGTCAAGGTCTTTGATGTAAATGATGGCATTGGCGTGATACATCAGCCCCTGCAACTGGCGCTCGCTATCGCGCAGGTTGTGTTCGGCTTTTTTGCATTGGGCCAGACTATTGGTGAGTTGTCGGTTAACCGACACCAGGGAAAAATACCGCCATGCTACCGCCAACCCCACAAGCAGCAGTGCGGCACCCGCCAGTAGTGATGTTCCGGTGTGTTCGGAAAAAACACCGGCCGTAGCGACATTGGGACACATCAATAACGCCGACACGGCGATGCCCCATTCTGAAAAATGAGGGGTTGACGGTGGCATCCAGCATTTCACACAGCGAAACGCGCGCTCAACATTCCGTTGTGGGTGGCGGTGTTGTCGATAAGACAGCATGGGTTTGGTCGGCACCTTTTTTATCGATGGTTTTATCGACAGCGGTATCGAACAAGCTCATCGGCAGGCGCCGCCGCAAACTTTACCTTGAACTCAGAGGTTTAAAATAATGCGCGGCGTCCTTATAGCTACCGCTGCAATTTCGCCGCCACCAACCCATCGAAATTGCCGTCCTTCCCTACAGAATACCCCTCCACACCTGGCCGCATGGCGAACACGTGATCTTCGTACCACAGGGGCACGTAGGGAAGTTGTTCCAGCAGGCGTGCCTGTAACCGACGAAAACCCCGGGCCTGTGCCTGCTGCGAACCGGCGACACCAGCAGCCTCGATTAAACGATCCGAAACGGGGTCACGAAAACGCCCACGATTCGCGCCATTGGGCGGCACTGCGTCGCTGTGAAACACGTAACGAAAAATGTCTGGCGATTTGATGCCTACCCACGACAGGCTGAACATCTGGAAATTACCGGCCTTGATATCGCCGTAAAAAGTGCCCCAGTCATAACTGCGCAGATCCACGTCGATACCCACGGCCTTCAGCTGGCTTTGCAACACCGTGGCCAAACGCACGCGAAAGGCGTTGGTGGAGGTTTTGTAGGTGAGTCGCAGCGGTTTCGACGGGCCGTATCCCAGCCCCGCCAACAGCGCCCGCGCCGCGGCGGGGTCGTAGGGTATGAGTGCCAGCTCATCGTTACCGGCCCAGTGCTCCGGCGGCAGCAGGGCGCTGGCCGGCCGCGCCGCGCTGCCCATCACATAACGAATAATCGCTTCGCGATTGATGGCCAGCGCAATGGCCCGGCGCACTGCAAGCTGGCCCAATAGCGGATCATCAAGATTAAAACCAAGATAAGTGAAGTTGGAACCACGCACCTTGGTGACGCTGATATCCGCACGGTTTTGCAGATAATTCACCAGTTCCGGCGGCAGATCATTTTGCAATACGTTGACCTCGCCGCGCAGCAACTTCAGCACCCGCACTGTGGCATCTTTGACGGTGATGAAACCCACGCGCTGGCCGTCACTGCGGCGTTCAAGATACAACTGCCCCGCCTCCGGCCACGACACGAAACGGAACGGGCCGCTGCCCATAGGCTGGCGGTTGACGGGCCGCTGCTCGCGGATCGCCTGCATCGGCAAAATACCGATCACCAGATAAGCGGGGAACAGCGCATCGGCGCGGCTCAGATAAAATGACAGGCTATCGTCATCCTCCACTTCGATGCGTTCGATGAGCGTCAGCGACGCGCGGTGTGGCGAGCCGGTGCGCGGCTCCAGCACTGCATCAAAGGTGGCTTTCACATCCTGCGCCGTGAGTCGGCTGCCGTCGTGAAAACGACGCCCGGGATGGTCAGCAATAAGCCGAAAACGGTAGTGCCGGGGCGTCACGACCTCCCAGCGAGCCAGTCCCGGCACGGGTGCCTGGCGGTCGTCGAATTCCACCAGCCGGGCGTACAGCAGGCGGTTAATCCGGCTGGAGGTGGCGTCAGTGGCGAAACGGGGGTCGAGGGTCACCGGCGCGCTGGCCAGCCCCAGCCGCAGGGTCTGATCCGGCGTAGGGGTGCAAGCCGTCAGCGCCAGTAGCAGTAAAACGATGCGGGTGGCCGACCAGGCAGACGCTGTAATAACGCGCATCGCGGGAGACCTCTTCCCCCAACCATGGCACATGGCCACGCCGTCATCGACTACGGTGCACCAAGTGTCGTTTTTCAGCAGAAACTTGCGCTCGATTTCCGTAGCCATAGCGTTTTTTAATCGTGTTTGAAAACGCCCCAGCACGGTTCAGTCATTTCCAGGCAGGATCACCGTGGTGGGTTCAAAGGCGCGTATCGCCTCGTCGATGAGAGTGAAATCGTGGCCGCCGATTTTCACCACTTCGCCGTGCTTCAGCATGTGATGCGTGATTTTTCGGCCATTGACCAAGGTGCCGTTGGTACTGCCCTGATCTTCCACGTGTACATCCAACAGCCCTTCCATATAGGCGCTGGAACGGGCAGACACCAATGCGTGCCGACCGCTGACGGTGTCGTCAACCACGCGGATGTCACAATCGGGATGCCGACCAATGAGCCAGTCGCCCTCCTCCAGTGTGATTTCGCCGAGAAAAATTCCGTCGCGGGTGTGGAGTAGTTTGGGCATAAACGCACCTCGTGTTCATAATTGCATGGCCTAGCGCCAAAAAAGTGGAACGCGGGGATTATCGCTGCCACAGGGGTTAAGTTTCAACGCGGATCTGACCGATAGCCACTAACACCACGGAGATATTGTCCCGTCCGCCGCGCTGGTTGGCGAGGTCGATGAGCCGTTGGGCGGCGCGCTCCCAACGGCCCATGGCCGCTAGCAAAGCGGCTTCGATCTCCGCGTCTGGCACCAGGTCGGAGAGCCCATCGGAGCACAGCAGATACACATCACCCGGTAGTACCTCCCGTTCCTGCACTTCGACGTTGACGCGGTTGTGTACTCCCACGGCTCGGGTGATCACATGGCTGTAGGGATTGTCCCTGGCCTCTTCTTCGGAGATCGTTCCTTTCTCCAGCAATTCGCGTACCAGCGAATGGTCAGCGGTTACCGGCTCGAGTTGGTTACGCCTCAGGCGATAGATGCGGGAGTCTCCCACGTGCGCCAGCACTACCCGGTCGTCAAAAAACAGGGCCAGCACCAAAGTGGTACCCATGCCCTTACAGTCGGGATTCTGCTCGGCGAAGTCAAACACCACACCGTTGGTTTCCTTAACGCTGCGCCGGACCAGAGTGGCGTGTTTGCTGACACCCTTGTTGGGACGCAGGCGCAGGGGTTTGTCGAGGCGGGGCAGCAGGTGTTGATTGAGGCTTTTCAGGCATAGATGGCTGGCGACATCACCGGCATTGTGCCCCCCCATGCCGTCGGCCAGCAGGGCCAGCCCGCGCTCGGCATCCCAGCTGATGGCGTCTTCGTTGTGATCGCGGGCGCGCCCAGTGTCAGAAAGCCCTATCATGTACAAGCTGAAATGTGGCGTCATGCTGTTCCTTTTGTTGTTTTTATTGTTTATTGCCCGCGCAACGTCTCAGCGCCGCGTTCAACGGTCTGGCCATCGGTAAACAAACCGTTTGCCCGGAGCTTCTCCATCACCTTGCTTAGCGACGCGAGTCAGACATCAGGGTTTTTCCTGAATGATGTGATACACCAAACAGGGCACCGAGTCACCCACCAAGGGTAGTTGACCAGTGACCAGATGGTAAAGAGTGATATCGA
>JAADHZ010000076.1 GCA_013151575.1 Gammaproteobacteria bacterium
GAGCCAAGCCCCCCCCCTGCCCCGCATCGAAAAACTGCCCATGCGCCTCGCCAACCAGATTGCTGCTGGCGAGGTGGTGGAGCGTCCCTCTGCGGTGGTGAAGGAGCTGCTGGAGAACAGCCTGGACGCTGGTGCCCAGAGTATCGATATCGAGGTCGAGCAGGGCGGCACCAAACTGATCCGCTTGCGGGACGACGGCTGCGGCATTCACAAGTCGGATTTCGGGCTGGCGCTGAGTCGTCACGCCACCAGTAAGATTCATAGCTACGAGGACCTGGAAGGTGTGTCCAGCTTGGGTTTTCGGGGCGAGGCCCTGCCCAGCATTAGCTCGGTGTCACGGTTGGAACTGCGCTCCTGCCCCCGGGGCAGCGAACAGGGTTGGCGGGTGCTGGGGGACGGCAATGACGCGGTGAGTGAGCCGGAGCCCATCGCCCGCAGGGCACTACCGTGGAAGTGCGAGATCTGTTTTTCAATACCCCGGCGCGGCGCAAATTCCTGCGCACCGACAAAACCGAATTTAATCATCTCGAAAACGTCTTCAAACGCATGGCTCTGAGCCGTTTTGATGTGGGCTTCAGCCTGCGCCACAACCAGCGCACGGTGCAGAAGTTACGCCCCGCGCGCGATGAGGGCGAACGTCGTCAACGGGTGGCCCATGTTTGCAGCCAGAGCTTCATGGACAATGCTCTCGACATTCGTTTCGAGGCCTCTGACATGTCGCTGTGGGGCTGGGTGGCGCAGCCGAGTTTTTCCCGCTCACAGGCGGACCTGCAATATTTTTTCGTCAACGGCCGCATTGTGCGCGACAAGTTGGTGACCCACGCCATTCGTCAAGCCTATCAGGACGTGCTGTTCCACGGACGGCATCCCGCTTATGTGCTCTATCTGGAACTGGAACCGGGCATTGTCGATGTCAATGTGCACCCCACCAAACATGAGGTGCGTTTCCGCGAAGGCCGTCAGGTGCACGATTTTCTGTTCCGTTCCCTGCACGAGGCGCTGGCGCAGGTGCGCCCTGCGGCGGAGGGTAATCTGGCCGCCTCCACAGTGGCCACGGCCTTCAGCAGCGAGCCGATGCCGGCCGGTGCTGAACGGGGCGCAGGTGGTTTGCAGGCCCGGCCGTCTTTCGCGAAGAGTGTTCCCTCGCAAGGCAACATGCCATTCGCCGTGCGTGAACAATTGCAGGGTTATCAGGCGCTGGTTACGGCGGGCAGTGAACCGGGAGAGACGGTCGATGATCACGCCGAGGTGCCGGTGCTGGGTTACGCCATCGCCCAACTGCACGGCATTTACATCCTCGCCGAAAATGCCCGGGGACTGGTGCTGGTGGACATGCACGCCGCCCACGAACGCATCACTTACGAGCGCATGAAGGCCGCCATGGAGGGTGATGGGGTGCGCTCCCAGCCGTTGCTGGTGCCCATCAGCATCAACGTCAACGAAGCAGAAGCCAAGCTGCCTGCCGCCTTTGACGAGGTGTTCACAGAGCTGGGGTTTGTGGTGGAAGCCATTGGCCCCGAAACGCTGGTGGTGCGGCAGGTGCCCAGCCTGTTGCGTGACTCGGATGTGGAGAGGCTGGTGCGCGACGTGCTGTCCGACCTTGCCACCCACGGCACTACCCGTCGTGTGCGCGAGGCCATCAACGAGCTGCTGGGCACCATGGCTTGCCACGGTTCGGTGCGCGCCAATCGCGCCCTGAGTATCCCGGAGATGAATGCCCTGCTGCGTGACATGGAGCACACCGAGCGTAGCGGCCAGTGCAATCACGGTCGCCCCACCTGGGTGCAGATGAATCTCGACCAGCTGGACAAATTGTTTCTGCGCGGCCAGTAACCGCGTCATTTTTTATGCCGACGGGATATCCGAAAACCGCAGCCGCTGCCACGCCCCCGGTTTCCACCACGGTGCCTGTCCCGGTCCCCACCGAAGGTTATAACTGGACCTATATTTTCAATATCGCCCGCCGACATCGGCGGGTCCTGCTGATGTCCAATGTCGTGGCGCTATTGGCGGTGCTCGCCAGTGTGCCCATTCCGCTGTTGTTTCCCCTGCTGGTGGACGAGGTGTTGCTGGAAAAACCCGGCGTGCTGGTGCGTTTCATGGACGGCCTATTCCCGCCCGACTGGCAGGGGCCGGTGTTGTACATCGGAGCAATTCTGCTGGTGACTGTGACGCTGCGATTAGTGGCGCTGGTCATGGCGGTGTGGCAGGCCCGTCAATTCACCCTGGTGGCCAAGGACATCACCTTCCGCATCCGACGTGCCTTGCTGCACCGTCTGCAACGGGTGTCCATGGCGGAGTACGAGGCCATGGGCAGCGGCACGGTGGCCTCGCATTTCGTGACCGATATCAACGCGGTGGACGAGTTCCTGGGGCAATCGGTGGCCAAAACGGTAATCTCGGCGTTGAGCCTGGTGGGCATCACCGTGGTGCTGTTGTGGCTGCACTGGCAGCTGGCGCTGTTCATCCTGCTGCTGAATCCGCTGGTGATTTATTTCACCATGATGATGGGCAAGCGGGTCAAAAATCTAAAAAAACACGAAAACTCCGCCTTTGAGGTATTTCAGCAGGCCCTGACCGAAACCCTGGACGCCATTCAGCAGATTCGTGCCAGCAATCGCGAAGGGCATTACATCGAAGGCGTCATCGACAAAGCGCGTGGCATCAAGACCCACAGCGCCGCGTTTTCCTGGAAAAGTGATGCGGCCTCGCGGCTGTCCTTTGGCGTATTTTTGTTCGGCTTCGATGTGTTTCGTGCCTTAAGCATGTTGATGGTGGTGTTCTCCGACCTCAGCGTCGGGCAGATGATGGCCGTGTTTGGTTATCTCTGGTTTATGATGGGACCAGTGCAGGATCTGCTGAACATTCAGTACAGTTTTTTTGGGGCCAAGGCCGCACTGGCGCGCATCAACGAGCTGCTGGACCTGCAACTGGAACCGCATTATCCCCACCAACAAAACCCCTTTGTCGGCAAGCACACCGTGAGCCTGCGGGTGGAAAATGTGTCATTCAGTTATAGTCCTGACGGGGAGGCATCGCCGGTGCTAAACCACGTCAATCTGACCGTGGCCGCCGGTGAAAAAGTGGCCCTGGTGGGCGCCAGCGGTGGTGGAAAATCCACCCTGGTGCAGGTGATACTGGGCATGTACACGCCACAGTCCGGCAGTCTGTATTTTGACGGCGTGCCGGTGACCAAGATCGGCCTCGACGTGGTGCGCCAGCACGTGGCCACGGTTTTGCAGCATCCCGCCTTATTTAATGATACGGTGCGCAGCAATTTGTCACTGGGACATGACGTTGATGAACCGCAGTTGTGGCAGGCACTGGAAGTGGCGCAGCTGCGTGAGGTGGTGGAGGCCATGCCCGACGGCCTGAACACCATCGTCGGTCGGCAGGGTGTGCGCCTGTCCGGTGGTCAGCGCCAACGCCTGGCCATCGCGCGCATGGTGTTGAGTGACCCGAAGGTGGTGATTCTCGACGAGGCGACATCCGCGCTGGATACCGACACCGAAGCGCGTTTGCACCAAGCCCTGCAAACCTTCCTCGCCGGTCGCACCACGGTGATCATCGCCCATCGCCTGAGTGCGGTAAAACAGGCCGACCGGGTGTACGTGTTCGACGGTGGCCGGATTATCGAAGAAGGGCCACACGAAGAATTGCTACAGAATGACGGCCTGTATAAACGGCTGTACGGAAAATTACAGCACTGATATGAAATAGTGCCTAAACAAAGGGGAAAACAATGCCCAAGGCAAGCGAACTGAAACGCGGCAATGTGGTGGAAATCAACGGCGCGCCCTATGTGGTTAAACAAGTTGAATCTCGCAGCCCGTCATCCCGTGGTGCGCAGACCTATTACAAAATTCGTTTTAACAATGCGCAGACCGGCCAGAAACTTGACGAGAGTTACAAGGCCGATGAGATGCTCAAGGAAATGGATCTGATTCGTCGCCGGGTACAGTTTTTGTATCAGGACGACGACATGTACACCTTCATGGACCTGGAAGACTACACCCAGTACAGCCTGAATCGTGACGAACTGGAAGAGAGTCTCGGTTTTCTCACCGACGGGCTGGAAGGCATCAACGTCCTGCTGGTGGACGACAAGGTGCTGGGCATCGAGCTGCCGCAGTCTGTGGACCTGACCATCGCCGAAACCGCACCCGCACTGAAAGGTGCCACGGCCACCGGTCGCACCAAACCCGCAACATTGGTGACCGGGCTTGAGGTACAGGTGCCGGAATACATCGAAGATGGCGAGGTGATCAAGGTCAACACCGCCACCCATAAATTCATGTCGCGGGCCTGAATTAATTTGTAGTGTGGGCAGTGCCCACCCTACAGATAAAATCAAACAGAGTAACCAGAAGTGGAGTATCAGGTGAAGTCAGACGTCGTTGAAGCAAACACCCCATCGGCCGGGGATGGCAATAAAAGTGATCAGCAGGAGCCCATGGCCACGGTGAATATTGGCACCAGCCGCGTCACCTTACTGGGCACCGCGCACGTATCGCGCACCAGCGCCGAAAAAGTCAAAGAGCTGCTGGAAACGGGCGACTACGACGCCGTAGCGGTGGAGCTGTGTCCCAGTCGTTACAATGCCATTATTGATCCCGATGCCCTGTCACGCATGGATCTGTTTCAAGTTATCCGTGAAGGCAAGGCCTCCATGGTGGCGGCCAGTCTGGCGCTGGGCGCGTTTCAGCAACGGGCTGCCGAGCAGCTGGGCATTCAACCCGGTGCGGAAATGCGCCAGGCGATTGAATGTGCCAAAACGGCCAGCCTGCCGGTGTTGCTGGTGGACCGAGAAGTGGGCACCACGCTCAAACGCATCTACCGCAACGTGCCCTGGTGGCGGCGCATGAATCTAGTGGCGGGGCTGGTAGCCAGCGTAGTGTCGAAACAAAACGTCAGCGAAGAAGAGATCGAACGTCTCAAGGAAGGCGATATTCTGGAATCCACCTTTGCTCAGTTCGCCGAAGAAGAACAAGATTTGTTCGAGCCGCTGATCGGCGAGCGCGACGAATACATGGTGGCGCGCTTGCAGCAGGAAGTGGCGAAACATCCCCATGACAATATTCTGGTGGTGATTGGTGCCGGACATCTGGCAGGCATGGTGAAGCAATTTTCAGAGCAACCGGATGATGCGGTTTCACAAGCGAATCAAACCATTGAACGCCTGGACCGGGTGCCCACCGGCACGCAGTGGGTAAAGTATATTCCCTGGCTGATTGTGGCGCTGGTGCTGACGGGTTTTGCGATCGGTTTTTCGCGCAGCCCGGACATAGGCTGGCAACTGGTGCTGGACTGGGTGCTGATTAATGGCGGACTGGCAGCGCTGGGGGCGTTGATTGCCGGTGGGCATCCCATCACGATCATTGGCGCTTTTTTCGCAGCTCCGCTGACGTCGCTGAATCCGGCCATTGGCGCAGGCATGGTGACGGCGGCCATCGAGGTGTTTTTCCGTCGCCCTAAAGTCAGTGATTTTGGCCACCTGCGCGCCGACACCACGACCCTTCGCGGCTGGTGGCGCAACCGGGTCACGCGCACTCTGCTGGTGTTTCTGTTCAGCACCATCGGCTCGGCCATCGGTACCTACGTGGCGGGCTTACGTATTATTGAACGGCTGAGCAGTTAAAGGCTGGGCGCTTGCATACGAGGCTTGGAATTGTCCTCCGGGGCTGCCACCACTGTGGTTTCCGCCGAATCAGCGTCGGCCAGTTCTTCGGTCAGGCCGCTACTGCGATCTTTTTCGCTGTTCAACGCGTCATCCAGCGCAGACACCCGAGCCTGTAGTTTGTCGGCACTGGCCTTGCTGACCGCCAACCGCTGTTCAAGTTGACGGATACGCGCATTGGCCGCAACACCGTCGTTCGATTTCGCCTTTAACTGTTTTTCTAACTCATTGATTCGTGTTCCCGCCAGCAACGCATCAGCACGCGCATTGGCGGACTGCTGTTTTAGTTGCTTCTCCAGTTCATTAGTGCGTGTATTGCTGGCGAGTTTGTCCTTTTCGGTGGTTGCCTGCCGGGCCTTGATTTGTGTCGCTAATTCAGCAACTTCCACCTTGGCGGAGCGAGCGTCATCTTGCGCGCCTGTCAATTTTTCTTCGAGTGTCTCCCGCACTTTGCCAGCTTCAGCTAGTTTGTCATTCAGGTGTTTAACCTCTTTTTCCTTTGCCGACAAATCCGTGGCTCTGCTGGCGAGGGCGGCAGCCTGCTTCGCCAATGGCAGATCCCGCACATCGGTATGCCCCATGGCCTCGCCTATTTGTAGTAACTGTTCTTCCTGCTGAAGAATTCCCCACACCAGACTCTTTTTGTCCACGCCCTGCAAAGCAATGGTTTCCTCGGTAATATGCAACAGGTGTTTGGCGGCGAAAACAAACGCGGCAGAAAGCTCAGCCGTTTTAGCTTCTTCGTAGGGATTTAGCTGAATAAAGGCCTCTGCCTGTTGGAGGGATACGGTGGTTTTTTGATACAGACCGGGTGCGATTTTTTCTGCATCCAATTTGTCGGCCTGAGCTAACACCATCTGGCCGGGGTTTAATGCGTTGAATTTGATTGTTTTGATTTCCAGTGCGCGCAGTTCCGTCACCAAACTTGGAAGATCCCCGGCAATTTTGCCCGGCTTGTCGGCCTCGATGAGTTCAATCAGATCACTCAAATCGTCCATCATGTCCGCATATTTTTTGGGGAAGATTTGCTCTGCACCCCGCTTTTCCAATGCTTCCTGGTAACGCAGGGGTTCCGCCAAATGTTTTTTTACCGCGGCTTTAACTTGAATGCCCTCCTCGATATTTTTCTCCGTTCGATAAGATTCTGCAAAAATATCGCTATCCTCAGCTTTCTTGGCAGCCAGCTTACGGGCCTTTTCCAAGGCATCCCGGGCATCTCCGAAATGTTCGGGGGCGTAAAAATTCAATTTTTCCTCGCCCCCCTTTGCAAAGGCCGCTTCGGCTCCGGCCAGCGCTTCTTCCGCATTTTTGTTGGCGTAGCGTGTCTTTGCTGCTGCGTCAACATCAGACTGGAACAGGTTGGAAAAACCCATCGTTGGCATGCCGCCGCAACCACTGAGCAACACTGCTGACAAAGCAGCAGCAATGAGTTGACACTTCAATTTTCCCATCTAGGTCATCCTTCCTGTATCCGATTTTCGCCTGCATGCGGTAAAAACCTGTGCAGAACAGTGTTTGTACGCGTCAATTACTCGACTTTTTTCTGGGTAACGTGATGGGTTTTCGTCGGTC
>JAADHZ010000047.1:0-2508 GCA_013151575.1 Gammaproteobacteria bacterium
GGCGTGCTTGGCTACCTGTTCGGCAACCAGCGCAAGCCCTGACCCCCTCCCATGACCATGCGCCGAAAACGCCGTTCATCCCCACCTAACATCTATGAAATGTTCTCGGACATCGCCCTGTTGATGCTGGCCACCTTCATATTTTTGCTGGTTACCATCCTCATCACTGCCCGCATGGCGGAACAATACCAAGCCCCCAGACTCAAAAAAGCCCTCACCAAATTGCGGTCCGAGCTCAGCGCAGCCCACGCCGAGCGCGCCCGCCTCATGGCCAATATGGACGCCATGGCCAACCTATCGTCCGACGCCCAAATGAATCAAGCCCTGAGCGCCGCCGGTCTGGGCAGAGGCAAAAATCGCAAAGATTTTGACATATTTGTCAAAGGCCTGCGCCAGCTGCCCGGCGACAGCCTGCACCTGCTGGTGGACGCCACCGGCTCCATGCACGGCGTCAGTGAATTTCTGATTCCCGTACTGCGCATCATCGTCATCCGCAGCGGCAAACGCCTCGACGCCATCACCTGGTTTTCCGACGGCCACGCCGACACCTATCGCGGCACCATGGGTGCCATGTTTGACCGGCTGATGGAAGGCGCGCCCTTCATCGGTGCCAATGAAACTATCGGCGACGGCTTCCGCCACGCCGCACTGAATGCTCCCGCGCCCGGCGCCTACCTGCTCATCGGCGACGAACCCCCGGCGGATAAAATCAGCTACTTCAACATCCCCAGCCCGGTTTTCGCCCTGCCCATCGGGCGCGACAACCCCGACACAAACTGGCATTATCAAAAATTGGCCGACGAAACCGGCGGCAAATTACTGCATCTCGAGCTGAAATAAATCATCACGCAACCTTGCCGCCCCGGCCAGCGTGTTTACGTACAGTAGACCCAGGACATTACATTCCGGCGCACACGCCATCATTCCAACAACATAAAAGGCACGGACGCATTCGCCCCACCAAAACCCGGGGCGGCCTGCATAGCACACGATGAGCACCCAACCCACTTACGAATTAAAACAACCCCTTTGGACCAGCGCCAGCGCCATCGCCTATTCCGGGACTCGCCGGTCAGACGCCCGCCCCGTCATCATCAAATGCGCCCCCCGAGACACCTGCGGCCCCGACAAAGCTCTCGCCCAGCTACAACGGGAATACCGGTTCACCTCCCGACTACTGGACCCGTACCACCTGCCTACCCTGGGGCAGGACAACATCGACGGCTATCCTGTTTTTATTTATGAAGACACTCCGCATCGCCCCCTGGCCCAGACCCTCCGGGAACACGGGCAATCCAACATCGCCGACACCCTGCACCTGGCCATCGAACTCACCAAGGCCCTGAACACCCTGCACGCACGGCACATCGTGCACGGAAATATTTGCGCCCACTCCGTCCTCTGGGAGCCGATCACACGGCAAGTCAGGCTCACCGATTTCGGGTTAGCGCAGACCCGAACCGACTCCCTCCTCCGCAACGGTGCAAGCAATCCCACCGACCCAGCCTACACCTCCCCCGAAATGACCGGCCGCATCGACCAACCCGTGGACCTGCGCAGCGACCTCTACTCACTGGGCGTGTTGCTGTACGAACAATTCACCGGCACCCTGCCCTTCCCGGACACTGACATACTCAGCGTGGTCCACGGCCATCTCGCCATCGTGCCTAGCTCTCCCGCCACGCTAAACCCGGAGCTGCCCAGCGTCGTATCAAATATTCTCATGAAATTGCTGGAAAAAATGGCGGACAACCGTTACCAAAACGGACACAGCCTGCTGGCCGACCTGGAACGCTGCCGAACGGAATACCGTGAAACCGGAAACATCCGCCCCTTTCCCATTGGCGCGATGAACCCCCACGGCCCATTTCATATTTCCGACACTATCTACGGCCGCGCCCAGGAAATCGACGCACTGCTGCGGGCCTGGAACCAAGCCTGCGACCACTGCGGACAAACCGTATTCATCCTTGGCGCCGCCGGCACCGGAAAAACCCGCTTGGCCCAAGAATTGCGACACGCCGTCGATGCGCAGGGCGGCCTATTCCTCACGGGCAAATTCGAGCAAAGCGAAGCCGAAATCCCCTACCAGGGTTTTGTGCGCATCATCAAATCCCTCACCCGGCACCTACTCTCCCTCGACGACACATCACTCCAGCAATGGTGTACCCGCCTGCGACGCGCCGTAAAGCCCAACGGAGGAATTCTCACCAGCTTGGCGCCACAACTGGAACAACTACTGGGGCCACAAACAGACCTCATCACCCTCGGTACTCCTGAATCACACAACCGCTTCAACCGGGTATTGCTGCAATTTTTCGCCGCCATCGCAGATGCCGAACACCCCACAGTGCTACACCTGGACGACCTGCACTGGGCAGACCCTGCCTCCCTCGAACTCTTGAGGCAACTGGCGAAAAACAGCGCTGAACACCATCTGCTACTGCTCAGCGGCTACCGCCACAAAGCAGTCGATGCTCAGCACCCCATCACCGCCATGCGCGAAGC
>JAADHZ010000047.1:2545-11573 GCA_013151575.1 Gammaproteobacteria bacterium
GCAATCTGCCCGCAGACGACATCACCCAACTACTGCGCGACAGCCTTCGCAGCGACCCGCCCTGCCTACAGGGACTGACCGCCAGCATCATCGATAACACCCAGGGCAACCCATTGTTCGCAAAGCAACTCCTGCAACAAATGTATGACGACGGCCTCATTACCCGAAACAACAACAGCAACAACTGGCAATTCACCGGACCGACAAAAGACGACGCCCCCTACGCCACCAATATTGTGAAATTTCTGGGAGAAAAACTGGACGGCCTGCCTCACCGTACTCGCCACCTGTTGCAAATCGCCGCCTGCCTGGGCTACCGCTTCCAACCACGGGACCTAGCCACCGTGGCAGAAATCAGCGAAAGTGACGTCACCACAGCGCTGGAACCCGCGCTGGCCGTCGGGCTTATTGCCCCGCTGGGACAGCGCTACCAATTCGCGCACGACCGCATGCAACAAGCTGCCGACGCCAGCATTGCCGAACCGTTGCGAGCCTCACTGTATCTGAGCATCGCCCGCCACCTCAGCGCAGTGTTAGCGGAAGAAGAACAGCAGGAAAGGCTGTTCGAACTGACCCACTTCTGGAATGCCGCCCAGGAAAAAATCACCGAAAACCGCGACCTCCAGCACGTCATCAAACTCAACCAGACCGCCGCGTACAAAGCCAATACCGCCAACGCCTATCACACCGCCCTGGGTTTTGCGAAACACGCCACCCAGCTGCTGCACCGACTAAACGGGGAACAGCACCAAGAACTCAGCTTCAACTGTTACTTTGAGCTGGCCCGCAACCAGTACCTCGCAGGCGATATCACCCCCGCCCTGAACCTCACCCAGGATTTGCTACAGCGCAGCAGCACACTGGCAGACAGCTCGCGCTGTTATGCCCTGATCAAAGACATCATCGCCAATCAGGGCATCGATTACCCACTGGCAGTGCGCGTGGGCCGGGAGACACTTAACCGCGCCGACATCGCCATCCCCGCATCCGCAGCGGACCTCTCCCGAGCCGTGTCACGGGCGCGACAGCGGGTCGAAGCCCTGCTACCCAACCAACAAAATGAACCGCAAAACGTGGCGGAACAACTGTCAACACTGCCGCACACCAACCAGGGAGGGCACAAACACCGGCTGCGACTACTGATGGATCTGTGGGAAGCCGCCTACTATCAAGGCGACACCGGGCTGATGGAATTGTGCGCGCTGCACATGGTCGAGCAATCCCTGCAACACGGCAACGCCAGCGAATCTGCTTTCGGTTACGTATTGTTTGCAATGCATCTAGCCCTCGCCGGGCAGCATTCACGCGCCTACCAGTTTGGAGCCTTCGCCCTACAACTCAACGACGCCTTCAACGACCGCATCCTGCTGCCCAAAATCACCAACCTGTTCTGCAACTACACCGCCTATTTCAAGCAGCCGTTCGCGGACATCGCCCAACACTACGAACGCAGCGCCCGCATCGCTCGGGAAAACGGCGACTACCTGTTCGGCGTGTGGGCCACCTTTTTCATGGTGTGGAGCAAGCTGCTCGCCGGCCACCCCCTGCCCGACATTTACCAAACCACCCTGGCTCACCAGGATTTTGTGGAACAAACCCACGACAAAAAAATGCAGCTCGCCTTCCGCATGTTGCAGCTGGGCCTGCTGCATTTGATGGGTGAACAGGGCGAAGGAGAATTTCTGCACAGCGCCGGCGACGAACTGGGTGAAATGCTAACCCACTGGCGGGCCGAACAGTTCATCCCCGGCCAAAGCTGGTACGCCATCCTCGCCGGGCAAATCAACAGCCTGCTGGGTTATGCGCCGCAGGCCCTTGAAGGTTATGCCCGCTACGGGGGAGAAAATGACACCACCATCGTCATGTTTCCCGCCTCACAATACGATTTTTACCGATGTCTGGCAGAGCTTAATGACCTCCCACAGGTCAACACCGCCGAACGCGAACGACGCCTGCAACGCTGCGCCCGCGTCATCGAACAGCTCGCACCGCTGGCGCAGGGCTGCCCCGACAACTTTGCCTACCAATACTGGTTACTCCGCGCCGAAACCGCACTTACAACCGGCGGTGCTGAGCAGGCCGCACCGCATTTCGGCAAGGCTCTAGAGGCCGTACAGAACAGCAACAACCTGTATGCCAGCGCGTTGACCAATGAACTCACCGCCAAATTCTGGCGGCAACAGGGCAACACAGGTTTCGCCAGCCAATTCGCCCATCGCGCCTTTCACCTGTATCGCCAATGGGGGGCAAAATCCAAAGCGGCGCAACTGGCCCACCTATCCACTGGCGACAAAGCTCAGCAGACAGCACCGCCCAGGCCGGACAACATCAACCGACCGCTGGACACCGGCGTCATGGACATGGCCGCCATTCTGCGATCGGCACAGGCCATCAGCGAAGAAACAGACATCCACAAGCTGCTGGAACGCATCGTGCGAATCTGCACAGAGCAGACCGGTGCGCAACGTGGTGTGCTAGCCACCCCCGGCACCGAGGGTCTGAACGTGGAATGCGTGGTCGAATCTTCACCCCGACAACGAGCCGATACCCAGTTGACCCCGTTGGACAAAAGCCACGACGCCTGCCATCGCATCATCCGCTTTGCCGCCCGCACCCACAGCAACGTCATGCTGGGCAATGCCAGCCGCGACGGCGAATACCGCAATCACCCGTACATCAAACAACGCCAGATCAAATCCGTATTGTGCGTGCCTTTCTTTCGCCGCAAACAACTGGTGGGCGTGATTTACCTGGAAAACAATCTGGCCAGCAACGTCTTCACCGAGCAACGCCTCGAACCCCTGCGCATTCTACTGGGGCAGGCGGCCATTTCACTGGAGAACGCCCGTGCCCATTCCGCGCTCCAGCAGAGCGAGCAGCGCATGCGTCTGAGCCATCGCTGCACTCGCATCGGCACCTGGGAATGGCATATCAACAGCGGAGAACTGTACTGGTCCGACAACGTCGCGCCCATGCTGGGCCTTGGCGAAGGCATACTGAAAACCAGCATTGATACTTTTACCAAGGCCATACACCCCGACGACCGCGAGTCGGTAACCCACGCCATACAGGACAGCATCGACCACGGCACGCCCTACAATATCGAGCATCGCATCCTGTGGCCGGACGGCAGCCTGCATTGGGTCAACGAAGTCGGCGAAGTAGTGCGCACCGCACACGGCACCCCGCAACGCATGGTCGGCGTGGTACGCGACATCACCGATGCCATCACCGCACGCGAACAGCAAAAACACACCCGGCGCCAGCGCCAACAAGCGCAAAAAATGGAGGCCGTGAGCCAGCTCACCAGCGGTATCGCGCACGATTTCAACAACATGCTGGCCAGCATTCTCGGCTACTCGGACCTGCTGAAAGCGGAGAATGAACGTCAGCCCAATGACAACATCAGCCATTTCCTCAACGAAATCATCACCGCCGGCAAGCGCGCCAGCAATCTGGTCAAGCAACTGCAAGCCTTCAGCCACAATGAAACCGGCAAAACCACCCAAGTGGACCTGGCGTCGCTAGCCAAGGAAACCCTGGCGCAGCTGCGCGCCACCCTGCCCGCCACTATTGAACTACACGGGCAATGGGAGCAAAACGCCGCACCAGTGCTCGCCGACCCGGTACAAATACAGCACGCAATAATGAACCTGTGCACCAACGCCCGCGACGCCATCGACCCGTCCGGGCGCATCACACTGTCCCTGGAACGAGTGACTGTCACGGCCAAAACCTGCGCCTCTTGCCTGAAGACTATTGACGGCGACTATGTGCGCCTGTCCGTCACCAACAGCGGCGACCCCATCCCAGCCGATGTGGCAGCACGTATATTTGAGCCCTTTTTCACCACCAAAGACGTGGGTGCCGGTTCAGGCATGGGGCTGGCCATGTGCCACGGCATCCTGCACACCAGTGGGGGGCACATCACCCTGAACAACGGAACGCCTGACGGCGTAACCTTTTCGCTACTGCTTCCGCCCTGTCACGACACCGTAACATCGCCCCTGGCGTTACAAGCCCGGATCATGGTGGTGGACGATGACCGTAGCGTTGTCACCCTGCTGACAAACACACTGGAGACCATCGGCTGCACCGTCACCGTTTTTTTTGACAGTGACGAAGCCCTGCGTCGCTTTGACCAGGGGCCGGATGATTTTGATTTGGTGATTACCGATCAAAGCATGCCCAAACTCACCGGTATGAAACTGGCAGAACGCATGCTGGCCCAGCGCCCGCAACTGCCCATCGTGCTGAGCAGCGGCTACTCCGCCAACATAGACGAAAACACCGCCCTAGCCAGCGGTATCAAAGCCCATTTGGAAAAACCTTACCGACCCAGCCAACTCATCAAACTGATATCCGGTCTGCTCAGCTAAGCCAGAACATGCACCCAGGCATGTCCCACCCCCGCCAGTTCATGTAAAGCCCCGCCTTTCCCCGGCCTGCGGGCCGCATCATTTAATGAGTCGTCAAGGCCAATCCGTGTTTGAAAAAATCCCCCGCCGCGTATGAGCGCTGGCCATCATGTTCGCTTGGGGTGGTATATTTTATGGTTCGGTCTGGTGCGCTTCGATGCCGAGTAATGGAGACCCCAGTGGGCAGCATGGAAGGCCGCTATCAATGGGTCATTGATGGAGGATTAGCATTCGATGCAGAGATTCCTGCATTTACGTTGTTGTTACCCCACGCGTTATCTTGTTCGCAGGACTGGCGGCACTGCTAAAATACCCGGTGTATTCATCAAGGCTGGCAAGGGCATTTCTCCCTATTGTGCCGGCCCACCGTCGAGCACTCGCCAACTGTAGGTATTGATGAGGGTATCTCGAGCCGCCTGTGCAGCAGGGGAAAATTGGCTACTTCCTGCACTAAATGGAATACCCGTTTGTACTTGTTGGCTACTCCACCCCAGCAACAAAGCATCATAATTGGCTGTAGAAAGCGTTAGGCCATTCAACATGCCATTCATCGTGCCCACAGACGTGACATCCCAGGCACCGAGATCCTGATTAAAAGCGGTGGCGGTGTTAAACATCCAGTCCATTTTGCCCACGGATGAGACATCCCAAGCACTTAAATCTTGGTTAAAGACTGTTGCCCGGCTAAACATGCCCGTCATCGCTGTCACGGAAGAGACATCCCAGGTGCTTAAATCCTGATTGAAGGTATTCGCAGCAAAAAACATGCTGCTCATATTCATCACGGAAGAAACATTCCACGCGCTAATATCCTGATTGAAGGCAGAAGCACCGGAAAACATATTGACCATCGTTGCCACGGAAGAGACATCCCACGCGCTGATATCTTGATTAAAGACGCGGGCATTACCGAACATATCCGCCATATTGGTCACCCCGTAGAGATAAGGACCCCAGGCGTTGAGCGACTGATTAAAGGTGTAAGCACCGAAAAACATACCTCTCATATCCGTCACGGAAGAGAGTTTGTCGGCCCAGGCAGCGAGCGGTTGATTGAAGCCTCCTGCAAAACTAAACATACTACTCATATTTACCACCGACGAAACATCCCAGGTGCTAATATCCTGATTGAAAGCAGAAGCACCGGAAAACATTCTCGACATGTTGGTCACGGCGGAGAGATAAGGTCCCCAGGCGCTGAGCGGTTGATTGAAGGCATTGCTAGAGGAGAACATATTCGTCATGTTGGTCACTGCCGTGAGACGGGGTCCCCAAGCACTGAGATCCTGATTAAAGACGGTCACTCCGCTAAACATGACCCCCATATTCGTGACAGAGCTAACATCCCACGCACTGAGCGGCTGGTTAAAGGCAGTAGCATCCATAAACATGCTCGCCATGTCTGTCACAGATGAGACATCCCAAGCACTGATGTCCTGATTGAATGCCCTGGCACGTCGAAACATGCCTACCATGTTTGCCACAGAACTCACATCCCAAGCACTGATATTCTGATTAAACAGAGCAGCATCAGCAAACATATCCAGCATATTTGTTACGGACCGAACATCCCAGCTGCTGATATCCTGGTTAAACACGGAAGCAGCTTGAAACATGCCAGACAGATCCGTCACTAATGACAAGTCAGGCACATCACTGGCATTCCCTACCATAAGGAAACACCTGAAAAATGCGTTCTGCATTGATCGCCATTGTATGCTTCCCCACTGATCGATTGAGAGCAACTTGCCCGCATCGGAATTTGAACCGAACAAAATTTGTGGGAAATCACCGGTAATGAATACCGTGTAGGTGCCAGCGCTTACGTAGGTGTGCGTGATATTGCCCGTCACGTTGACATCAGTTTGGCCATCGCCCCACTCAACGGTGTAGTTGTATCCCACCCCTGATGTTCCTATCCGTATCTGATCGCTGGCGGTCGCGCCAAGTTGAACATTATCGGTTTTCCAGGTGGTAATAAACGCATCCGAAATAGCATTGATCACCACAATCCTGGTGGCCGTGCTGGTATTACCTGCGGTGTCTGATGCGGTATAGGTAATGGTGTAAGTACCAATGGTGTTTACATCAACAGAGCCGCTTGTTGCAACTCCGACAACACCGTCAAAATCATCCAATGCCGTTGCTCCAGCGTCTGTATAGGTCGCCGCATCGACAATTTGTATCAGCGCAACAGGGCTAGCGCCATTGAGAGTAATGACGGGTGCTGTGTCATCAACATTGATGACCGTGATGGCGAAGGCAACAGGGGTGCTGGTGTTGCTGCCATCATTGGCGGTGACGGTGACGTTGTAGATGTTGTCACCACCGCTGTCTTGCGGGACTTCAAAGTCGGGCGCGCTGCGGAAGGCCAGGGTGTTACCGATGAGGCTGAACAGGCTGTTGTCATTGCCGGTGCCAGTCAAGCTGTAGCTGATGCTGCTGCTGTCGGCATATCGGTGGCACTGAGAGTGACGACGGTGCTGGTGTTTTCACTCACGCTGAGACTGGGAGGGGTGGTGATGACGGGCACGGCGTCGTTGACGTCGGTGACCGTGATGGCGAAGGCGACGGGGGCGCTGAAGTTGATGCTGTCGCTAACGGTGAGGATGACGTTGTAGGTGTTGTCTCCACCGCTGTCTTGCGGGTTTTCAAAGTCGCGGGCATTGATAAAGGTCAGGGCACTACCGGCTATCTGGAAGTAATTGCGGTCAATGCCACTGAGGGCGTAAATGACCCTGCTGTCGATGTCTATGTCGGTGACGGTGATCGCGGTGATCGCGGTGGTGTTTTCACTCACGCTGAGGCTAGTGGCAGTGTTGGTGATGACGGGGGCATCGTTCTGCGGGGTGATGTTGACGTTAATTTGGATGCTGTCGGTGCCGCCTTGGCCATCGCTGACCAGTACGGTAAATACGTCGCTGCCGTTGGCGTTGGTTTGCGGGGTGTAAGCGATGGCTGCGGTTGTGTTGTTGCCGGTTATCTGTGCGCTGCCGCGATTGGCCGGGGTCTGGATGGTCCAGGTCAGTGTGTCGCCGTCGTTGTCGGTGGCATCAAGATTCAGGGCAAAGGCGGTGGGGGTGCTGTCTTCGTCCATGGTGACGGAGACCGAAACTCCCTGGGTGATTTGCGGGGCTTGGTTGGCATTGTTCTGGGCAATTTCTATGATGGCGGAGGGAAGGCTGTCACCATTGCTGTTATTGGCAATCACTCGATAGTAAAGGGTGCTGGCCGGGGGTTCTGCGTGTACAAAAAGCGGGGCGTTAACAACCGCGCTTTGTGGATTGCTCATATCGGCTTGAATGGACCATTGCACAGTATACAGTTCGGCGTTGGCCACAGCTTGCCATGACAGCGTGTTGCTTCCCTCGCCGGCACCCCCTTGAAGCCCCTGAGGCTGGGCGGGCACTGCACCGCTGGGGGTGGCCTGGATGGCTGCGCTGAGGGCGCTTTCTCCACCACTATTGCTGGCACTGATCTGATAACGGTAGGCGATATTGTTATTGAGCCCAGTGTGACGGTAGGTTGGCCGCACATCGCTGATGATGTTGCTGTCGCGCGGGGCGATTTGAGGATCATCACTCCAGTAGAGGGTGTAACTCAGGCCAGGCTGAGTGTTCCAGGTGACGTTGAGTTCGTTGCTACCGGAGGCGGCGGTCAGACCGGTGGGGGCCGCAGGCGGATTGGGCTGCGGGGTGGCGCTAACGGGATCGGTCAGCGGGCTTGAGCCGCCAGCATTGAGGGCTTGCAGGCGATAAAAAGCGGTCTGATCATTGCTCAGGCCGGTGAGGATGTCTCCCGGCTGTACGGTGCGGCTGGACCATTGCGCCAGTGGTATGGCGCTATCCTGGTGCCAATACACGCGATAGTCGGTCGCGGTTGGGGCTAGGTCAAAAGTGATGACCACTTGGCCATCGCCAGGCTGAACGTCAAAACTGGTGGGGGTGGCTGGCGGGGGTATTTGAGGCTGAGCTGCCAGCAGTTCGGACAAGGCTCCTTCGCCACCGGCATTGACGGCGACCACGCGATAAAAATAGCTTTGGCCGTTGTCTAGCCCGTCATGTACGAAGGGGGATTGTATTGCGGCGAGGCGGTTGCTGGCGGCGGGGGGAATACCGGGTTCGGTGGCCCAATAAATCACATAACCGCTGGCTTGTGCGACCGGGGTCCAGCTCAGGGTCACTTGGCCGCTGTTCGCGACGATTTGCGCATTTTGCGGGGCTTGCCCCGGGGGGGGAATTTGGGGTGTGGCGCTGACTTCGTCCGACAGTGGGCCTTCGATTCCGTCGTTTACGGCTGAAATTTGAAAGAAATACGTCGTGCCGTTGGTGTCTGTGCCATTGCTAAAGAGGTAACCCGGTTGGTTGCACATTGCTGATCACTTCGGTGGCGCTACGCCCTTCGTTGAGGGCTTGGGTCCAGTACAGGTTATACGTTAATGATGATGCATTGTCGGGCGGCGTGAAATCAATCAATACCTGACCATCACCCGCCTCGGCTGACAGATCGGAGGGGATGCCGGGGATCGGTACCTGAGGGCGAGCCCAGACTTCCTGTGACAAGCCACTCTCTCCACCCACATTTTGTGCGCTCACGGCGTAGTAATAACG
>JAADHZ010000047.1:11613-13302 GCA_013151575.1 Gammaproteobacteria bacterium
TGTTGCGCGTTGGTGTGTCGTCAATCAACATGCCGCTGTCTGGGCGCACACCGGGGCGGGTCGTAAAATAAACACGGTACGCGGTGACCGCCTCGTCTAGGTCGGATGCATTTTGCGGCGTCGCTGCGGTCCATTGCAGCAGCACCTCGGCATTGCCTGGGCGGGCGACGAGGCTGGCCGGAGCATTGGGTACGGGCTCCTGCGGCGTAGCCGTTACCGGGGCCGAGGGCCCACTCAGCCCTTGTATGTTTTGTGCCTTGAGCTGAATTTGATATGCGGTGGCGTTTTGAAGGCCGGTGATCTGATAGGGAGAGCCAACATCGGTAAAGGTATTGGCGACGGTGCCATCATCAACGATCAGGGTGTAACTCGTGGCGTCTTGTACTAGGTTCCAGCGCACGAGGATGGTTTCGTCGCCTGCCAAGGCCTGCACGCCTGCGGGGACGCCGGGAACAATGATTTGCGGCGTGCCGTTGACCTCTGCTGACAAGGCACTTTCGCCGTTATCATTGAGCGCACTGAGGCGGTAACGGTAGCGGGTACCGTTGTTGAGCTGTATATGGGTATAGGGCGGCTGAATTTGGGTCATGCGTGAATTGGCGGTGGTCACTTCGCCTGTTTCGTCGTCCGTCCAATACAGGTTGTAGCCCAATGCACCGTCGACCAAAGGCCAGTCGAGGCTGAGTTGGCCATTTTCCAGACTGACCGTTATGCCGACGGGTTTTGCCGGTACGCTGCCGGGTGCACTTATGCTGCTTCCCTGAGGCGGGGTGACTTGCACGAGATTGGATAACGCGCTGGCCTTGGTGCCACTACGCGCCCGCACGCGATAATAATAGGTTTGCCCATCGAATAGAGAGGTATGGGTGTAGGGGCTGGTGACTTCGGTCAGGGGGACCATGTTTCCGACGGCATCGGCACTGAAGGGTTCGGTGCTCCAGTACAGCTCGTATTGACGGGCCATGCCGAAATTCTGCCAATACAGAGTGGCTTGACCGGAGGCCACGTCAACCTGGGTGATTTGCGGAGCGCTGGGCGACGGCGGCGTAGGTATGGCACTACGCTCCACGGAAGCGTCACTCGCACCACGAGTATTTTCGGCCACCAAACGATAAGAATAGTCGCTGCCACTTTCAAGCCCAGTGTGCACAAATGGCGAAACAACTTGTGTGATGCGTGCATCTTGTTCCGTGAGCGCACCGACTGTGCTCATGGCCGCGCTCACACTGGCACTGGCATTTTTTCTCCAATACAGCGTGTAATGGGTGGCACCGGGCACTGCGTCCCAGCGCAGGGTGATACGATCAGCACCCGCTTGGAGAGCAGGCCCACTAGGCTTAGCCGGGCGGGCTGCTTGGGGCGCACCTTCGACCTGCGCTGAAGGCGCACTTTGACCAAAACTGGTCTCAGAGGTGACGACATAGTAGTAGGCGGTACCATTGGCCAGACCACGATGTTCAAAGTAAGGCTGCTGAGTATAAATCGCGGCACCAGTAGCCGGACTTACCTCAGAGTCAGTGGACCAATACACCGTGTATCCACGGGCTCCGCTGACGCCGCTCCAGCTTAATTCATTGAGCCGCGCGCCAGCAGTCAACGTAATGTTTTGCGGTATCGTGCGGGCGGCGCTCTCGCCATTACCCTGGCCGTTGTCGCCCCCACAAGCGCTAAGCGATAGAATGCTCAGCA
>JAADHZ010000089.1 GCA_013151575.1 Gammaproteobacteria bacterium
TAGGTCGGCTAATGACCAGATGTAAGCTGCGAGGTTGTTGGGTGTTTCGCTCATCGAGTTTTTTTCCAGTTATTTATTCTTGTTCTTCAGGGATGTATTCAATTAAATCCTCAATCTGGCAATCAACGTAGGCACATAGCCCATCCAGTTTTTCAATCACATCGTCCACCAAAATCCGCCCCATCGCCTCCGCACTCCGCACCCGCTGCCCCCACGGCACGTCATCCACCGTTTTCCCCATCTCCGCCTGCAATGCTTCCGGGTATTTGTTCACCACCCATTGCGGGCTAAAGTATGGCCCGCTGCGCTGCGGGTTAGACGTAACGTACAGACCAATCACCGGGGTGCCAACGGTGGTCGCCATGTGCGCGGGGCCGGAATCGGGGGTAACGATAACATCGGCGCGCTGAATGACGGCGAGCAACTGTTTCAGGTTAGTCCGGCCGATGAGGTTGACGGGGGCGTGTTTGGCGAATGCGCCAATTTTTTCGCCGTAGTTTTTTTCCATCTCGCTGGGGCCACCGGTAAGCACCACTTGCATGCCGTATTTTTTTGCGGCGTAGTCAGCCACTTGCGCGTAACCTTCGGCGCTCCAGTTGCGCCAGTTACGGGCGCGGTTGCTGGAGCAGGGGCTGATGACGAGCACGGGTTTGTTGTCGGGCAGGTGTTGTGCGACGAAGTCCTGTGCTGTGGCGGGAATGGGGATGTCCCAGTGCGACGTGAGGTCGGTGACACCGATGGCATCGGCAAAACCGAACAGGCCGTCCATCACGTGCTGGCGTGGCGTGGCCTTGATGCGCGCATTGGTGAATAACCACTGGTAGTCTTTGGCGCGGGCGCGGTCGAAACCGAGTTTGATGTCGGCGGAAATGCGTAAACTGGCGAGGCTGGATCGCATCGAAATCTGCATTTGTAGCAGGGCATTAAAGTGTCGGCCTTCGAGTTGCTTCCATAGCGCGGAATACGCCCGCCAGCCTCGACTCTTGTCAAAGATGATAAACTCGATGCCCGGCAGGTCACCCACCAAACTGGCTTCGAGTTTGCCGATGATCCAGGTGATGCGGGTTTCGGGCCACTGGCGTTGAATGCTGCGCACCACGGGCACAGTGTGGCAGATGTCGCCCACTGCCGAGAGACGTAAAATGCAGAGATGTTCAGGTGCCGATGTAAACGGCAACATGTGATTGAGTGCAGACATAAGCCGATGAATCCTACCGAAAACCACCGTGGCGCGCAGCACGTTCTTTTTGATGCCGATCAATTGAGCGGGGTGGAGCCGTATTTTTTTGACCCGGCCGCGCTGGCGCAGGCGGGCCTTTTACGCGGTAGTGCGGAGGGCCGTGGCACCACGCATTTTGTCGAATTGAATGGTGCACCCTGCGTATTGCGGCACTATCGCCGTGGCGGCCTGGTGGCCAAATTGCTCGATGACCGTTACCGCTGGGCATCGCTGCCGGAAACCCGCGCTTGGCGAGAATGGCACCTGCTGGCGGATCTCGAAAAACAGGGGCTGCCTGTGCCACGACCGGTGGCTGCACGGGTGATTACCCGTGGGCTGTTTTATCGGGCCGATCTCATCATGCAGCGCCTGAATGGCACCCGTTCACTGTGTCAGGCGCTGGAAAATGGCCCTCTGTCGACGGTGCAGTGGTCAGCCATAGGCCATTGTATACGGCGTTTTCACGATGCGGGGGTGTATCACGCCGATCTCAATGCGCACAATATTTTATTGGACGCTGAGGGCTCCTTGCTGAGCGAGGAGGATGCCGTGTGGTTGATCGACTTCGATAAGGGTGAGATTCGCCCCCCCGCATTGGACTGGCAGCAGGCCAATTTGGCACGTCTGCGGCGCTCGCTGGACAAGCTGGCGGGCCTGCGGTCACCTTTTCATTTTGCGGAAGCAGACTGGCGACAACTGATGGTGGGCTGGCAGGGCTGACACTGATGCCCACCACACGAATTTGATGAAATGGTCTCCTTCCTCTTTTTAAAACTGGCGACGTTAACAACCATCAAACGAAAGAGGGCGGAGGCCACGATATGAGGATTACAATGATGGATTGGATTTGGCAAAGAGCGTATTCCATCTGTTTCGCACGCCAGATACGCGAATATTTCACTCAACTTGAAGAGCCGTTTTCGTTTGGGGTTCCACGGCTGTCGATGGGGCAAAAAATCGACAGCCCGTTGGCAGGATAAACGTCACCTATGCGCACATTGATTCGTTTTGGCATTAGCGGTGGGTTGGCCACCGCAACCCACGTCGCCGTGTTCGTGCTGCTGGTGGAATGGTTGCACATTCGCCCACTGTACGCATCCGTGCCAGCCTTTCTAACGGCGGTGGGGGTGTCCTACAGCATGAATTATCGTTGGACCTTCGAGGCGGTGGGGCCGCATCATGAATTGCTGCCGCGGTTTATGCTGGTGGCCCTGACCGGACTTGGCTTGAATCTGCTAATCACCTTTTTGGTGGTTGATGTGGCGCACTATTGGTATGGTTACGCGCTGATGACGATCCTGGCGGCGGTGCCGCTGGTGACCTTTTCTCTGAGCCGGTTTTGGGTATTTAACAAGGCATGAACACGCAAACGTTGTCCGAAAAATCCTTTCGTCTTTCCGTGGTGGTGCCGGCGTTCAATGAGCAGGATGTGCTACCGGAATTTCATCGGCGCCTCAGCGCGGTGCTGGACGAGGTGTGCGCGCAGGGCCACGTTTCTGCCGAAATTGTGTACGTCAACGACGGCAGTGTGGACGAAAGCGCGAACGTATTGACCGATCTGAGAGACGCCGATGCCCGCGTCGCCATCATTGACTTGAGCCGAAATTTCGGCAAAGAAATTGCGATGACCGCCGGCCTGGACCACGCACACGGTGATGCCGTGGTGGTGATCGACGCCGACCTGCAAGACCCTCCTGAGTTGATCCCCGAAATGATCCTCCATTGGCAGACGGGTTACGATGTTGTGTATGCGCAACGCACGTCACGGGCTGGCGAATCAGCGTTCAAAAAGGCTACCGCGCACCTGTTTTATCGCCTCATGCAGCGCTTGAGCCGGGTCCACATTCCGCCAGATACCGGTGATTATCGGCTGTTGAGTCGACGTGCGGTGACGGCTCTGGCCGGTCTGCGGGAGCAGCACCGTTTTATGAAGGGCTTGTTTGCCTGGATTGGTTATCCGCAAAAGGCCATACCCTATGCGCGCGATGCCCGCTATGGTGGGGAAACTAAATGGGGTTATATCGGGTTGTGGAATTTTGCCATTGATGGCATTACCTCCTTCAGCACCTTTCCGCTGAAAGTGGCGACCTATCTGGGGCTGGTTGCGGCCTTGGGCGCTTTCATTTTTGGCCTGTTTATCTTTTTACAGACCTTGTTGTTTGGCAACCCGGTGCCGGGTTATCCATCTCTGTTGGTGGTGGTGCTGTTTCTGGGAGGCATACAACTCATGGCGTTGGGCATTATCGGCGAATACCTGGGGCGCATGTTCGATGAAACCAAGGGGCGCCCGCTGTACTTGGTCAAAGAGTACGTGCCGGACCAACAGGAAAAAGAGTCTGCCGAACAATAACAGTGGCACTGTTATCGGGTTTTCATTCACGGAAATCCAGTTGCAATTTTGCCGATGGTCAATCCGGCTTACTGGTTGCGTTCATGGGTATCCGCTAGGTCATCGCAACGTTTGCCAATGCCGCGAGTAATGCTGGTGACGGACGGGTCGTAATAATATCCCCGCGATCAGGGCACAAAAAGTAACTTGATGTAGCGTGTCAAAAATTCAATCAGCTAAAGCCGTCCCTTAACATCGCGGCGGGCTATTGGGAATTAACGGGTGCTTGCGTAAAATCAGTCCTTTGTGAATTTTTATTGAGAGTTAGTGATGAAATTGAATGTGTGGGTAGTGGGCTTTTTTGTAGTGGTGACGATGACTCCCATGGCGCAAGCCGGATTTGACGAGGCGGTGGCGGCGGCCAATGACGGTAAGTACGGCATTGCCTTCAAGGAATTTTCCGCGCTGGCGGAGCAAAATGATGCCCGTGCGCAACAGGCGTTGGGCTGGATGTATTACGAGGGCCAGGGGCGGGCGCGGGATTATCAGCAGGCCGCTTTTTGGTATCGAAAGGCGGCGGATCAGGGCAATGTTACCGCGCAGATCAATCTGGCGCAGATGTATGCCTACGGCAAAGGCGTTACGCAGGATTTCGCGGAGGCCGCCCGTTGGTGGGAAAAACTCGCGGAGCAGGGGGATGGCCGCGCTCAAAGCGCGCTGGCGGAATTGTATTATGCAGGTTCGGGCGTGGCGCGCAGTGTTGACGCTGCCGTGCGTTGGTGGCGAGAGGCGGCCGAGCAGGGCATCGTGGCGGCGCAGCGTCATCTTGGCTTGATGTACGGCAAAGGGCAGGGTGTGGCGCAGGACGATGTGCAGGCCTATGCGTGGTTGAACGCGGCGGCATTGCAGGATGACATGTCGGCTGAAAAGAGTCGCGACTTCGCGTTATCCCAGCTCAGTGAAGCACAACGTGCACAGGCCGAAACGCTGGCTGCGCAGTATGCCGAAAAATTTGTTGAACCCTTTCGTGAGAAAAATAAGAAACCGCATTGATTTTTATGGCTTCAATTTTCCACCGTTCGCGGCGAAGACCGTCATTTTGGTGTAGGCCAAAATCCAGGGGTTTGAGTCCCTGGACATTGGCCTGACGTTGATGCCCGACGATCAGATCCAGCTCATCAGCCCGGTTTCAAACCGGTGGGCCAGCAATTCGTGGTGAGGGTACATACGAATTTTGTAGTATTGCTTGCCGGGGAGGTTGGGCTGTAGCTCCAGGCTGAAGAGGGTTTCACCATTGTCGTTTTCACCCGAGGGGGCGAGCGCGTAATGCTCCCGGGTTTGGAATTCGCCCTCCCTATTGTCGGTGCCCACCAGGCATTCCACGATGACGTCGTCTGGCCCCAATCCGTCGAGCCGGGTGGCGACGCGTAGCGGTACGGACTCGCCGGTTTTGATTTCAGTGGGGGGGGCGGCGATCTGGCGCAGGCCAGTAGCAGACCAGCTGTTAGCCACTTTTTGTTTCCAAGCTGCGAGCTGGTCAGCCTGTTGTGAATCCTGCGCGGACAGGCGGGCGTTGTGTCTGGCTGCCGGGCCGTAAAAATGGCGAATGTAATCCATGAGCATGCGTTGGGCGTTGAATTTCGGAATCGTGGTGCGCATGGAGGCCTTGGACATATTGACCCAGCCCTCGGAGTATCCCCGGCCGTTGTGGTCGTAATAGAGTGGGATGACTTCTTTTTCCATGATGTCCAGCAGGTCTTTGGCCTCCTCCTGATCGCGGTAATCCGCATCAAATTCCGGGCCGTGGGGAGTGATGCCCCAGCCGTTGTCGCCCTGATAACCTTCGCCCCACCAGCCGTCGAGCACGCTGAGATTGATGGCGCCGTTAATGCCGGCTTTTTCGCCGGAGGTGCCGCTGGCCTCCATCGGGTATTCCGGGGTGTTAAGCCATACATCCACGCCAGTCACCAGCTTTCGGGCTAACGATAAATCGTAACCTTCCAGCAGTACCACGCGGCCTTCGAATTCCGGCTGCCGCGAAAATTCGTAAATTATTTTGATGAGGTGCTGCCCAGGCAGGTCATTAGGATGGGCCTTGCCTGCGAAGATCAACGTCACCGGGCGTTCCGGGTCATTGAGCAGGCGTGCCAGCCGTTCCGGTTCGGAGAACAGCAGGGCGGCGCGTTTGTAGGTGGCGAAACGTCGTGCGAACCCCATGATCAGGGTGTCGGTGTCGCTGGGTTCCAGGTGTTGCAGCAGGCGTTTGATTTGTGCATCGCTACAGCCGTTGCGCCGCAGTTGAAAAATAGCGCGACGGTGCACGCCGGTGAGCATCTCTGTTTTGAGGGATTGACGCAGGCTCCAGTATCGATGATTGGGGATTTCATCCACAATTTTCCAATAGGCGGCGTTATTGAGTTCAGTGCGCCATTGGGGGAAACGCACGTCCAGCAGGTTGACCCATTCGCGTGCCATGAAGGTGGGGACATGTACGCCGTTAGTGACGTAACCAATGGGGTTTTCCTCGGCTGGAACTTGGGGCCAGATATAGTGTTCCATTTCCGATGCGATGCCGCCATGAATGCGGGAAACGCCGTTGTGAAAACGCGAGCCTCGCAGGGCTAGGGCCGTCATATTGAATCCGCCGACGTTGGCCGGGCTGTTGCCCATGGCCATGAAGGCGTCCATGTCCAGGCTCAGCTGTGGCACATAGTCGCCGAGATAGTGTTCCACCATACCCCGGTCGAAAATGTCGTGACCAGCGGGCACCGGTGTGTGGGTGGTGAACACGGTGCCAGCGGCCACCTGCTCCAGCGCCTGATGAAATGAGCGGCCGTTCGTGATGCGTTGACGGGAACGTTCGAGAATCTGGAAAGCGGAGTGACCTTCATTGATATGCCAGACGGTGGGCAGTAGCTTTAGCGCCGCCAGGGCGCGCACCCCGCCGATGCCTAATACGATTTCTTGCTGGATGCGGGTATCTTTGTCGCCGCCATAAAGCCGGTAGGTGATGGAGCGGTCGTCCCCGTGATTTTCCTCCAGGTCTGTGTCCAGAAGGTAGAGGGTGATACGGCCGGCCTTGGCGCGCCAGACTTTGATATGAATGGTGCGTTGGCCGACTTGTACGGATACGCGGATCTCTTCCCCGTTTTCATCGGTGGCGGGCTGGATGGCCAGGTTGGCGAAATCGGCGGTGGCGTAGTGGGCGCGCTGATTGCC
>JAADHZ010000108.1 GCA_013151575.1 Gammaproteobacteria bacterium
TTCTCCAGTGTTTTTGAACTCATGAATTTGGTGATCTTCAAAACATTCCCCTCTGTCAATGCAGCCTACAAAGAAGACAGCGAGCAAATCGAATGTATTGGGGACGGTACCCTTTATAGGCCCCGCAAAAGGGTACCGTCCCCTTACTTTCTATTTTGTCCCCTTATTTTTTTAAAGTCCCCGATAGGGGATCTGTAAATCCCACGCCTTTAGGCGGCCGGGAACGGATGGTATGCTCAGTATATGCAGAACTACAAGCACGGTAGTCATAGCATCTGGGATTGTAAATACCACATAGTGTGGGTAACGAAGTATCGGTATTCGTTGCTGGGCGGTGATGTTGGGCTGAGGTGTCGGGAATTGTTACGGGAGATTTCCCGTAGCAAGAAAATGATTATCTATGCAGGTTCCATAAATCGTGATCATGTGCATGTGCTGATTGGTATTCCTCCGAATTTGTCGGTATCGAAAGGGGTGCAGTTTCTGAAGGGGAAGAGTTCATATAAGTTACTGTCTGAATTTTCTTCGCTGAGGAAGCGTTACTGGGGGCAGCATTTGTGGGCAAGGGGTTATTGGGTAGCTTCCAGCGGTAACGTGACAGACGAAGTCTGGAGAGAATATATCAAGAATCAGAAGCCGAATGAACCGGATGATGATTTTAGCGTGGTGTAAATCGCCTTTAGGCGAAATGATCGGCTTTCAGCCGTAACCTGAAGCCACCGGCTTTAGCCGGTGGAGTATTCACTAATTATTATTGGGTATGTTTTGCATTCCGCATTTCTGAATATGCATGTTTGGGCAGGCTCCAATAAAATGTGATTTAGGGATAGATTGTTTACCATTTAACCGCGTAGCATAAATCTCGGGGGCTTGCCCCCGAGCTGGATAGTGTGACTGGGGCGTGCCCCAGTCGATACTATCCAGCTTTTGGGATATTTCTGTGATGTATATAAACGTAGAGAGTCTCTAATTTTTTTCACGCTTTTATCGCGAAGCGATGGAGCCGTTGGGCTCTTAAAACTCGGTCGCTTGCGGCCGAGATTTTTATTTTATTAACTTTATTGCTCAGTAATCCATTGATATCTTCGCCACTTTCGAGTTCTCGTATGATTTCATTAATTTCATTTCGTCCTTCCAATTTCCTTGAGATATGAACATTCCATTGAGTGACTGGAATTCTTCTGGAGTACACTGGGAGTACACTGGGAGTACACTGGGAGTACACTGGGAGTACACTGGGAAAAAGTGAATCAGCAAATTGCTTAAATCGTAGTGTTGGATTTTTCTTTTTGGTTCTTCACCGCGTTTATCTTGTAATCGCAGTTGTTCGTATGTAGGAACTGTTAGTTCAGCCTCTTGAAGTAGTCTTTGAAGCTCATCCGCTAGGTCGGATAAAAAATCAAAATTCATCTATGAACTCCTTGTTAGATAAACGCATAACGCCAGAATGACGTGAGGGTATTACGAATTTTCACGTCTCCACTACCTCAACACATGCCCGGTTAACGGAGTAGCAGTGATATTCCGTGCCCATGCCCGGCATCCCCGGTAGAATAACCTCAGCAAAATTCAGGTGGAAGACAACGGATGGAACAGGATCGCTGGGACCGGCTGCAAGCGCTTTTCAACGCCGCGCTTGATCTTCCCCTGGAGGCGCGCGATGCCTACCTGGCTGACCTGCGCCGATGCTCCGACACTGTTGCACGAGGCGCGCGCGCTGCTCACGGCCGACGCCAGAGCCGGTGATCTGCTCGACCGCATTGACCTGCCCCCGCCCACATCTCTGGCGGCCCCCTGTCGGCTGGGCGAACATATCGGCCGTTACCGAATCCTGGAGAACCTGGGGTCGGGCGGCATGGGGGTGGTTTACAAAGCCCTCGATACCCGTCTCGACCGTTTCGTCGCACTTAAATTATTGCCGCCTCATTTGCTGGGCGACCCGCTGGCCGGGCAGCGATTGATGGTGGAGGCAAAAGCCGCTTCGCGTCTGGATCATCCCACCATCTGCACGGTGTACGAACTGGGTGAGACTGCCGATGATCGTATTTATATCGTCATGGCCTACTGCGAGGGCGAGGGGCTGGAGCAACGCCTCACGCGCGGTCCGCTGGACGCCGCCAGCGCTGTGCATATCGCCTGTCAGGTGGCCGAAGGGCTGGCCGTGGCCCATGCCGCTGACATTCTGCATCGGGATATCAAACCGTCCAATCTCATCGTTACCCCGGATAATCGGGTGAAAATTGTCGATTTCGGCGTCGCTAAAATGGCCGGGGTGGACCTCACCGGCACCGGTCATCGGCTGGGCACCATCGGTTACATGTCACCCGAACAATTGCGCGCGGAGGACGTGGACGGTCGTACCGACCAATGGGGCGTGGGCGCTATTCTCTACGAGATGCTCACCGGCCTACGAGCCTTCCCGGGAGACCACCTGCCCGAGATCATGTACGCCATCATCCATACCCGGCCCAGACCTCTGCGCAGCGTGTTGCCCGATTTGCCCGAAGCGCTGGGAGCCATCGTCGCCCGTGCTCTGGAACCGGACCCGGCCCGGCGTTTCGCCCATATGGAAGAATTCCGCCAAAGTTTACTGGCCCTGCAACCCCGGCTTTGCACGGTCCCGCCCGAGCCGATTTGTCTCGCCGGGTCAGCGCGGACCCCGGCGCCCACCGCGATTTTAGGCGATCGTCGTCAGGCCAGTGTGATGTTCGTCAGCCTGCACGACTACGCCCAGCTGGCCACCGAGCTGCCGCCCGCCCGGAGCCAGGCCCTGCTGGGCCGGTTTCTGGGTGATGTGACCCAGGCCGTCACCACCCTGAGCGGGACCATCGCCAAGCAGTACGGGGACACCATCATGGCCGTGTTCGGTGCACCGCTGGCGCGCGGCAACGACGCGCAACGGGCCACCCACGCCGCTCTCGCCATTCATGCCGCCATGGCCACCCGCGAGACCGTGGCTGACGCGGCGGTGCAGGTTCACATAGGAATCAGCACCGGGCCGGTGGTCAGCACCCCGCTGGTGACCGGTGAAGGTGCCGACGCCATCACCGTCAGCGGTGAAACCGTCAACATCGCCACCCGTCTGGAAGACATGGCCCAGCCCGGTGAGACCTTGGTCGACGACGGCCATTACCGTCTGGTCAGCGAGCAGTTCGAAGCCCATGCCAGCGGCACGCTCACGGTGCGTGGTCAGTGCCAGCCCATCCCCATGTGGAGCCTGGATGGGCTGCGCGCCATTAGCGTTGACACGAGACCCCTCGCGGGTCGCCGGGCCGAACTGCGTTTATTCCAAGGCCTGCTCGAACACTGTAACGAGGCCAGCGAGGGCGAAATTCTCTACCTGCGTGGCGAAGCAGGCATCGGCAAAACACGCCTCGGCGAGGAATTCAGCCGCCTTGCCCGCCGACAGGGTTTCCGCTGCCTCACCGGCTTGAACCTGGACTTTGGCGTCGGTGTTGGCGAGAACGCCATCGACGCCCTCGTGCGGCAGTTTCTGGGACTGGCGGTGGACGCCGATCTCGACACCCGACGCCGACGCGCACGCGAAGTCAAAGACCGGCAGCAAGTGTCCACAAACCATAAAGTGTTTCTCTGCGATCTGCTGCACCTACCCCTCGAACCTGCCGACAAGGCGCTTTATAACGCCATGACGCCCGAACACCGGCATCGTGGCCGACAGGATACCCTCGTCGCCCTGCTACGCATGGCCTCCGCCGAAGGCCCCCTGCTGCTGTGCGTGGAAGACCTGCACTGGGCGGATGATGACACCCTAGACTGTCTCGCCGCCCTGGGCGCGGCCATTCTCAGCGAACCGGTGATCCTGGTCTGCACCGCCCGTAAAGAAACCGAACCCCTCGGTCCCGGCTGGCGCGCCAGCATCGGCGACACCCCCTTCACCAGCGTTGAGTTGCGGCCCCTACGAACCACGGACGCCCGTCAGCTGGCCGACGAATTCCCAGGCCTGGAATCCGCGTACGTGGAACGCTGCATTCGCCGCGCCGAGGGCAACCCACTGTTTTTAGCACAGTTGCTGCGTGCCCCCGACGGCATTGACGATGACACCCTGCCGCCCTCCCTGCACAATCTGGTGCTGTCCCAGCTGGACCGTTTGCCGGAGGCCGACCGTCAGGCGCTCAGGGCCGCAGCCGTCATCGGCCAGCGTTTTTCCGAGGCACTGGTGCGCCACCTCGTGGACGATCCCCATTACCCCTGCAAGCAGCTAGTGGAGCACGGCTTGGTACGGCCCAAAAATGGCGATTATTTGTTCAGCCACGCGCTGATCCAGGACGGCATCTACCTGTCATTGCTCAAGGTTGCCCGCCGGGATCTCCACCACCGCGCCGCCCAATGGTTCGCGCCCACAGACCCCCTGCGTCAGGCCGAACATCTGGAACGCGCCGAAGATCCCGCTGCCGCCGATGCCTATTACATGGCTGCCGAGACCGAAGCCCGAGGTTTCCACTGCGAGCGCGCTCGAACGCTGGTCCAACGCGGCCTGCGGATGACACCCGAACACCCCGGCCTCACCGTATTGCTGGGGGACATCCAGCGCGGAATGGGAGAGGTAGACGATGCCCGCAGCCATTATCAAGCGGTGCTGGCACTGCCCGCTGATAATCCTCTGTATTGCCGCGCCTGGCTCGGCCTCGCCGAATGCGCTGATCTCAGTGACGATTTTTCCACTGCCCTGGCGGCCCTGGGTCAGGCCCAAACTCTGGTCGAGAGCGACGACGATCGTGACGACCTGCTGGCGCTGGCGCGTATCCACTACCTGCGCGGCAATCTCTATTTTCCGCGCGGGGATATCGAGGCCTGTCTGGCGCAACAGCAGCTCGCCCAGGATTACGCCCGGCAGGCGGGCTGCGCCGAATACGAGGCCCGTGCCCTCAGCGGCCTGGGTGACGCCCACTACGCCGCTGGGCGCATGCTCAGTGCCTGCACCGTATTCGAACGCTGCCTGACGCTGTGCGAAACCCACAGTCTGGGCCAGGTGGAGGCGGCCAATCGTTTCATGCTCGGCACAGTGCGCATCTACCGCAACGAGGCCGATGCCGCCCTGCGCGACGCCCTGGCATCGGCGGAACTCGCCGTCCGGGTGGGGGACATCCGGGCGGAAATCGTCTCACGGCTTACCGCTGGTTGGATTTTCATCGACCGTGCCGAAACCGCCGCCGCGCGGGAACAGGCGGAAACCGCTCTGCAACTCGCCAACGATCTGGGCGCCGGGCGCTTCCAGGCCTTTCTGCAAGAAAGTCTGGCTCGCATTCTGTTGGCCGAGGGGGAAAAGACGGCAGCACAGGCGCTGGCTCGGCAGGCGCTGGCCACCAGCCGTGAGATGGGCATGAGTTTCATCGGCCCGTGGATTCTCGGCACCCTCGCCCTGGCGACCGATGACGAACCGACGCGTGACGCCGCGCTGGAGGAAGGTGAAACCCTGCTGCGGGAAGGCTGCGTGGGCCACAATTATTATCGGTTTTATCGCGCCGCCATGGAGGCGAGCCTGGCTCGGGAGGCATGGGATGAGGCCGAGCGGTATGCTGATCTATTGGCGGACTACACTCGTGACGAAGCACCGCCGTGGGCGCTGTTTTTCATCCGTTACACCCGCGCCCTGGCTGCCGTCGGGCGAGCAGGGCTGACGGCAGCGCAACGCTCAGAGCTTCTGTCCCTGCGCAGCGAGGCCCGAGAGGCGGGGCTGATCACCAGCATTCCCGCCATCGAGGCCCGCCTCACTGTCTGATTCCGCGACTTTTTTCGCGACCCTGCTGACAGCTCAGGTCTGCGCCTCCCGCGTGGTGCGTAGTCTGCGTCGCTGGTGGCCTTGGGATCGAAACAATGTGTGTCATCCCCAGGCTCTCCGAACACCCGCTTCGCCACATGCTCGCCCATCAACCAGCATTCCTCGTGCAAACCCGCGCCCTTGCACCAACCGCCGGTGAAATACAGATTGTCGTGGTCACCACCCTGGGCCGAGTCAAGCATCTCCTGGGCATCCAGACAATTGAAATCCAGCACGTTGTGCTTGAACCAGGTGCTGGCTCGGTCATCCGCCTCGTCGATGGCGTGCCAGCCCGGCAGACGCTGCTCGTCTTCACTGAAATGTTTGGCATAGCCCCCCGGAGTCTGGCCCGGTTGCCGGATCACGCGCAGCACGTATTCGTCGGGTATCGGAGTGACGGGGTTGAGGCTGACAAAAAACTGCGGCAAACCGAAGCGATTGTAGGGGCCGGTCTTGATTTCCGGGTGGCCGTCCGGGCCGTCCTCTACCCATTCAGCGGCATCGTTTTGCAGCCGGTTCATGACGTAGGTCATTCGGTAGGGTTTCATCGCGGTGCCCTTGCGGATGGTGACGTTGTAAGTACGCCAGGCATTGCGGTCGGCGGGCAGGAGATTGGCGGCATAGGTGTGCGCCACGGCCAGGCTGCTGGTGTAACGCACCCGGCCGAGGATGTCGGCGATGTCCTGGGTGACGCCTTCGCGGATAGCGCGCAGGGCATCGTCGGCGTGGGTGGCCATCACTATTTTGTCGAAATGCTCGGCCGGGGGATTGCCCCGCAAGCCGGCCTGCGGGGGCAGTGAAACCCGTGCGCCGCCGGCCGTGGCCCGCACCTCGGCGCGGGCGTTGCGAATAAAGCTCACGTCGCGGTTATCTTCCAGCCACCCGGCTAGGCAGCGAATCCAGGATTCAGCACCCTCGACGAAGTAGTTTCGCTTCGGACTGGGGGCTTGTTTGGCGCCGGATTTGAAACCCTCTTGCAGGATGTAGTAGTTCATCACCGCGCGCAGGGGCATGTGCTCGGGGCCGCTGTCGTCCACAAAATACATGGCAGAGATGCGGGGATAGAGCAAATCGTCGCGCAAAGTATCGACAAGCGTCGCAACGTCGGGGTGTTTGCGCCGGTATTCGTCCACGAACTGCTGCACCGTGTAGCGGTGGTAGTGTGGGCACCCAACGGCCTCGGCGGCTGCCCGCATGAAGGCCTGGTAGGCCTCGTCGAGCGCCTTCGGAATACGCACCTGTGGATTGCTGGCACCGTGGCGCAGTTCATTGTCGGCGGTGAGCACCTTGCTGCCGTCCCGGGTGAAGAAGCTGGCGGTGTCTTCCAGGGGACGATAAGCGGTAAAACCGATGTCCTTCATTATCGCGGCGATGTGGGTGTAGGTGTCGAGATTGAAATCGTCCACGCCGAGGTCTGCCCAGCGGGTGAAGGGGCGAGCTGGGGCCGGGTCGTCGGTGGCGGTGTTTTCCTGGGCCAGCAGTACGTCGCGTCGCTCGCCCAGATCCACCTGCACCGTGTAGGCATTGCCCCCGAGGTGGTCGGTGGCTTCATAAATCACCACCTTGCAGGGGGGGCGGTTAGTGCTGGGTTTGGTGAGGTGATAGGCGGCCGCCAAACCTGAAATGCCGCCGCCGATGATGGCCACCCGCAATGGGGCCTGTGAATCGCGTTTATCCCGTGTTGTGTCGTGGCTCATGGCCAATCCTCCCTGGTAGATGATGTTGTAACGCTTCTGTGTCTTCAGCGCCCTTCGTGGCCGAATCCCCTCACTCCATTTTCCCGTCGTCAACGGCAAGCTCGCGATACAGCCAAGCTTTGGCCATGCGTAGCTCGCGGTCCACGGTGGCGGGTGAGATGGCGAGGGTTTCGGCAATTTCATCGTAGGTCAGGCCGCCGAAAAAATGCAGCTCCACCACCTGCGCCTTGCGGGCGTCCTGGCGGGCGAGGTGGATCAGCGACTCGTCCAGCGCCATCAGGTCCGGGCTGGGCTCGGCGCTGACGGCCATGGCCTCATCCAGGCTGACCTGTTGCCGGTCGCCTCCACGCTTTACCCGGCCGTGAGCGCGGGCGTGGTCCACCAGAATACGCCGCATGATGCGCGCCGCCATGGCGTAAAAATGTGCGCGGTCCTGCCAATTCAGGTCTATCTCCACCAGTTGCTGGTAAGCCTCATGCACCACCGCAGTGGCTTGCAGGGTGTGTCCCGGACGCTCGCCGCGCATGTACACGCCTGCCAGCTGGCGCAGGCTGTTGTAGACCAGCGGGGTCAGCTGTTCCAAGGCGTCGGCGTCGCCGTCGCGCCATTTATGCAGTAGTTGTGTGACCGATTGTCCCATGCGGTTTCTGCGACCAGACGCCTGTAGTGGTGCGGCATCATCCCTGTGCACGCAAAAAAATAATGAAAATCTGCATCCGGCGTGAGGGAATTTTCTTCCCGACCACGCCTTTCCTCTCAGGACAAACAGTAACTGTTCCCCATTCATGAGGGAACCCGGAGGATATCCATGAGCACACTGAACCGTCACCACCGTTCCGAACCCGTATTTTCTTTTTGCACTTTGGCGTTAACCACCCTGCTGCTCAGTGCCTGCGGCGGCGGTGGTGGCGGTGATTCCGCTAATGGCGGTAGCAAAGATGTGGAGCAGGCCCTCAATGCGTTGGGCGTGTCCACCGAGGCCACGCCTCGCGTTGCCGACGACAAGGCCGCGTTGCCCGACGATTACAGCCCCCTGCGCTCGACGCAGACCATTGATGCTTTCATGGAAGTGTTCATGGTGGGCATCCCGCTGGCTGCCAGCTTCGGGGTTGATAACCCCGTCGCGGTGGTTGAGCAGGTGGTGGACGGCAACAATCAATTTGCCAGCGAGCTGTTGCTGGCACCGGCCAGCGCCGACACCCCCTGGGTGTTGTCCGACGGTGAGCAGCCTGCTCAGTTGCGCGCGGTGACCACCGCCGATGTGGATGGCGACGGCCTACAGGAATTGCTGGTGTGTTACCGGCTGGCCGGCGAGCAGACAGTGCAGCTGCAAATCATTGATGATCTGGAAAACGGTTTCACCTTCCTGCCACCGATAACCATCAGCAACCTCGACCCGCAGGAAATCCAGATCGCCGCCGGTGATTTCAACGGCAACGGCCGAATGGACGTGGTCGTCGGCTTGAGCCTGGACACAGGTGCGCAACTGCTGTGGCTGGAAAACTCGGCAGATGGCGGCTTGGGACTGAGCGATGCGTCGCTCACCCTCAGCCCTATTTCCGGTGCTACCGAGCTGAGCCTGGCCATGGCCGTCGGTAATCTGGATTACGACAATCCTGATGAGCTGGTGGTGGTGCTCAACGAATATTTCACCCAAGACAGTGGTACCAATCCCGATACCGGGATCAGTCGCTATTTCGTATTTGACGACGCCAACGCCGGATATACCGAGCTGGACAGCGGCGCCATCACCGGCTTCGGTGCCACGATAAACCACACCGCCATCACCGCGACCGTCGCCCTGGGGGACATTGACGGTGACAACGTGGACGAAATCGTCTTCGGAGGCCTCACCAACTTTGCACCCACCTTGCAGTGCGAATACGGCTATCTGTTAGCGGCGCTGGACGACCTCAAGCATGACTTCGCTCCGCTGGGCGCTGATTACCGCGAACCCTTCCGCAATGATCCCGATTGGCAGTGCGCGCCGACGCCCCTGCGCCTGCGCCACCTGCACATCAACACCCTCGACCTGGATCAGGACGGTGCTGATGAAATCCAGGCCAACCAGTTTTTGTTCGAAGACTTCCGCACGGCCAGCCCCTGGAGCCTGCGCGACACCCTGCCTAAAGAGACCCTGTTCCGCACTGACGGAAACGGCGATCTTACGGGTGATTTTAACCGCCACAACAGCAGTATCACGGTGGGTGACGTTACCAGCGACAAACGCGACAACGTGCTGGTTTACAGCCAGCAGGGCGAGGTTGCCGTGTGGGGGCTGGACTCACTACAGAACGAGTGGCAGCAAATGGGCAGCATCGCCACCCAGGCCGCCGACCCTGACGACAAACAACGCCCTCTGGTGATTCCCGCCAACGTCGATTACGACAGCCTCGTGCTGCAATACTCGGCGGGTGAATACAAACTGGTGTTCACCGAACCCGTCATCGTCGCCGCCCTTGCCGCTGCCCCCTGCGCCCGTAATCTGGGCCAAAATGAAGATGCCTGCCGCACCGGCTTCGGCACCGCCGAAAGCAACACCACCAGCATCGAAAACACCTTTACCGTCACCGCTGGCGTCAGCCTGGGTTTCAGCGCCAGTTTCTCGGCCCTGGGGGTGGAGGTCAGTGATTTCGAGGCTATCGCCAGTGTCAAAGCCTCACTGGCGCAGAAATCCATCGAGTCCTACACCCTCACCACCCGCATTGAATACGAGAGCGGCCCCATCGAGGATACGGTGATTTTTACCAGCATCCCCTATGACCAGTACACCTACCAGATTCTCTCGCATCCGAATCCCAAGTACATCGGGGTCGAGATCGTACTGTCCATGCCCCGTTCACCCATCAAGATCCTCGCCAACCGCGACTTCTACAACCAGAACATCGCCGCAGACGGCATTCCCATCGACGGGTCCATTTTCGCCCATCGCGCCGGTGACCCCCAGAGCTATCCGACGGCCAGCGAAAAAGACGACTTGCTGAATCGCTATCGCGGTTTCGAGACCGCACAGGTGGACGTGGGTCAAGGCGGCGGCTCGGTGGGAGTTGGCATCAACATCTTCAACGAAACCGGCACCGGAACCACTTACGGGGTGGAGGCCGAGTTCGAGCTGCAGGCCACCATCGGTGGCGTGGTCGGTGGTTTCAGTATCGGTGGCGGTACGGAGAATTCCTTGCAAATCAGCCACGGCCAGGAGTCCGATTATTCCGGCACCGTGGCTAACCTCAGCGCCGAGCACTTCGCCAGCAACAGCTATAGCTTCGGCCTGTTCACCTACATCTACAAACACCCGCAGCAACCGTTCGAGGTGATCAATTACTGGGTGGAATAACCACCAGCGCCCCAGGCTTTACCCGATAAAAAATCAAACAACATCCATTCAAGGAGAGCATCATGGATTATTCAAACCGAAATTCACGAACACACATCGTACTTGGCAGCCTGTTCACGGCACTGCTGCTCAGCGCTTGCGGCGGCGGAGGGGGAGGCGGGGACGGCGATGGCGGCGGCGATCCACGCGTGGCCAATGCGGTGGCTGACGCGGGCGTCGATCAGGACGTCACCCGAGGCTTCAACGTGACCCTCGACGCTAGCGCCAGCACCGACCCCGATGGTGACGCCCTCACCTATGCCTGGACACAAACAGCGGGGCCGGACGTCACTGGCGGCGCGGGTGTTCTCACCGGCATCAGCCCCAATTTTTCTGCCCCCGAGCGGGTGAGCACGTTGCGTTTCCAGCTCACCGTCAACGACGGTGCGGGTGACAGCAGCCCCGACGAAATCCAGCTGATGGTGCTGGAAAATGCCAACGTAGCCCTGTTCGTGGACGGTGATAACGGCGACGACACCACCGGTGACGGCTCGCGCGCGAAACCGTTCAAGACCCTCGCTCACACCCTGTCTGCCGTTACCACTAATCAGGAAGACCTCTACGTCATGACCCGCGCCAACAACGCCGATTACGACGAATCTGCCGCCACTCTTGTGCTGCCCGATGGCACCAGCCTCTATGGTGGTTACGGCCCCGACTGGCTGCGCGATGCCCAGGCCATGCCCACTGCCATGCAGGGTGCATCCACGGCGTTACGTTTCGCGGCGGTGAACTTCGACGCCTGGCTGTCGGGCTTCGCCATTACCACAGTGGACAGCGCTGACGCTAGCACCTCTAACATCGGTGTCACCGCCACCACCGGCACTGCGGCGCTCACCCTGCGTGACAACGTCATTACTACCGGCAACGTGGCGGCGGGAACCACACGTCAACCGGGCAGCAACTATGGTTTGTTGCTGGCCGGTTTGTCGGCGGTCACCGTGGAGAACAACATCATTACCACCGGCAACGCCGGGCATGGCAGTGCGGGCAGCGATGGCAATCCGGGTAGCAGCGGGGCACAGGGCCCCAATGCCAGCGGCAGTGGTCGGGCCTCGGGAGGGTCTGGTAACCCGGGCGGCCACGATGGCGGTGCGGGTGGTTCACGCGGCAGAGGGCCGGGAGGGGGCAACGGTGGCAGTGGCAGCAGGGGTGGCGGCAGCGGTGGTGCTGGCGGTAGTGGTGGCTCCGGCGTTGGTTTTGCGGGTAACGGCGGGGACGGCGGTAACGGCGGGGGTGGCAGTAACGGCGCAGCGGGCAGCGCCGGTGTTGGTGGCAACGGCAGCGCCAGCGGTGCCTTTGGTGGTGGATTTATCCCCCGTGCAGGTGTCGTGGGTAACAAGGGAAAACCCGGTCGTGGCGGCGGTGGTGGTGGTGGTGGTGGCGAGGCCTCCAGCGGCAGCTGGGTGGGTGGTGGTGGTGGTGGCGGCGGTGAAGGCGGCAGCGGTGGGCAAGGAGGTGAAGGTGGAAGG
>JAADHZ010000098.1 GCA_013151575.1 Gammaproteobacteria bacterium
CTTTCGCAGTCAACAAAAACTTCATCGACTCTACCACCAAACCTTCGTGGCCGCTGCCTTCGCTTGACACACAGGTATGGGCAAAGGATTAACATTGAGATAGCGTTTGAGTCGTTCCCAGGTAAAACTTCGCCGTCCACTGCGTCGATTTAGCCACTTATGCAGCAGCTCCATCGTGTGTTGCAATACAGCGTACAGCCCAGCCAAATTACCCACTACTCCGAAGTAGTTGTAACTTCCTCGTCAAAGATTTCAGCAGCTCAGAGGTCTTCATATGCCGCTTCTCCCTGATATAGTCTGACAGGTTACGTTTCGCTGTTTGCAGTCTTTTTCTGCCCTTTCGGCGAAACAGATGCAGCTTTCCTTTGCTGCCTGAATCCCAATAGAATTCAAAGTTCAGAAAACAGAATCGATTCTTCAGCCCAGGTTGGAATCGACTAAAGCGCAGGATACGTGTTTTATCCTCTGCCACCTCCAAATTGAATTTCTCCAATCTGCTGGGAAGCACTTTGTAAAATCGCTCTGCATCTCTGGCGTACTGAAATGCGCAAACAAAATCATCGGCAAATCTGCAGATGATCGCATCACCTTCACCGTGGGGTTTAACCACTTTCTCGAACCATTCATCAATAACAGTGTGCAGGTAGATATTCGCAAGTATCGGGGGAGACGCTACCATCTCGCCTAAAGCGCCTACTTTTGGTGGTTTAGGACATTTCAGCTAGCGATCCCATCGTCCCGGAATTGATCAGGGGTTCCTTGAGCGCAAACTCTGATTTATCCGTATTATTCGTCATTCCGGCGCCGGGATGACGGTAGTATTAGGCTTAAAATAAGTGCTATTCACCGCCTACCTCAATAGCTGTCGAAATGCTGCCCAGTCGAACAACGGCCCGGGGTCGGTCTTGCGACCGGGAGCAATGTCGCTGTGGCCGGTGATGCGCGCAGGGGTAATGCCGGGATAACGATGCATTAGCGCCCGGGTCAAGGTTGCCAATTGTTCGTACTGCACCGGCTCGAAGGCTTGCTGGTCGCAGCCCTCCAGTTCAATGCCGATGGAAAAATCATTGCAGCGTTCCCGACCCTCGAAGCAGGACTGCCCCGCATGCCAGGCGCGCTGTCCAAAGGGCACGTACTGGACGATCTCGCCATCGCGGCGAATGAACACGTGGGCGGACACGGTAAGTCGGCAAATGTCAGCAAACTCCGGGTGGGCATTCCCGCCCAGTGTGTTGCAGAACAGCGCGTCGATCCATGGGCCGCCGAACTCGCCCGCAGGCAGGCTAATGGCGTGAATGACCAGCAGATCAATAACGCTGCCTAGCGGGCGAGCATCAACATTGGGCGAGGCCACTTGTCGGGCATTTTCCAGCAGGCCGCTGTGTGGGTCGATGCGCATGGACGAGGGGTGCATGGCCGCAGTGTCGATGGTCTGCCATCTCCTGTCCAGCCACCTCTGGACTCTCGCCCCTCATTTTCGGACACTGTGCCCATGCGCGCATATCGCTTCCGACTCTCCATTCCCGCCGAGGAATATCTGGCTTACTACCAGGGCACCGCAAGCCAAGTGGTGGTGGCTCTGAGCAATGGCGTGAATCTACAGTTTCCTGCTGGGAACCTGCGCCCCTTTGTATCGCACGAGGGGGTGTACGGGCGGTTCGTGTTGCGGGTGGATGACAACAACAAACTCCAGAACCTGGAACGGGTGGGCGACTGATGCGCATTGGCATCGACCTCGGCGGCACCAAAATCGAGGGTGTCGGGCTGGGGGAGTCGGGCCAGGTGCTGGCGCGCGTTCGGGTGCCCACTCCCGCGGGTGATTATCCGGCGACGCTGGCAGCTATCGTAAAACTGGTGGCAGCGCTGGAGTCCAAGGCCGGGCAGATAGGGCGCGTGGGGCTTGCCATTCCCGGAGCGTTAGAGCCGATCAGTGGGCAGGTTAAAAACGCCAATTCTGTGTGCTTGAACGGGCAGCCGCTACGTGACGATCTGGCGCAGGCCCTACGGCGTGAGGTGCGGCTAGCCAATGACGCCGATTGTTTTGCTCTGTCTGAGGCCACCGATGGTGCGGGAGCTGGTGCTACTGTAGTGTTCGGAGTGATTGTGGGTACCGGGACCGGCGGTGGAGTGGTGGTGAACGGGCGGTTGTTGTCGGGCCCCAATGCCATTGCCGGGGAGTGGGGGCACAATCCCCTGCCCTGGCCCCGTGCCGACGAGTTGCCGGGGCCAGTTTGTTACTGCGGCAAGCATGGCTGCATCGAAACATTTCTTTCCGGGCCGGGGTTGGCTGCCGATTTTGTCCGCGCCGGTGGAAGGCAACTGGACGCGGCGGCCATCGGTTTGCTGGCCCGGCGGAGGGAGCCGGAGGCCTTGGCCTGCGTGGCCCGTTACGTGGATCGCATGGCGCGCTCGCTGGCTGCGGTGATCAATCTGTTGGACCCGGACGTGATCGTGCTGGGGGGCGGCCTTTCTCAACTGGATATTCTGTACGAGGCCGTACCGGCCCGTTGGGGGCGTTACGTTTTTTCGGCGACCGGCTCGGCGGGTGACGATGAGCCGGTGCGCACGCGTCTGCTGGCCCCACGTTTTGGTGATGCCAGCGGGGTGCGTGGGGCGGCGTGGCTGTGGGACTGAGTGGTGGCGCAGCCGGTCAGGAAATAATCGGAATCAACGGGCGATCACTGCGCACGCCATCAAGTTTGCAGCCGGTCAAATCGGCCCCGTCCAAGTCAGCGCCGCGCAGGTCGGCCCCGCTGAGGTCGGCCAGTCGCAGGTCGGCATCACGCAGGTTGGCCCTGCGCAGGTCAGCATCGCGCAGTTCGTATTGCACCAGATTGGCATTTTCCAAATTGCTCTCACGCAGGTCGGCGCCGTTGAGGCTACTCCGTTCTGAGGTCAGCAATTGGCTGAGGCCTTTGCGGTCGAAGATGACGATCATTCGTCTTATCCTTTAATGATTTGTTGGCAGGCGGATGCTTCCGCCTCGGCTAGCGCGCCGCGCGCACGTTCCAGCACCTCGGCCGCATTATTATCGCGGTGGCCATGAATCAGCGTATAACCACAGCAGAAGCCACAGATGTGTTCGTCCTCAATGGCTGGGTGTTGTTTCTGTTGGTGGAGAAACAGCGCGTGCAGACGTTCCAGACGGGAAGTGGCGCTGTCGGCTTTCATGCCGAACATGAGCAGTACAAATTGGCCATCTTCCAGCTGCGCCACATAATCAACTTTGCGGGCATTATCGCGAAGAGTGCGGCCAAGCACCTTGATGGCCTGCTCCCGCTGTTCTGGGGTGAGCGGGTCCAACCCTGACAGGTGCAACGCGGCGGTGCAAACGTCGGCCCCGCGCCGGGCAAAATCGTAGGCGCGGGTGAAATCGATATCGAACTGACGTTGATTAGGCAGGCCTGTGAGGGAATCGGTGAGCTGGTGGCGTTCGAGCAGTTGCCGTTTTTTGTCGAGCTTCCGGTGAATGAGGCCGATAGTGGGCAGGATCTCTGCGGTTTCACGTAGCAGAGGGGTGGGTAGACCGTTATCGGGCAGTGTGTCTTCCGTCAGGCGGTTGAGCAGGCCTTTGACGTTCTCAAAATCCGTGCTCAGTCGCCGCATGGCGAAACGGAGCAGAAAAATGACCACGCCCACAGCGAGCAGTAGTGCAGAAATATTGAAGGTCACCAAGCTGAAAAAACTGGGCAGAGAGGCCGGGGCTTTTTCAGTTAAGCTCAATTGCCAGTTGGTACCATCGATGGCCAGTGTGCTGGAGTGGGTGTTGTGCTCACCGTCAAGGTTGATCTGCCGGGCGATGATCTCGCCGTGGCCGTCGCGCAAGGTCAGGTTTTGGTTGGCGTTAGCGCTGTTTTTCACCAGTTCGCGTAGGGTGTCAAGTCGAAAGCTGACGATCAACGTGCCGATGGGGTTTTCCGCCTCGTCCAACACCGGGGCGGTCAGGTCGTAGTGCTCGTTGCGCGGGTCCTGGCGATGCACAGGCGGCACTGGGACGCCCCCTCCCTGGCTGATTCGGACCAGATCGGAAAAACATTGCGGACCAAGCTGGTGACCCGCGGGTTCGCCCAGCACCTGTCCATTTTCGGCAAGCAGGGCGACGCCGATGGCTTGCGGCAAAAAGCGACGCATTTGTAACGCCCATGCCTGCGCGCCGGAGGTGTCGTTGTACTCCAGAATATCCTGGGTGGTGGGTTGTACAGCAACATTGCCGACAATCTGGCGCAGCAGCAGCAGTTGCCCATGAATACTTTCAGCCTTGTCCGACAAATGTTGCGCAACAGCTTCGGAGGGCTGGAAATGGTTGCGGGCCAGCAATAGGTTAGCCGCAATGATGGCGAGAAACAGGGCGACAATGACCGCCACACCGACATAAGCCATCAGTTTGACGGACAGGCCTCTCCGCTGTGTTGAGGTGGGAGGCTGTTCTGCGGAATATACAATGGGGCCGTTATGTTCACTTGCTTGATGCATTGGGCTTCGGTTCCTTTATCTGACGAGGGTGGGTTCGTCGTGGCTACATTTTACGACACATAGGGAGGGGAGTGAAACTGATATTTTTTATGTGGAATTTGTTGTTTTGCCCTCGTCCCGTTGCCCGCTAGCGTTGGGTTGTGATGGGTGATGGGGTATGCTTGCGGCGTGAAAAAAAGCTTGAGTGGTGCAGTATGAAACAGGTTTGGACAAGGCTGCTGTTGGGCGGGTTATGTATCGCAGCTACAGCGGCGGCGGCATCGACGCTCGAAGCCACCTTTCAACAGCTGGATGCAGAGGCGGAAAAAGCCCTCGGCGAAGTGCTAGTGCTGGGGGCCGAAATGGCCTTGCTGGAGGAATCCCGAACGATTCCACTCAATAACCGGTTAGAAGTGCTGGTATCGATTGAGCCCAGCCCTTTTTTTCGGTTGGAAGCGGTGCAGCTTCAAGTGGACGGCAAAACCGTCAGTTCTTACACCTACACGCTTAATGAACTAACGGCGCTAAGCAGCGGTGGTGCTCATTCACTGTTTCGAGGCGAGCTACCGGCTGGTCGGCATCAACTGGTCGCCGTCCTGTTAGGACGTTTCCCCGAGGATGCCGAATTCAAACGCGAGGTGGCATTCATACTAGTCTCAGGAAGCGGGCCTCGCGTGATGGAGCTACGGGTGGAATCCGGGGATGAAAAAACCCCTCCCGGGTTTTTCGTGAAAGAATGGAAGTAATCTTGATTGTCCTGAAGTTCAGCAAATCATTGTGCGCGATGCTGATAGTCCCAGCCCTGTGTTTCGGCACGGGTGTGTCTGCTGCCGCAGCGCTGAAAACCACCCCGGTGTCTCAAGAGGCTGTTGCCTGGGAAGGAATAAAATCCCCCCTCCTTCGAGCTGCGCAGTTCGAGCTGTTGATGAGGCGCCCCGTTGCTGCGATCACCCGTCTGCTGGCCGATCAATCACAGGGATACTTTGCCCGGCATCCGGCTCAGGCCCGGCTAGTGTTGGGGGGTATCTATCTGGCTTACGGCGCCCACTACAAGGCCGAGAGTATTTTTCAGGGCTTGACGATAGCGGAGCAGCCCCAGGGCCTTCGCGACATGGCGCGGTATCAACTCGCCCGGTTGCAATTTCAGCGCGGCCAGCCGGACGAGGCTCTTGACTCCCTGGGGCGCATCGACGGTGAGTTGCCAGCGAAAATGCAACAGGAACGCATGCTGTTGTCCTCACTACTATTTTTGCAGGACGATCAATTCGACGAAGCTGAGGATAATCTGCGCAGCATGGAGCACCAGGCGCAGAGGGACGACTCGGACGCCACATCGACCTGGGCCGCTTACGGCCGCTTCAATCTTGGTGTGACCCTGTTCCGACAAGGGCGGGAGCAGGAGGGCCGCAAACTGTTGGAGGCCGTAGGTAAAATGCCCGCAGACAACAGCGAAATTCGGGCCTTGCGGGACAAGGCGAATCTGACGCTGGCGTTCAGTTATCTCGGTCTGAATGAGCCGGATGCGGCACAGAAATATTTTGCCAAAACCCGGCTGGAGGGGCCGTTGTCCAACAAGGCGCTGCTGGGGCTAGGACGGGCGTATGCCGCCCGAGGCGAGTACAAAAAGGCCTTGACGCCATGGATGCAGCTCACCAAACGTGACGCCAGCGACCCTTCGGTGCAGGACGGGTTGCTGGCAGTGCCTTTTGCTTTTGGCAAATTGGAGGCATTGAAACAGTCACTGGGGTACTACCAGTCTGCGCTGAATGTTTATCAGCAGGAAATGAAACAAGTTCACACCGCAGAGGCCGCAGTCAACAACAGAGCGTTGCTGGACAGCTTAGTGCGAGGGGTCAGCAGTGAGGCGCTGAAGCAGCGCTGGTTTCTCGCAGATTTATCGGATGTGCCAGGGGCCCGGTATTTGTGGCCATTGTTTTCCACCCACGAATTTCAGGAAACATTAAAAAACTACACCCGGATATACCGCTCTCGGGACACGCTGACGCACTGGTCTGCACGGCTTGGCAGCGGTGATATCGACCCGCAACTGCGTCGTAGCTTGCAAGACCGCATCGATGCGTTGGAGAAAAAACTGAGCACAACGCAACAGCGCCTCGGCACTCACCTCACGCAATTGGCGCTAATGGAACTGAACCGGCGCAAACAGCGTCTGGTGAGTTATGCCGCTGAAGTACGATTTTCCATGGCTCAAATTTATGATTACGCCGCCAAGCGCTGGGGAGGAGAGTAATGAACCCCAGGATGTGCGCAATAACGGCTGACGTTTTTTCGTTTGGGGAGCGATTTCAAACAAATGCCTTCCGATATTGGCTAACCGCCCTGATTGTGCTGTCAGTGGTCGGTTGTGCAACAGAGCAAAAAACCCTAGGTGACCTCAGTGAGGTAGAGATCAACATCGAAACTGACGCCCCTATTCTTGGCGCTCGCGACAAGGCCATGGACAACTATTGGGAATTCATGGCGGGCTCCCAAGGGCAGTCGCAAACAGTGGAGGCCCTGCGCCGCTTGGCGGATTTGGAGCTGGAACGTAGCGAAGAACGTTTTCAAAAGCAGATGGAGGTGTTTGGCCAGGGGCAAGGCGAAGTGAATACCGATGTGGACACACTGAGGAGTATCACCTATCGCAGCGCAATTAAACTGTACGAAGATGCGCTCAAGGCCGCCGTCGGAGGCCCCCTGGAGGCGGCGATTCTGTACCAGGTGTCCAAGGCCTACGAACAGGCTGCACAACAGGAAAAGGCCATACTGACGCTGGAAAAATTATTGGCCCTGGAACCGCTGGCCGCGAATCGGGATGAGTTGCAGTTTCGTCGTGGTGAGTTGTTGTTTGATCTGCGTCGTTTCACCAAAGCAGAGCAGGCCTACCGACAAGCTATGTTGGCCAATCCGAATTCCGCCTATTTCGAGAAGGCCCTGACGAAACATGGCTGGGCCTATTTTAAGCAGGAAAAATTCGGGCTGGCATTAGAATCATTTTTTCGTCTGGTGGACCGCAAGTTACAGCCGGTGCCGGGCAAACCAAAAAAAGTCCTAAGCCGTGGCGACAGTGAACTGCTCAATGACGTGTTTCGTGTGGCCATGCTGGGGTTTGACGAATTGGGGGGCGCCAGCGCCATCAAGGACTATTTTTCCCGGGTGGGGCGGCGCGACTACGAGACACGAGTCTACCGGCAACTGGGGGAATACTATATTGAAAAGGGACGAATTCGTGACGCCGCCGATACCTTTGCCGCTTTTGCGAGAAATTTCCCCATGCACGAGCAGGCGTTTGAATTTGATCTCAAGGCGATCGACACGTTCACCGCAGCTGGTTTTTCCAGTGTGCTGATGAAACTAAAACGTGATTTCGTGAAACGTTATCGCGTCAAAGGGCCGTATTGGACGCACTATCAGGAACAGGAAGACACGGTGCTCGCCCGGTTAAAAAAAGCCTTGCAACACAATTCCGAAGACGTTGTGCGTGCCGCTCATGCCCGGGCGCAAAAAACCAAATCCGCACAGGACTATCAGAAAACTTTCTTTTTGTATCGTCGGCACCTGAGATGGTTTGGGCAAAGTGACACTGCGCAAAAACTGAATTTCCTGTTTGCCGAATTACTGTTCGAGGCTGGCCAGTTTGAGTCAGCGGCCAAGGAATACGAAAAAACGGCCTATCGATATGTGCGTTTCGGCAAAAATGTGGAAGCTGGCTACGCCGCCCTACTAGCCTATGCCGAACAGGAAAAACGTGCCGAAGGAAAACAAAAAACAATCTGGAGCCGCCTAGCCGTCGGCAGTGCTATGCGTTTCGGGAAAACGTTTCCCAACGACAAACGCGCGGCCAACGTCTTGACTAAAGCCGCTCAGGACATGTTTGCATTAAAAAAATATTCGCAGGCTGCCGTTGCCGCGCGCCAGATTCTGGAATTGTCGGTGGACCCCAGTGCCGATACTCGGCGCATAGCCTGGAAAATTATCGCCCGCGCAGAATTCGAAAGAGGCGACTACACACGCGCGGAGGTCGCCTACAAAGTCGCCCTGAGTTTGCTAGGTCCGAATGACAGCAGCCGCAAGAGTCTGGAGGAAGGTCTTGCCGCGGCGGTATACAAGCAGGGTGAATACATGCGGTCCAAGGGCAACATCAAAGCAGCCATAATGCAATTCGCTCGCGTTGCGCAGGTGTCACCGGATAGCAGCGTGATCATATCGGCAGAGTTTGATATCGCCGCAAGCATGCTGGAAGCCAAAAATTGGAACGGGGCGATTCAGGAATTTTTGATTTTTCGACAGACCAACCCCAACCATCCCCTGACGGCAAGAATTCCCGGCCTTCTCATCAAGGCCTATCTTGCCAGCAGCCAGTGGGTGAAGGCTGCCGAAGAATTGCGGGTGATGGAGCAGGTATTGCGCGAGCCCGAGCAAAAACGGGCGGCTATCTGGCAAGCGGCAGAGCTTTATGAAAAAGTCGACGATACGCCGAAACTTATCGAACTCTACCAGCGTTACGTTCGTCAGTTTCCCGCGCCATTGGAGCAGGCAATGGAAGCACGCCAGAAGTTGGTGGTATTGTATGCAGCTGCTGGCCGGAAGCAGGATCGCGAGCATTGGTTAAAAGAAATTGTACACCACAGTAAGGGGAATGCAGGACAAAGCACGCCTCGCATCCGTTACCTGGCCGCGAAGGCCGCCTATGAATTAGCCAAGCCGGAGTTGGCATTGTTTCAAGCCATCAAACTGGTGAAGCCATTGCGGCAAAATTTGAAGCGTAAAAAACAAAAAATGAAAGCCGCGGTCGATGCCTATATGGTGGCCGCCAACTTCGGCATTGCGGACGTCGCTACCGCATCCGTTTACTGGGTGGCAGAAATATACAATGAGTTCGGTCAGGCATTAATGTCCTCAGAACGTCCCCCGGGGCTGTCAGAAGAAGAGCTTGAACAATACGATATTTTACTCGAAGAACAAGCCTACCCCTTTGAAGAAAAGTCTATTAACATTCACGAAACCAATGTTGAGCGTATCGTTGAAGGAACCTATGATAAATGGATTAAAAAGAGCCTGGGCAAACTCATGGAGCTGAGCCCGGTGCGCTATGCCAAAACTGAAAAGGGTGAATTGTTTGCGCAACAAATTTACTAATACACTTGATATGCGGACCAACCTGCCACCATTTCAGGTTATGAAAATTTGCCGACGTTCTATAACGCGACAGTATGGGCGGCAAGCGGCAAGTGTCGTGCTGATCTGCTCGTTGATGGCATTACTGCTGGCGGGTTGTGCAACACAGGGGCCTTCCGTCGAACCGCAGGAAAAAACCCAAACCGCTGAACAGGCTCTGCCTAAAATAGACCCCAAAGCATCGGCGCTTTTTGAAAAAGCGCTGACCGCGATGCGTAAAGATAAGGATGCTGTTGCGGAAAAACAATTATTACAGTTAACCAAACAGTTCCCGAATTTTTCCGGGCCGCAGGTCAACCTGGGTATTATTTATTACCGGGCGGGAAAGTATGATATTGCGCGCGAAGCCTTTAACAAGGCACTTGAACTCAATCCCAAGAGTGTCGCAAGCCTGAATCATCTCGGCATTATCAGTCGGAATGAGGGCAAGTTCAAAGAGTCCTCTGAGGACTATGAAAAAGCCTTGCGAATCAACCCGGATTATGCTTACGCTCATCGCAACTTTGGTATTCTGCTGGAGCTGTACATGGGTAGGCTGCCGGAAGCGCTGGCGCACTACAAGCGCTATCAGACACTTGTCAAACAGCAAAATAACGCGGAAGACGGCGAGGTTAGAAAATGGATAGTGGAATTAGGCAGAAGAATAAAAAAATAGCGGCTATTGCATTGTTGGTAGTATTGCTGGCTTCTGTGGCCGTTGCGGAAGACCGCTTGAACCTGGAAGGTGATTCCATCGTCGGGAGCCGGGAACTGCCCAAGGTGTTGTACATTGTGCCGTGGAAAAGCGCTAGGCTGGGGGCTTTGGCAGGCGGCGCTGGCAGCAGTTCGCTGGACACAAGCTGGGAGGCGCTGGATCGAGATCTGTTTCGGCGGCAAGTCGGGTATTACGAAATGTTGTATAGCGCCAATGACAAAGAATCATTAAAATAGGCATTACGTGTACACGAGTAAGGGGTACAAATCGGCCATTTGCTGACATCCGCCGGAATAGGGGGACATGCGGTATACTTGCACTTTCGCGTGCAAGCTTTCGTTATCGCTTCCGATCACTACCCCAGCAATACTCGATTTAACGAGGTTTTATCCCGCAACACAGGCTTTCCGGCTCTGAATTTGTGAACCCCATCATTCATTTCAAATTGAATATTTGTCATCGTTGGCCGTTACTCAATTGATGGCTGAGTTCATGGGCACGCATGTTGAATTAATGGTTTTGAATTGAACAAATATCGGCGTCGGGAGCTGGTTCACGATGCCGTCAATGTATGAGGTAAGGAGAATAATATGGATGTCTTTAACACAGGCGTAAAGTTTTTCCAGGAAGGTGGCTGGTTTATGTACCCCATCGTATTAGTGTTTGCGTTAGGCGCGGCCATTGCTTTGGAACGTTACATTTACCTGAGCGCCGCCAAGCGCAGCAATCGCACTATGTGGGAGAAACTCACGCCGCTGGTGAAAGCGAACAACTATGACCAGGCGATGGCATTGAGCAGCCGCTCAAAAACCGAAGTGGGGAAAATTCTGTCCTATGGGTTGAGCCGGTTACGCGTCACCCATCGGCGCGATGACATCGAAATCGCCATGGAAGAAGGTTTGATGGAAGTGATCCCCCGCCTGGAAAAACGCACCCATTATCTAGCCACCTATGCCAATATCGCCACGCTCTTGGGTCTGTTGGGCACCATCATCGGCCTGATTCAGGCGTTTACCGCTGTGGCAAACGCCAACCCTGCGGACAAGGCTGATCTCCTGTCAGCCAGTATTTCCGTTGCCATGAACACCACCGCGTTTGGTTTGATGGCTGCCATTCCCTTGTTGCTGCTATACACCGTGTTACAGACCAAAACCACCGAGTTGGTTGACAGCATGGAAATGGTCACGGTGAAATTCCTCAACGCCATCACGGAATTTCGTAACGAATCTGCCCGGTCATCGGATTAAACAGGACCTTCACAAATGTCCGTCAGAAGTCGCGTCAGACGCTCGGCTACCGAAGCGCCAGAACTAAACATCACTGCCTTCATGAACCTCATGGTGGTATTGGTGCCCTTTTTGCTGCTGTCCGCAGTATTTTCCAATTTGGCCATTCTCGAACTGAACCTTCCGCCGGACAGCTCCGCTCAGGCCAATAAAAACCAGAAAAAAGAACGCAATTTTGAAGTGATTGTGCGTAAAAACAAACTGGTTGTTGCGGACACACTCGGGGGCGTCATCAAAACAATTCCCAACGTCAAAGGAAAACATGATTTCAAAACGCTTTCCGATATTTTGATGAGACTCAAAGCGCGTTTTCCCAAAAAGCAAAACATTACACTGTTGTTGGAACCACAAATTCCTTACGATTTACTGGTCCAGTCAATGGATACTGCACGCTCCGTTGAGGTCATCGAAATGGCGTCAGTGGTCAGGAAAGAACTGTTTCCTCAAATCGCCATCGGTGATGCGCCATGAACAAGTCCCGCCGCGCCAAGCGGATGTCGCGCCATCACGCGCGCACCAAGCGTGGGGCTTCGCTCAACATGGTGTCGTTAATGGATATTTTTACCATTTTGGTATTTTTTCTGTTGGTGAGTTCATCGTCGGTAAAGGATTTGCCTAATGCAAAACAGATTCAATTGCCGGAGTCGATTTCTGATCAACTGCCCAAGGAAAATGTCGTCATCATGGTGAGCGAGACAGATATCGTGGTGCAGGGGCGAAAAGTCGCATCCGTGAAAGATGTGAATAAATCATCGGTGCTGGAAATCAAACCGCTGAGAAAAGAGCTGGAACGCCTGGCCAATCGCAGCGTCGTCACGACGCTGCCGGATGGCAAGCCCGTCCCGCGCGAAGTCACCATCATGGGAGACAAAAAAATTCCATTTGAATTACTCAAAAAAATCATGTTGACCTGCACCAAAGCCAACTACGGGAATATCTCTTTAGCCGTATTGCGCAAATCAGGCGAAGGGTAACAGGACGTGGCCGCAGCAACTTATCGTCTTTTCGTTCTACCCTGGACTCGCATTGAGGCCGATGATGGCCTGCTGAAAAAGATCGTGATCGTCACTATGGCGCTGACGTTTTTTTTCAGTATTGCCATTCCATTCATCTCCCTTCCTGAGCCTGACCGCGATAAAATTGAAAAACTGCCGCCTAGGCTGGCACAGATGTTGTTGGAAAAGAAAAAGCCCAAACCGGTGCCAAAGAAAAAGGTAGAGAAAAAGAAAGAAGAAAAGAAAAAAGAGAAAAAGAAAGAAAAGAAAAAAGAAAAGCCGAAGGAAAAACCGAAGCTAAAAAAGGCCAAGCCAAAACCTAAGCCAAAACCAAAAGTTGATCGCGTCGCCGAAGCCCGGAAAAAAGCAGCCAGCGTTGGGTTGTTGGCGTTTTCCGATGAGCTGGCAGACCTGCGTGATACGCCGTTGACTAAGTCGCTGAATAAAAACAAGCGCTTGTCGAAGGGCGCCACCTCGGCCAAAACATTCAAACGCAACGTGCTGACCTCGGGCACCACGGGCAGCGGTGGCATTGACACGTCCCGCTTGAGCAGCGGCGTGGGCCGTAGCGCCCTGGCGGGCAGGCAAACGACCCAGGTGGAGAGCCCAGTAGACATGGTGGCCAAGGCTGCGCCATCGACCTCCGGCAGCGAAAGTTCCAAACCATCCCGCACCTACGAGGAGGTATCGCTGGTTTTCGACAGAAACAAAGGCGCTATTTATTCCCTGTATAGCCGAGCATTGCGCAAAGATCCGATGTTACAGGGCAAGGTGGTGCTTGAAATTACCATCGCGCCGTCCGGGAGGGTCACCTCCTGCAAAATTATTTCCAGTGAGTTGAATAACAAACGGCTGGAACGCAAGCTCGTGTCACGCATCAAATTGTTGAATTTTGGCGCACGGGATGTAGAACAAATGGTGGTAACTTACCCCATCGACTTCCTGCCATCGTAGGGGCTTCCGCGTTTAAACCGACAAGTCCAGTGGCTTACGAGTTTGTTCATTACCAGGCAGGACCGCATTTTCGGCCTGCCGATAGACTTCAATGCCCGGTTCAATTGCGCGTGCGGAAGGCCTGTTAGCACCTGGGCTGTCGTTATTTTCTTCCCTGCTGTTTTTTGCCTCACTGAGCAGGTCCACCTGGGCCTGCACCGCCATTTGTCCGGCCTCGGCCGCAATAGTGCGATCCTGCTCTGAGGGTTGTGCCGGTGCCAGGGCGGCAACGCGAACCGTGTCTGCTTTTTGCAGGGTCGCCTGCGGATCGCCCTCCACAGCTGAGACATCAATGCTGACTTCACCGCCCACCGCGTAACGGCGGCCATCTGCCCCCTGCTGATAGCTAAAACTGGCGGAGCCTTGGGCCAGAGCTCCCGCAGCGGCTTTGTGCGCGGCTTCGTGAGCCTTAACTTCCCGATCGCGGGTTTTGAGTTCATCCAGCTGACGTTGGTCAACCTCGGGCAGGTTATTGCCTCGGGCACCACGGTTTTTTTTCTCGGCACCGGTCGCCGTTGCACCATCAGCAGCGGCTTTTTCTTCGGGTGCGGTGGTGCTGGTTTCGGTGATGCTGGTTTTTTCACCGGGTTGGACCGGGATACTGCGCCGGGCCTCGGCCGAGCCCGCCTTCGATTCCGTGTTCTCTCTCAGCGGGCTGCCCGCCCTGTTGGGCTCGGCGGTGTCTGCAATGGCGACAACCGGCCCTGCTGAACGGGTTTGCGTCCCCACTTGCGAGTCGAATGGTTGGCGCGGCAGCGTAGATTGAAAAGCGTTAGTTGGGGAAAGTCCGATGGTGTTTATCATGGCTACGGAGGCGAATCAGGCCATTTCGTCCAGCAGTTGGCCCAGCAGCTCGTTCACGGAGCCGACCACCTTGGCCGAGGCCTGCACCTGCAAAGCGTCCACTTTGAGATTCACCAGTGCATCCGTCGCACTGGGTTGAGAAGCGGATCTGTCGGCGGAGGGAGAAACTGCCCGTGCCACCGCCGATGCATCGCGGCGCATATTGGAAATACCCTGATTGATGCCGTTGAGTCCAGATTGAAGTGCGCCAATGCTCATGGGTGTACTCATTAGTCTTTCGTGGTTGTGTGCGATTCACCCGCCTAACAACGAAAGAATTGCGCAGGATGTTTGTACCAGCGCCGGAGTCGGGAAGGTCTTGTTAGCGTTATCGGCCCCATTGGCAAAGGCTTTAATTGGAGGTTACGTCACTAAACACAACGTAATCAACGCCACCGTTTCGCTGAGTTCGGTCACCGCGCCGGCAGTATCACCCGTGCAGCCACCGATGCGTTTGAGCATCAACATGCGCAGCAGCCAAACGCCGACGCTCACCGCCATCAGCGCGGCCAGGCCAGAAATTCCGAGCACAATGACGCTGAGCAGGGCCAACACCAACAGAACAATTGCCGCCGGACGACGCGGCAGGTGGTCCCGCAACGTTTGGGCCAGCCCGCCACTGCGAGCGCTGGGGGTGGTGAGCAACAGCGCCAGCGCCGCGCCGCGACCGATGGTGGGCACCATTATCAGCACAAATACGGTGCTGGCGTCCGGCATACCGCTCAGCAGAAATTCCAGAGCAGCGAATTTTGTGATCAATATCAGCGCCACCACGATGACCGCTGCGCTGCCGGTGTGCGGGTCCCGCATAATGGTGAGGCAGCGTTCCCGGTCGGCGCCGCTGAGCCAGCCGTCTGCGCTGTCTGCCAGGCCGTCAAGGTGAAGCCCTCCGGTCAATCCCACCCACAGAGTGAGCAGAATCGCCGCAAAGACACCAGAGGTTTCGTGCACCGGTGCGGTTGTCACCCACAGCAACAGCCCGAGGCCCAGCGTCAGCAGCCCACCGATGACCGCGCCCACCAACGGATAATGCAGCCCCGAGCGGCCGATGAGCACATCATCGATCCGCTGTGGCCCTGGCAGAGGCAGGCGGGTGAGAAATTGCAGGGCGGTGAGAAAGACCTGCATCAGTCCGCTACCCGGTGAAACCGCCACGTGGTTCGGTTGCCCCGCGCGGTGTGGTCAACGCAGAGACGCGATAAACAGGCGTAGGGAATGTTGATGCCGAACATCGCCTGCTGCGGTACGTTTAACACGTCGTTGAGCAACACCCGCATGACGCCGCCGTGAGTCACCAGCAGAACATGTTTTCCGGCATGGCGGTGTAACAATCGGCCCCAGGCGTCGGCAACGCGGCGTTGAAATCGCGCCAGGGGTTCCCCGCCGGGCGGCGTCACCGCTTGCGGATTTTCCCAGTAGCGCGGCAACGTGTCCGGGTCCTTCCGCAGGATTTGTGCGCTGGTTTTTCCCTCCCACTGGCCGAAGTGGATTTCCCTGAGCTGCGGTTCGCGCTCCAGCGTGATGGCGCGCCGCCGCGCCAATTGCTGGGCGAAATCATGACAGCGTTGCAGCGGCGAGCTGATGATATGCGACCAGGCGGAGTCCTGCCCGTCCAGCTGTTCGACGGCGTTCGACATTTGTTGCCAACCCCGAGTGGTAAGCGGGTCATCGCGGTGGCCGCGATAACGCGGGCCGCCGACGGGCTCCCCGTGGCGCAGCAGGTCGATGATGGTGGTCAGGTTTTTATGGCTTGGCATGGTGCGGCAAATCAATCCGACTTTTCAGAAACACCGGCCTCGGCAAAAGTCGCCATCTCATTGTGCAGCGCACAGGCGAGTCGCAACAAGGGCAGCGCTGCCGCCGCGCCACTGCCTTCACCCAGGCGCAGCCCGAGATTAAGCAGCGGCCGGGCGTCCAGCGCCTCCAGCAACAGGCGGTGGCCGGGTTCGGCGGAATGGTGTCCGAACAGCAGCCACTGACGCACCGCCGGGTTGTGTCGCGAGGCCACCAGCGCCGCGCAACCGGCAATGAAACCGTCCACCAGCACCGGCAAACCGACTTGCGCACAATGAATAAACGCGCCGGTGAGCGCGGCGATTTCAAAACCGCCGAGACGTCGCAGAGCTTCCAGCGGTGTGTCGGCGAACGGACCGTGTAAAGCCAACGCGGTGTCGATAACGCGCACTTTGCGTGCGACCCCTTCGTCATCCAGTCCCGTACCGGGGCCAGTGACGGCACGCGCCGGTTGCTCCAGCAGGGCACAAATCACCGCCGCAGCGGACGCGGTGTTACCGATGCCCATGTCGCCGCCGATGAACAGCTCGCCGTGCTGATGCTGCGCCCGTGACACCGCTTCGCGCCCGGCGTCGAGAGCGTCCGTTAATTGCTGTTGGGTGAGCGCGGGTTCGCGGGCGGCATTGGCGGTGCCGGCCCCCAATGGGCGATTCACCACGCCGGGCAGTTCGCCGGGGTCATTGATGCAGCCGAGGTTCACTACCTCAAGATGGGCGTTCAAATGCCGTGCCATCACGCTGATGGCGGCGCCGCCGGTGGCAAAATTTTTCACCATTTCGCCAGTCACCGCCTGCGGAAAGGCGGAAGTACCTTCGGCGGCTATGCCGTGATCGGCAGCGAACACCACGATGTGCACGTTGTTGACGGCAGGGTCGGCCGCTCCCTGCATGGCGGCCAGTTGCACGGCAATGGTTTCGAGCTGATCCAGCGCGCCCGGTGGTTTGGTCAGCCGTGATTGGCGAGCAAGGGCATCGCGGTGTGCTTGCGCATCAATGGGATGAACGGCAGCGTTAAGCCAGTCAAGCAGTGCGGAAACGGTCACGATTATTTTTCCTATATTTCAGGGGGTATTTTTAGAGGGACGGGTTGTTTCAGAGCCATGGGCAGCCCAGCCACCATCAGCGTCACGTGATCGCAAAGTGCGGCCAGCTGCTGATGCAGGCGACCGGTCTCATCGACAAAGCGCCGGTTGAGTGGGCCAAGGGGTGTGACGCCGAGCCCCACTTCGTTGCTAACGAGAATAATGTGCCCCGGCAATCGGGGTAATACGTCGAGTAGAGCATCCCTTTGAGACATGAAGAGTGCGTCATCAGAATCCTCCCCACCGATGAGGTTGCACAGCCACAGGGTGAGACAGTCCACCAGCATGCAGCGCTGTGCGGCGGCATGTTGCGACAGCACGTCGGCAAGCGCGACGGGTTCTTCCACGACGGCCCAATGCGTCGGTCGCTCGGCCTGGTGGTGTTGAATACGGGCGGCCATCTCCGCATCGTCCGCCGTCGCGGTGGCAATAAAGGTAACGTCTTTGCCGGACGCCAGCGCGTGTTGCTGGGCCAGCGCGCTTTTGCCGGAACGTGCTCCGCCGAGAATGAGTTCTTTGGTCATCGGGTTATACTCGCGATTCAATTCTCGCCAGCCAATAAGACTAATTTGAGGTTTTTACATGACTGGATGTCGTTTCGCAGCAGTGCGGATTTTTTTATTTGTATCATGTTATTTTTTTCTCTCAACTAACAGTTATGCTGGACCGAGCGTAGAGGATGATGCGGGCAACACCGTGACGTTGACGCAGCCCGCCCGGCGCATTATCAGCCTCGCCCCGCACGTGACAGAATTGTTGTTCGCCGCTGGTGCCGGTCAGCACATTGTCGGTGCGGTATCTTACAGCGACTACCCCGACGCCGCGAAAAAATTGCCAAGGGTTGGTGCGTACAACGTCTTTGATCTGGAGGCCATCGTCGCTCTCAAGCCGGACTTGGTGGTTGCGTGGAAGAGCGCCAACCCGGCAGCCGCCCTGAAAAAATTACAGGCGCTCTCCATCCCAGTATTTTTGAGCGAGCCGCGCCTGCTGGAAGACGTGGCCAGCAGTCTTGAACGTTTTGGAAAACTTGCCGCCACCGAGGACATCGCTAATGCTGCCAGCGCGGTGTTTCGCCAACAGCTCGCCGGGCTGCGCGCAACATACAGCACAAAAAAACCGGTGTCCGTGTTTTATCAGGTCTGGCATCAGCCGTTGATGACCATTAACGGCGAACACATTATCACTCAGGTGATTGAACTGTGCGGAGGCCGAAACATCTTTGCCAACCTGCCGACGCTGGCCCCAAAAATTAGCCCCGAAGCGGTATTGCAGAAAGACCCGGAGGTGATTGTGGCGGGAAATTCTGCACTCAATCATCCGGGCTGGAAAGATGACTGGAAGCGTTGGCCTGGTTTGCGTGCGGTGAAAAACGGACATCTGTTTTACGTCAACCCAGACATTATTCAACGCCACACGCCGCGTATTTTGCAGGGGGCGGAGGTGCTGTGCAAGCAAATCGAAACGGTGCGCCGAAACAGTTTAGACATTATGTATTGACCTGCCCTGCCCAACGTCAAGCGACGTGGATTAAGCTTCGGCTGGATAGATACCCTGTGGTTCAGAGCCACTATTGAGAGGGACAGGTCATGAATGAGTTTAGCCAATAGCCAACTGGACAGAGCAGGTGAACTCACCTCGGTCTGGAACGCGTGACCAGGCAACGTCTGAATGCCTTTTCCCTGCGTTATCTCAGGGTATGGAACAGTTAACTTGCCAAGATGCACTGGTCGCTGTTCCACGGTTTTTTCGCTGCTCGTCTTCATTCCATCTCCCCAGCAGCAACCCATTTAAGCCTCTTCAATAACCGGTTTATCTCCCTTAGGCCAGGCGCTGAGCACCGCCTTCACCAGAGTGGCGAGGGGAATGGCGAAAAAAACACCCCAAAAACCCCATAGCCCCCCAAACAACAGCACTGCCACGATGATGGCCACCGGGTGCAGATTCACCGCTTCAGAAAACAGCAACGGCACCACGATATTGCCATCCAAGGCCTGAATAATGCCGTAGGCTAACATCAGGTAGGAAAACTCCGGCCCCCAGCCCCATTGAAAAAAAGCGATCATGGCCACCGGGATGGTCACTACCACCGCGCCGATGTAGGGAACAATCACTGACAGGCCCACCAGCACACCCAGCAGCGCCGCATAGTTCAACCCCATCAATACAAAAACGATATAAGTAACACCGCCGACAATGAGAATTTCGACAAATTTTCCTCGTACGTAGTTACCGATTTGCTGATCCATTTCCGTCCACACCACCCTAGCCAGATCCCGCTGCTGCGGCATATACCTCGCGACCCAGTGCAGGATCAAGCGTTTGTCCTTCAGGAAAAAAAACACCAGCAACGGCACCAGGATGAGGTAAATCACGATGGCGATAAGGCCGGGAATCGAAGCTAATGACAGCGATAACAGGCTCTGCCCGAGAGCCGCGATTTCACTACGAATGGCGCTCATGATTTCGCTCACCTGCTCAGGTGACACCACTCGTGGGTACAGTTCCGGCAGGCGCATCAGCAATTGCTGGCCCGCATCAATTTGGTGTGGGAAATCCTGCGCCAGTTGCGCCATCTGCCCAGCCAGCACCGGGATCAGCCACAGCATCAAAAATAACAGCGCAACCACGAAAATTAAAAACACCAACAGCACTGCAGCAATGCGCGGCAGCTTTTTTTGTTGCAGCTTCACCACCACGGCTTCCAGCAGATAGGCGATCACCACACTGGCCAGCAACGGCGCTAACATGCTACCCCAGTAAATCACTAGGGCAAATCCACCCACCAGCAACAGGGCGAGAATAACAGCCTGGGGATCGGAGAAATTACGCTGAAACCAGACGCGGAAAACGTTCATGAATCGAGGCCGTTCCTGTTGCTGAACTGTTGGTCATAAAATCGCCGGAACAGAACTTCCAGCTCGTCTACCACGTCTCCGGCTTCACGTCCCTGCATGACATGCTGAGTCATCAGCACCGATGATTCATTGAGCAGCTCCGGCCTATCCAACATGGGATAGGTGGCGGAAAGACGTTTGATGGCGGCCACCACACTCTCGCCTTCGGGGCGGGGAATGGGTTGCGGCTCGGGAACCGGGCCCGCAGATTCCGCTTTTTCACGGGAACATAGGAATTCGGCAAAAGCCAGCAGGCTTTGCCGGTCCGATTCGACCAATCGCTTAAAAAAGGTGAGTAGTTTTTTTTCTGCGGGGCTCATGCTTCATTCACCGTGCTGTTAGCAGTCAAGCGAAATTGTAGCACCCTCGGTCCGGGGCTATTTATCGCTAAAGGCATAAAACATCACGGGGATAATCAGCAGCGTCAACACCGTGGACACCAGGATGCCAAAAATCAGTGAAATAGCCAGGCCGCTGAAGATGGGATCATCGAGAATGAACAACGCCCCCAGCATGGCCGCCAGCCCAGTGAGCACGATGGGCTTGGCGCGCACGCTGCCAGCGCGTAGCACCGCCTCCTCCAGCGCCACGCCAGCGGCTCGCTGCTGGTTAATGAAGTCCACCAGCAAAATAGAGTTACGCACGATGATGCCTGCCAGCGCGATCATGCCGATCATCGAGGTGGCAGTGTACTGCGCGCCCAGCAGGGCATGGCCAGGCATGACGCCGATGATGGTCAGCGGGATCGGCGCCATGATGATCAACGGCAGGCCGTAGGAACGGAACTGCGCCACCACCAGTAAGTAAATGAGAATGATACCCACCGCATAAGCGATGCCCATATCGCGAAAGGTTTCGAAGGTGACCTGCCATTCGCCATCCCATTTCAGACTGTAATCATAGGGGTTTTCGGGCGCACTGAAAAAATACTGCGGCATGTTGGCGAGTCGGGCCGAGATATCAAACATGCCATACAGCGGGCTGTCCAACTGGCCGGCCATATCACCGGTCACGAAGGTCACCGGCAGCAGGTCCTTGTGATAAATGCTGTGCTCACGCTCGCTGTTCACCACGGTCACCAGTTCGTGGAGACTCACCAGTCGGCCGTTGTCGGCACGCACTTTCAGCGCCAGCAGAGAATCCAACGTGGCCTTGCGGGACACCGGGAACTCCACTCGGATGGGTAGCGGAAATTTAAGCTTCGCGTTGTGCAGATAGCTCACATCTTCACCGCCGAGCACGGTGGCCAGCGCCGTCACCACGGTCTGCTGCGAGATGCCCAGCAGCGCGGCCTTGGTCCGGTCCACGCGCACGATGACCCGGGGTGCCCAGCTTTCCACGCTGTCGTCCACGTCCACTACATCCGGCGTGGTCTCAAACACCGCACGCACCGCACGGGCCCGTTCACGCTGCCCCTCATGGTCGATGCCGTAAATTTCCGCCACCAGCGGCGACTGCACCGGCGGCCCCGGCGGCACCTCGACGATTTTCACATTGGCATTGAAACGTCGGCCGATGGCCGCCAGTGGCGCCCGCACCGCCCTGGCAATCTCATGGCTTTTTCGCTCGCGTTGATGCTTGGGCGCGAGGTTCACCTGGAGGTCCCCCAGGTTGGCACCGCGCCGCAAATAATACTGGCGCACCAGGCCGTTGAAATTGATCGGCGCGGCCAATCCGGCATAGGCTTGGTAGTCCGTCACTTCCGGCACTGTGGCGAGAAATGTCCCCAGCTCACGTAACACCCGCGCAGTCTGTTCCAGACTGGTGCCTTCGGGCATGTCCACCACCACCTGAAATTCCGACTTGTTGTCGAAGGGCAGCATTTTCAGCACCACCAGTTTGAATACTGGCAACGCCACCGACACCGCGATCAGCAGCAGCACGGCACCCAGCAGCAGCCAGCGGTTGCGTCGCCCCTGTTTACCGCCCAGCAGGGGGCCCATGACGCGCCGAAAAAAACCGTAGAGTTTGTCATTGCTGTCGTTGCCACCCTCCGCGTCTCCAGCCGCCGGATGCGCAGCACGGGACAAATATTTGCAGGCCATCCACGGCGTTACCACAAACGCCACGGCCAGTGAGATCAGCATGCCCATGCTGGCGTTAATGGGAATGGGGCTCATGTACGGCCCCATCAGGCCGGTGACGAAGGCCATCGGCAGCAACGCGGCGATCACCGCCAGGGTGGCGAGGATGGTGGGGCCACCCACTTCGTCCACCGCTTGCGGAATGGATTCCAGCAGGGTTTTCTTGCCCATCTGCATATGGCGATGGATGTTTTCCACCACCACGATGGCGTCGTCCACCAGGATGCCGATGGAAAAAATCAGCGCAAATAACGACACTCGGTTAATGGTGAACCCCCAGGCCCAGGAGGCAAACAAGGTGGCCGCCAGGGTGATCACCACTGCCACGCCGACGATAAACGCCTCGCGCCATCCCAACGTGAACAACACCAGCAACACCACAAACGCTGTGGCGAACACCAGCTTGCCGATAAGTTTCTGCGCCTTGTCGTTGGCGGTGGCACCGTAGTTGCGGCTCACCAGCACCTGCACGCCGTCGGGGATCACCGTGCCCTTTATTTGCTCCACACGGTTGATGAGCTGGTTGGCCACGTCCACCGCATTGACACCGGCCTTTTTGGCCACGGCGATGGTCACCGCCGCGTGCTCGCCCGCCCCTTTTACTGTGCTCGCCGGGCCAAAGCCGGTCCACACGTAATGCTCAGGCTGGTCCGCGCCCAGGCGCACCGTCGCCACATCGGACAATCGCACCGGCTGGCCGTCGTTCACTCCCACCACCAGCTGCGCCACCTCATCAGCAGAAGTGAGAAATTGCCCGGCACGCACCGCGATTTCCCGGTTGTCGGCCACCAAGTTGCCGGCATTCATCACTTGATTGCCAACCTGCAACGCACGGCGCAAATCAGCAAGTGTGATGCCGTAACCGGCAAGCCGGGCGGCGTCCGGCAGCACCTGCACCACCGGCTCGGCACCGCCCACCGTGTAAATGTCCCGAGTGCCTGGCACACGCTTCAGCTCGATTTCCATGGCGTGAGCGACCTTTTCCAGCACCACACCACTGGTATTCGCATCATCATTCTCTATCCACAGCGTTAAGGTCACGATGGGCACGTCATTGATGCCCTTGGGTTTGATGATGGGTTGGGCCACGCCGAGATTTTTCGGCAGCCAGTCCTGCTTGGAATAAATGGCGTTGTACAGACGCACGATGGCCTGGGTGTGGTCTTCGCCCACCGCGAACTGCACAGTGAGCACCGACTGGCCCGGCTGCGACACCGAGTACACATGTTTGACGCCGGCAATTTCCGATAGGATCTGCTCCGCCGGCGTGCTCACCAGCTGCTCCACTTCCGTGCTGGTGGCTCCGGGGAAGGCCACAAACACGTTGGCAAAAGTCACGTTGATTTGCGGCTCTTCCTCGCGTGGCGTTACTAGCACCGCAAACACGCCCAGCAACAGGCCCATCAGCGCCAGCAGTGGCGTGATCTGCGAGGTGAGAAACGTGCGGGCGATGGTGCCGGAGATGCCGAGTTTTTCACTCATGGTGTGTAGGTCCGAGCGTGCTTGGGAAACAGGGAATCAGCTTATTAGTGCAACATCCTAAATAAATCGCGTATTAACGCCCTACTCTCTAGGTACCATTACGTTATGTAACGGTTATCCGGTGCAGTAGTTTGGAGGTCTTCTTCTTTACGTCCCTTATCTTTTCCCCATGAGGGGCTAATGATAGACAATGACGCAGAAAAAATTACAGTCTCCGTTATAAAAAAAGCCTCAACGTATAAAAATCTCGGCCGCAAGCGACCGAGTTTTAAGAACCCAACAGCTCCATCGCTTCGCGATAAAAGCGTGAACAAAATTAGAGACCTCTACGTTTATATACATCACAGAGATATCCCAAAAGCTGGATAGTATCGACTGGGGCACACCCCAGTCACACTATCCAGCTCGGGGGCAAGCCCCCGAAATTTACGCTACGCGGTTAAATTTGATGACGAAAACTGAATGTCTGCGAGCGATCGGGGTCGGTTTCACCCACACCATCGAGGATGGCAAAATAAGGTTTTCCTCAAAACAACGCCTCGTACTCCATTGATTTGAAACCTACCTGGACGTTGTTATGCTGAACGAGCACTGGCCGTTTGATCAATGTGGGGTGCTCTAACATCAATTCGATCGCATGGCTTTCATCGATGGCGTGCTTGTCCGCCTCCGGCAACTGCCGCCAGGTGGTGCTGCGACAATTGAGCAGGTTTTCCCAGCCGACGGCGTTCACCCAAGCGGATAATTCCTTTTCATCCAATCCATCACTGCGCACATCGTGAAATCGATATTCGACACCGTGCGCGTCCAGCCACTTGCGGGCCTTGCGCACGGTGTCGCAGTTTTTGATGCCGAAGAGTGTTGTCATCGTAAAAATCAGATGCCGCGCAGCAGCTCGTTAATGCCCACTTTGCTACGGGTTTTTTCATCGACTTTTTTCACGATCACCGCGCAATACAGCGAGTAGCTGCCGTCCTTGGAGGGCAGGTTGCCGGAAACTACCACGGAACCGGCAGGCACGCGGCCGTAGCTGAACTCACCGGTTTCGCGGTCGTAAATTTTGGTGCTCTGGCCGATGTACACACCCATGGAAATCACCGAGCCTTCTTCGACAATGACGCCTTCCACGACTTCTGAACGCGCACCGATGAAGCAATTGTCTTCAATGATGGTGGGGGCGGCTTGCAGTGGTTCCAACACGCCACCGATACCGACACCGCCGGACAGGTGCACGTTTTTGCCGATTTGCGCGCAGGAGCCGACGGTGGCCCAGGTATCAACCATCGTGCCACTGTCCACGTAGGCGCCGATGTTGACGTAGGACGGCATCAGCACCACGTTGGGCGAAATGTAGGAGCCCCGACGCACGCTGGCGGGCGGCACCACGCGCACACCGGATTCGCGGAAATCACGGGCATTGTAGTCGGCGTATTTGGACTGCACCTTGTCGAAATAATTGGTGAAACCACCTTTCATGAATTCGTTGTCTTCAATGCGGAAAGATAGCAGAACGGCCTTTTTCAGCCATTCGTTCACCTGCCATTCGCCGTCGATTTTTTCGGCCACACGCAGTTCGCCGGAGTCCAGTAGGCGAATGGCCTCGCTGACGTATTCCTTCACGTGGGTGTCCACGGTGCGCGGGGTGATCTCGGCGCGGTGTTCAAAGGCTTCTTCGATGACTTTTTTCAGGTCGGTCATTTTTTACTCCACTCAAATGATTTGAATTTAATTCTCTATTTTCGTCATCGACGTAGGTCGAAATAACGGTAAACAAGAGATTCCACTAATTTTTCAGTGTTTCCACATAATGGCGAATACGCTTCGCCGCCTCGATACATTCTTCCAGTGGCGCTACCAGCGCCATGCGCACGCGTCGGCTGCCTGGATTGATGGGGTTACCGTCACAGTCGGTGGTGTCCCGAGACAGATAACTGCCGGGCACCACAGTGACGTTCTGTTGCGCGAACAGGTCACGGGCAAAGGTCTGCTCATCGATGGGGGTGTGCGACCACAGGTAAAAACCGGCGGCAGGGCGTTGCACGTCCAGCACCGGGCTGAGGATTTCCAGAACGGCATCGAATTTCTCCCGGTAACAGTTGCGGTTATCGCGCACATGTTGTTCGTCGCCCCAGGCGATAATACTGGCGGCCTGTGCTGGTGGCGACATAGCGCTACCGTGGTAAGTGCGATAAAGCAGGAATTTCGCCAGTATATCCGCGTCACCCGCCACAAAACCTGAACGCAGGCCAGGCAGGTTGGAGCGTTTGGAAAGGCTGTGAAACACCACGCAACGGCGGAAATCGCTACGGCCTATTTTTTCTGCTACCTCCAGCAGGCCCACCGGCGGCTGCCCTTCGTCAAAATAAATTTCGGAATAACATTCGTCGGAAGCGATGATGAAATCGTGCCGGTCCGCCAGTTCGATGAGTCGGCGCAACGCGGCTTCGCCCACCACCGCGCCGGTGGGGTTGCCCGGCGAGCACAGGTACACCAACTGGCAATCGTCCCACACTGTGGCGGGCACAGCGTCGAAATCCGGCTCAAAATCGGTGTTTTGCAGGGTGTTGATGAACCAGGGCTCTGCGCCTGCCAGCAGGGCTGCGCCTTCGTAAATTTGGTAGAAAGGATTGGGCATCACGACGAGTGGCTGGTCGGCGTTGCGGTCTACCACGGTTTGCGCGAAAGCGAACAGCGCCTCGCGGGTGCCGTTCACCGGCAGCACATGGCGTTCCGGGTCCAGATGTTCGGAAGCCACGTGGAAGCGTCGCGTCAGCCACTGGGCGCAGGCCGCGCGTAGTGCCGGGCGGCCTTTAGTCAGTGGATAATTTTCCAGTCCGCTCAGGTGGGTGATGAGTTCTTCCACCACCTGGCTGGGGGCGGCATGTCGAGGCTCACCGATGGACAGTGCGATGTGCGACAGCGCCGCTGGCGGTTGCACGCCATCTTTCAACGCCTGTAGTTTTTCGAACGGGTACGGTTGCAGCCGATTGAGGTCCGGATTCATGTCACACTCGTTGGGAAAACGTGTTGGAAAAACTAGCCCGGAAAACCGTCCCGGCCATGAGTCCAATTTGTCAGAAAGCGAAGGCCGTACGTCGGCCAGGAAAAACAGGCTGTGCAGTATAACGAAGAAACACGGCGGCTTCACCCAAGAGGGTGCGGGCGCGCAAGGCGATCGCATATAAATTAACGGGGAAACATGATCTTAGCGCAGTTTTCATCATCCCATGCAGAGATGACGAATGCTGACTATGACGGCCGAACCATTGCCTTTGGGACGGAAATTAAATAACTCATACAATTGACATCCCTGCTTCAGCCCGTCTTTTCCTAAAGCACCTACTGTTGGCGCCCGTTCTTCAATCGTAAAAGCTCGAAATAAGAGCGACTATTCCTGCACTTTTACTCAATCAAAACAAAAACAAATACGGACTAAATCAGAGCGCCACTTAATATAAGTTATTAAATTTCCATCCCTTGCAGATACGGCTTGCCTTAACTCACCCAACACAACATCCAGCCGCCAATGCAGAGGCATTTTCAATGCCCACGCACTACGTGAGCGAAAGGCTTTTCCTGCGCAGGAACAAAACAAACTATCCCGCAACAAGCTGTGGGGAATTCAACCCGTAAATGAGTGAAAGTACAAATGGGCACAGTAATGATTTAGATGCGTAAGCGTTGCTATGTGAAAGTGGCAGTTTGTCCCTAGGAGCCTGTCGGACTTAGGATGAATCTACTGTGGACCACGATTCGAGTCATATTGTTTTAGAAAACAATAACCTACAAATGGCGGAGAGAGAGGGATTCGAACCCTCGATACGCGTTAACGTATACACGCTTTCCAGGCGTGCTCCTTCAACCGCTCGGACACCTCTCCAGTTATTTCCATCCCGGACCGGGCGGAAAAACAGCGCGCAAGGATAAATCAATTTTTCGGCCGGTGCAATGTGGCCATGCGATTTTATAGTCCAAACCCAGATGCGGTTAAAGGGGAGTTATTTGCCACACCCTCCTCAAGCTGCGGGGGATGTTGTCGATAGCTGTAGCGTCAATGGCGCTGAGAAGTTTGGGCAGGCAAGGAAGAATTTTGCAGATATGAAATTTATTATCGGAGTTATCACGGTGGTGGGTTGTGTGGCGGGGGGATTTGTCCTGTCGCACGGTAATCTGATGGCGCTGTGGCAGCCTTTTGAATTGCTTGCTGATTATCGGCGGCGCAGCCTTCGGGGCATTCGTGATTTCCAATCCCGGCACGGTGATTAAGGGTGCATTGGGTTCCATCGGTAAACTCCTGTCTGGTTCAAAACATAATAAGCAGAGCTTCATGGAGTTGCTGTCACTGATGTACGACCTGTTTACCAAGGCGCGCAAGGAGGGCTTGATGGCGCTGGAGGCCGATATCGATGAGCCTGAAAACAGCCCCATTTTTCAGAAATATCCCAAAATCCTCAAAAATCACCACGCGCTGGAATTCATTGCCGATTACCTGCGCCTGATGGTGGGGGGCAATATGAACCCTTTTGAGATCGAAAATCTGATGGATGTAGAGCTGGAAACCCACCACCATGAAGCGGAAAAAATCCCGGGCGCGATCACGGCTGTGTCAGATGCACTGCCTGGTTTTGGCATTGTAGCCGCAGTGCTGGGCATCGTGATTACCATGGCCTCCATCGGCGGTCCTATTGAAGAATTGGGGCATCACGTGGCCTCAGCCCTGGTGGGCACCTTTCTGGGTATTCTGCTGGCCTACGGTTTTGTAGGGCCCATGGCCACCAGTTTGACGAATATGAACGAAGATGACAGCAAAGTGTTTGAATGCATCAAGGTATGTTTGTTGGCCACGTTGAATGGTTATGCTCCGCAGATTGCCGTGGAATTTGGGCGTAAGACCTTGTATTCCCACAATCGTCCGGGTTTTCAGGAGCTGGAAGATTTTGTCAAAGGCAAGGCCGAATAATCCCCGCGAGACAGGCGCCTTGACAGCGTATTAGCCTGGAAAAACCCCATGGACAACCAGACGATTGTCGTCAAAAAGATAAAGAAGGGTGGGCACGGCCATCATGGTGGCGCGTGGAAGGTGGCCTTTGCCGATTTTGCCGTGGCCATGATGGCGTTTTTTTTACTGCTGTGGCTTATCGCTTCCACCACCAAGGAAGAAAAAGCGGGGTTGTCCGAGTATTTCAGCCCACCCACCCAGGGTTTTGCCGATGGCAGCGGCGTCAGCAAAGATATTATCGATATGGGAGGGGGACAGAAAATTTCCCAAGGTGATGATTCCAGCGAGAATGCCCGGGAGGCCCGCGCGCCTAACGAGGCGGAAATTCAGCAAGCCGTCGAGATGGAAAAAGAACGGCTGGAATCGTTGATGGAAGACCTGAAAAAGGCCATTGAGGCCAGCCAGGCCCTCAAACCTTTCAAGGACCAATTGTTGCTGGACATTACAGCGGAAGGTTTGCGCATCCAGATTGTCGATAAAGAAAACCGCCCCATGTTTGACAGTGGAAGCGCGGAGCTGAAGGACTACACCAAGGTCATTCTGCACGAACTCGCCAAGAGCATTAACACGGTGCCCAACAAAGTCAGCCTCACCGGCCATACGGATGCGACGCGTTTTGTGGGGCGAAAAAATTACAGCAATTGGGAATTGTCGGCGGACCGTGCCAACACCTCCCGCCGCGAGCTGATTACCGGTGGGCTCAAGGATGGAAAAATAGTCAAGGTGATGGGGCTGGCATCCACGGTATTATTTAACAAAGCGGAACCGCGTAGCCCCATCAACCGACGCATCGCGATCATCGTGATGAACAAGGCTGCCGAGGAGGCCCTGCTGAGTCCGGTACAGCCAGTATCCGACGGTGAAGAGGCCAGGGTATTGATAGAGCAGGGTGTGGGTGGCGCAACGGTGCAGAAACCCGTTGAGAAAATCGCCCGCGAACAGGATGGAAAAAATGAAGGGCAACATGCGCACGATACTGAAGTCGCCGCTGATGCCAAGGCAAAACATCCGTTAGAACCGGTGCCGACGGAAACTCCCGCCGCAGAGCTGAAGGCGACTCAGGACATTCCACCACCCCCAGTGTCAGAAGGCCACCACGAAGCTGGGGGTGAGCCCGCAGGAAAACATGCTCAAGGCAACAAAAAAACGGCCAAAAAACGCCCACCGACGGCAGAGCCTGGCGAGCCCGACTACACGGGCATGAGCATTGCGGAGCGTATCAAAGCGCGGCGAGAATGGAATCGCCAACGCAGCAAAGCGGCCAAAAACCGGTGAATCGGTAGTGCAGTTTCTGCGCCGGGTGTAACCCGGTACAATGCCGGGCATGTCTGGAAATACCTTTGGTAAACTTTTTTCTGTCACCTCCTTTGGAGAAAGTCACGGCCCGGCCATCGGTTGTATCATCGACGGCTGCCCGCCCGGGCTGGCCCTCAGCGAAGCTGATTTACAGGGCGACCTGGACCTGCGCAAGCCTGGCACCTCGCGCCACACCACCCAACGCCGTGAGGCCGATGAGGTGCAGATTCTCTCCGGCGTGTTCGAAGGCCAGACCACTGGCACGCCCATCGCGCTGCTCATTCACAACACCGACCAGCGCTCCAAAGACTATTCCAACATCCTGGACCGCTTCCGGCCTGGTCACGCGGATTACACCTACCAGCAAAAATACGGCCTGCGCGATTATCGCGGCGGCGGGCGTTCCTCAGCGCGGGAGACCGCCATGCGCGTGGCGGCCGGCGGCGTCGCCAAAAAATATCTGGCGGAAAAATACGGCATTGCTATTCGTGGTTATCTCAAACAACTCGGCCCGATTGTGGCCGAAATGCTGGATTGGGACGAGGTGCACAATAACCCGTTCTTTTGCCCCGACAGCAGTAAAATAGAGGAGCTGGAAGCCTACATGGACGCCCTGCGTAAATCCGGCGATTCCATCGGCGCGCGTATTAACGTGGTGGCCAGCGGCCTGATGCCCGGTCTCGGTGAACCCATTTTTGACCGCTTGGATGCTGATATCGCTCACGCCATGATGAGCATCAACGCGGTGAAAGGCGTAGAAATCGGCGCCGGTTTCGAGAGCGTGGTGCAAAAGGGCACCGAGCATCGCGACGAAATCACCCCGGACGGTTTTCTCAGCAACCACGCTGGCGGCACCCTTGGTGGTATTTCCTCGGGGCAGGATATTTTGGTGAGCATGGCGCTCAAACCCACTTCCAGCCTGCGCCTGCCAGGCAGAAGCGTGAACCTGCAAGGCGAGCCCATTGAGGTGATCACCAAGGGCCGCCACGACCCCTGCGTCGGCATCCGCGCCACGCCTATCGCCGAGGCCATGCTGGCCATCGTGCTGATGGATCACCTACTGCGCCATCGTGCGCAGAATGCGGATGTGGAGAGCGGAGTCTCCGTCATTCCGGCAAGCCCCAAGTCGTAACTGTATTTTAGACAAGGCGGCTTTTTCTTGTTTGGGCAATTAAACGCAGAGATCACAAAGGCGCAGAGGCACAGCGTTTTCCAAATGTTTTTTCTCTGCGCCTCTGTGTCTCCGCGACCTCTGTGTTATTTACGGGGCTGTTTTAAAACTGCCCCCTTTCCCCTGCTGTAATGCCTTACTGGCGCCTGTCCGGCTTTTACCTGTTTTATTTTGCGCTGGTGGGTGCGCTGATCCCCTATTGGTCACTGTACCTCAAAGAGCTGGGTTTTTCCGCGCGTGACATTGGCACGCTGATGGCGCTGGTGATGGCCACTAAAATCGTCTCCCCCAATGTGTGGGGCTGGATCGCCGACCACACTGGCAAACGCATGTTGATCGTGCGTCTGGGTTGCCTGCTGGCAGCAATGGCTTTTGCCGGTGTGTTTTTGGGAAATGGCTACTGGTGGTTAGTTTTGGTAATGCTGGTGTTCAGTTTTTTCTGGAATGCCACCCTGCCGCAGTTCGAAGCCACCACGCTTAATTATCTCGGCGAACAAAGTCACCGCTACAGCGGCATTCGCCTGTGGGGTTCCGTTGGATTTATCGTCGCCGTGGCGGCATTAGGGCCGGTGCTGGATACACAGGGCGTCACCATCCTACCGGTAATTTTGATGGTGCTGTTTGTGGCCATGTGGTTGTCCAGCCTGCTGGTGCCGGAGCGGGTCGTGCAGCATCTGCCGTTAACCCACGAACCCCTGCTCAAGGTACTGCGTCGACCGGAGGTACTGGCGCTGCTGGTGGTGTGTTTTTTATTGCAGGCCAGCCACGGGCCGTACTACACCTTTTACACCCTTTATCTGGAAGACCACGGCTATTCGCGCTCGTTGATCGGCCAGTTATGGGCGTTGGGCGTGGTCGCCGAAGTCGGAGTGTTCCTGCTGATGCACCGCTGGGTGCCGCGCTTCGGGTTGCGCAATCTTCTTTTGTTTAGCCTGGGGCTGACGGCCCTGCGTTGGGTGTTGATCGGCCAGTTCCCCGAGCTAACTTCAGTGATAGTTTTTGCGCAGCTATTGCATGCCGCCAGCTTCGGTATTTATCACTCAGTCGCCATCCAACTGATTCATCGCTATTTCACCGGTCGTAATCAGGGGCGCGGGCAGGCCCTGTACAGCAGCGTGAGTTTCGGTGCCGGTGGCGCAGTGGGTAGTTTTGCCAGTGGACTGGGTTGGGACACGATCGGTCCCGCCAATGTTTATTGGTTGGCAGCATTGCTCGCAGTGTTGGCGCTGGGCGTCGCCGCGGTGTGGATACGACCTGTTGCGTGCGAGAAGTGAAATTTTCTTTGAAAATGGGAAAAATGGTGATGCGGCTTAGAAAGTTGTATTTATTGATGTTGTCGGTGGCTTTGTTGCTGGCGTCCATGGGAACGGCTCTGGCAGATGACGCCGCACAGACGGCTTATGATAATGGCCAATACGAGCAGGCGGTAAAGCAGTGGCGTAAACGCGCCAACAATGATGACACCGAGGCACAGAATCGGCTTGGGGAGCTGTATCGCAAAGGTCATGGTGTTGAACGCAACTATAAAAAGGCGGCACAGTGGTTCAGGCGAGCCGCCAGGCTGGGAAATGCCGAGGCACAGTTCAACCTGGGTGCATTGTATCGTGTGGGCAAAGGTGTAAAAAAAGATTCCAAACTGGCTGCTCAGTGGTATCAGCGAGCGGCAAAAAAAGGTTATGCCAAAGCGCAGTTTAGTTTTGGCTTGATGTTAGAAAATGGTCGTGGTGTTGAACATGACCATGTTGCTGCTCGCGAGTGGTATGTCAAAGCTGCTACGCAAGGCCATCGCAAAGCCGTGAAACGGCTGAAAATTCTCAAGGTAGATTCAAAAAAACGCATTGCAGGTAATCCCGCTGAGGTTTTGCGCAGAGCCGCGCGTAACGGAAACCTGGAAAGTGTGCAGCGTCTCGCCAAATATGCAAATAAAGCCGCAGATGGACAAGGCACTACACCTCTGATGGTGGCGGCTGAAAAAAATTATCATGCGGTGGTTGCGGCACTGCTGTCTGCAGGTGCCAAAGTGGATGTGCGCAACAAACAAAAGGAAACGGCTTTGTTATTGGCCAGTAAAACCGGTGCCTTGGAAACCGTGAACTATTTGTTGAAGGCCGGTGCACGTGTTGCCCATTCGGACAGTTTTACACGCACGCCGTTGATGGTGGCAGTCGATAAAAATCACCCTGCGGTTATCCAGCGTTTGTTAGACGCCAGGGCCGACCCAAATCGTCGTGACAAACGCGGCGAATCGGCATTTAGCCGAGCAGTGAAACGTAGTAAGCCCAAATTGGTCACATTGTTGTTGAAACACGGCGCCAACGTCAACCAACGCGATAACAGCGAAGTACCGCTATTGATGGTGGCGATAAACCATCGGCAAACCGGGATCATTCAAACATTATTGGCTGCGGGAGCTGATGTGTCCGCTAAAACAGATGATGGTCGCACGGCTTTGCTGAACGCGGCTAACAACGGTTTTTCTGAAGGGCTGTCTTTGTTGTTGCAGAAAGTGTTGCCGCAGGGGCTTGCGGTAAATCAAACAGACCAGCGAGGCTGGACCGCGTTGATGTTGGCAGTAAAAAATGGTCATATAAAATCAGTGGATGTGTTACTGAAAGCCAAAACATTTTCTAATAAACAGATCAATGCACAAAACGAATACGGCGATACCGCTTTGATGATTGCCAGTAACGTGGGGCAGGTTGAGGTGGTTAAACGCCTGTTGCAGGCTGGTGCAGATGTGCAGCGACGAAACAAACAGACCTGGACTGCATTAATGTTTGCGGCTGCCAAGGGTTATTTGGCGATCACCGGAGAGCTTATTACCGCGCGTGCCAAACTCAATGCACGCAATCGCATGAATGAAACTCCACTGATGTTTGCAGCAGAACAGGGGCACCTGAAAACGACAACGTATTTGTTGGACAAAGGCGCACGCATCAACTTGCGTAATCGCGCTGGACATTCCGCGCTAAGTTTAGCGCGACAAAACAAAAAAACTACGGTGGTCGCCTTGTTGAAAAAGCGTGGCGCACAAACACATGCAATACCGGCGGCACCTAAATTTACACCGGCAAAAAACAAAAAAATCCGCAAATTGTATCAAGGCTGGACGCCGTTGATGGAAGCCGCTTGGGAAGGTCGTCTCGGCGTAGTGAAGCA
>JAADHZ010000162.1 GCA_013151575.1 Gammaproteobacteria bacterium
GCCCAGAAAAGCGACAAAACCAATGACGTCGGTGACGGTGGTGAGCACCACGCCACCGGCCAACGCCGGGTCGATGCCCAGGCGTTTGAGGATTAGCGGGATGGAGGCTCCGGCCAGCGCTGCTACCACCAAGTTGATGAGCATGGCGGCGGCGATAATGGCGCCCAGCAGGTAGTCGCCGAACCAGGCCACCACCACGGCGGCCACCACCACGGCCCAAATCACGCCATTGAGCGCCCCCACCATTAGCTCCTTGTTGAGCAGGCGACGGGCATTGGATTTGCCCACCTGCCCCAGCGCGATGCCGCGAATCACCAAGGTCAGGGTCTGGTTGCCGGCGATGCCGCCCATGCTGGCGACGATGGGCATGAGCACCGCCAGCGCCACCAGTTTTTCGATGGTGCCTTCAAACTGGCCGATAACCCAAGAGGCCAGCAACGCGGTGAGCAGGTTGACGCCCAGCCATACGGTGCGGCGACGGGAGCTGGTGATGACGGGGGCAAACATGTCGTTCTCTTCCGGCAAGCCGGCCATGTTCATCAGGTTATGGTCCGCTTCATCGCGTCCACCACGTCGTCGATGGTGATGCGGCCCAGCAACTTGCCGTCGACATCCACTACTGGCGCAGACACCAGGTCACGTTTTTCGAACAGTTGCGCCACTTCGCGCTCGGGCAGGTCCACCGGCAGGGCTTCCCGGTCGCGGGTCATGACGTCTGCCACGGTGATAGCGGGATCGCGCACCAGCAGGTCGGTGAGGGCCATCAAACCGAGGTAGACATTATTGCGATTGGTGACGATGAGCTGATCAGTCATCTCGGGAATTTCGCCGATGCGGCGCAGGTAACGCTGCACCACGTCGAGGGTAATATCGGCCCGCACCGTGATGGTGTCGGTGTTCATCAGGCCGCCGGCGGTGTCCTCCGGGTAGGACATGACGCCCTTGAGGCGTTTGCGGTGCTGAACATCCAATGCCTCCAGCACCTGCTCGCTGACGGCATCAGGGTAGTCGCTGAGGATATCCGCCAGGTCGTCAGTGTCCAAACCTTCGGCTGCGGCCACCAGCTCGTTGTTGTCCATGTCGCGAATCAGCCGTTCGCGCACGGCATCGTTGACTTGCAGTAGTACGTCGCCTTCCTGCTCGTCCCCCACCAATTGCCACACGGCATCACGCTGTTCGCGTGGCAAGGCCTCCAGCAAATGGGCTATTTCCGCCGGGTGCATGCCGCGCAATTCACGCTCAACCTGCGCCAGCGAGCCTTCCCTCAACAGCTCGTTGAAGTCGTGCAGATGGCGGGCCAGTGGTTCTTGGATGTGTTCCTGAGGCATAGGAGGGTCCGGCGGCGGGGTCGTCGCTATTCTAACCCGTTATTCGGCCTCATCGAAGCGGCGCGTGAACAGTGCTTCCAGCGCATCAAGGGCGCTGTTTTCATCCCTACCGTCGGCCACCACCAATAATTCGGTACCCTTAGCGGCGGCCAGCATCATCACCCCGAGGATGCTCTTGCCGTTGACCTCGGTGGTCTGTTTGCAGAGTTTGATTTCACACTCGAAACGAGAGGCCAGCGCCACTAGTTTGGCGGCGGCCCGTGCGTGCAGGCCGAGCTTGTTAATGATGGTGATGGGGCGTTGCATCATGGTGTTTTCGTGGGGCTCGTTGGGTGAGGGGATAAGGAGATTAACCTTCGTGGCTACCGGGCATCAGTATCACCCCTTGCCGACCACCTTGCACGGCGCGTTCAGCCAAGTCCACCAGCTGTAGTTTGGGGTAGTTGAGCACCCGCATGAGCATGGACAGGTTAAGACCGCAGACCACCATGACCTGACCCTGGTGCGACAGGCGACAGGCAATGTTGCTGGGAGTGGCGCCACAGAGGTCGGAGAGCACCAACACACCGTCGCCACTGTCTAGCTCGGTGATCATTTCCTGGGCGCGCGCGGCAAGCCGGTCGGGGTCTGCGTTCAGGGGTACATCCAGCACCGCGGTAGCCAATGGGCAGACGCTGATGGTTTTGATGCTGATGTCCAGCATGGCTTGGCCCAGAGGCGCGTGGCTAACCAGAAGTACACCTATGGTCATAATAAGAGACTCAATTCAGGTCGCGGTGACGAATGATGACATTGTCATGTTGTTGTTCAAACTCACGCCCCAGCCGTTCGGCGAGATAAACGGAGCGATGCTGGCCGCCAGTGCAGCCAATGGCAATGGTGAGGTAGCTGCGGTTGTCGGCTTCAAAGCACGGAATCCAATTTTCCAAAAATGCCTGTATATGTTCAACGAAACGCCCCACCAGCACTTGTTGTTCCAGAAAGGTGATAACCGGCTGATCGCGCCCGGTGAGTTCACGCAGTTGGTTTTCCCAGTGCGGGTTGGGCAGACAGCGTGCGTCGAATACAAAATCCGCATCGCCGGGATTGCCGTGTTTGAAACCAAAGGACTGGAACAAAATGGATAATCCAGCCTGGGCCTCGTGCCGCACGCGTTCGCGGATCAGGTCACGAAGCTGGTGCACGTTGCGACAGGTGGTGTCGGCAAACAGGTCCGCGCGGGCGGACAGGGGCAGGAGCAGCTCACGCTCGGTGTGAATGGCTTCCAACAGAGGCAGGTCTTCGTCACTCAGAGGGTGTTTGCGGCGGGTTTCGCTGAAACGCTTGAGTAGCACGTCGTCATTGGCGTCCAGGTAGATGATCTCGCATTCCACACCGCTGTCACGCAGCATTTGCAGGATCTCCGGGAAACGTGCGATGTCCTGCTCGGGGTTGCGCGCATCAATGCCCACGGCGGACATCCGCCCCAATCCGCCCGGCAAAGCGTTCATTTTTTCCGCAAAGGCGGGCAGCAACCCCACCGGCAGATTGTCGATGCAATAATAGTCCTGGTCTTCCAGCACGTGCAGGGCAGTGGATTTGCCCGAACCGGAAACACCACTGATGACGATGAGTTTCATGGGAAGGCGGTTGTTTGTTGTTGCATGACGTTGCGGTGGCGCTTGAGAAAGGCTTCGGAGGCATTGTAGCCTTTGCGTAGCAATATGTGGTCACGCACGGCGGCTTCGATAAGCACGGCCAGGTTACGGCCGGGGGCCACCGGCAGGGTGACTTCGGGGATGTCGATGTCCAGTATTGTGCATTGCTGATAGCAACCTTTTAGCCGGTCCACACGATGCATGTCTTCCGAGGCCAAACGCTCCAATCGCACGATGAGGTGCAGGTCTTTGCTGAATTTAATGGCGCTATCGCCGTACATGGCGCGTATATTGAGTACGCCCAGCCCCCGGACCTCAAGAAAATCCCTCAGCACTTCCGGGCAGCGACCACGCAGGGTGTCTGGCCCGGTGCGGGAAAATTCCGGCGCATCATCGGCAATCAGGCGATGGTTGCGGGTGATGAGTTCCAACGCCAGCTCGCTTTTGCCGACGCTGCTTTTCCCTGTGAGTAATACCCCCATGCCCTGCACTTCGAGAAAAACACCGTGAAGAGTGGTTTTTTCCGCCAGCTCACCCCCGAGATAGTGGCGCAGACAACCCACCAGTTTGACGCTGGTGAGAGAGGATCCCAGCAGCGGCGTTTGCGTCTGTTCGCAGGCCGCGCGTAAATCGTCAGGGGCCGTGAGCTGCTCGGCCATAACAATCACTGCCGGTTGCGCCTCACAGGTTTTTGCCACTAATTCGGCGCGAAGCTCGGGGGGCAGGCCGTTGAGGTAGTCAAGCTCCATGTGCCCGAGAATTTGTAGCCGGTTGGGGTGGATGGTGTTCAGATGCCCCACCAGGGAATGCCGGTGAGTGTTGTCCGAACTACCCAGGCTTCGGGATTCACCCTCGTTTCCGGCGATCCAGTGCAGGGCGAGGCGCTGCTGGTAGCGCAGGAACAGGTTGCCGACGGTGGGACTGTTATCCATGGTTCTGCTCCGGACGGGGTGGGTCAGTGCGCCCGATCCCATTCAATCAGTAATGTGTACAGGGTCTGACTGTCCGGCGCCGTGTGCAGCTGTTCTCTTAGTTCGGCGCTGCTAAACATCTCAGCCAATCGCGCCAGCAGTTGCAGGTGCTCATCTGTGGATTCTTCCGGCACCAGCAGCGCAAACAGCAGACTGACGGATTCCCGGTCCATGGCATCGCAGTCGATGCCTTTTTGCAATTGGATGAACGCGCCGTAAGTCTCGGTGCTGTTCTTGACCCGACCGTGGGGAATGGCAACACCGTGGTCGATGGCCGTGGTACCCAGCCGCTCGCGGGCGAAAAGGGCATCGAATATTTCGTTACTGCCCAGGCTGGAGGAGGACTGGCTGGCAAACAGGTTGCTGATGCTTTCCAGAGCGCCTTTTTTGCTGTTGACGTGTACCTGTGCGGCAACACGGTCGGGGGTGATAATGTCGGCTAGTTGCATGGCGAAAAAACTGTTGTGGTGGGTGTGGCGGTTGGCATTTAGCCAACCGGATCACGGGGGTCGCTGCCCCCGTGATCAGGGCAGGCATTATTCTTCGATTGTGGCCTTCATGGCAAGGCTGTTGCCACGATGGTGATTTGAACGTTTTTCCTTGTGTTTTTTGACCTGTCGGTCCAGCTTGTCCATCAGCGCGTCGATGGCGGCATACATGTTTTCGTTCTCCGCTTCGGCAAAGATGTCGGCCCCTCGAATATGGAGGGTCGCCTCGGCCTTTTGGCGAAGTTTTTCGACGCTGAGAATAACGTGGGCTTTGGTCACTTTGTCAAAATGACGCTCCAGGCGTTCCAGCTTACCGGTGATGTAATCACGCAGAGAGGTGGTGATTTCAAGGTGTTGACCGGAAACACTAATTTGCATAATGAACTCCTTTGGTTGGTGAATCCATCGGCGGAATGAAAGCCCCTCGCTGAATCTGGTTCATGCGAGTCGCTTACGCTCGTTGGATGGTGCGATAGACATGGCCTCGCGGTATTTTGCTACCGTGCGTCGGGCCACGTTTATTCCCTGTTCTGACAATAACATTGCCAGTTTGTTGTCACTCAATGGTTTATTAGGTTTTTCCGCTGCAATCAATTTTTTCAGAATGGCACGAATGGCGGTGGCGGAACACTCGCCGCCGGCCGCCGTTCCCACGTGACTGGAGAAAAAATATTTCAGTTCAAAAATGCCGCGCGGCGTGTGCATGTATTTTTTAGTGGTCACCCGGGAGATGGTGGATTCGTGCATTTCCACGATTTCGGCAATATCGTGCATCACCATGGGTTTCATGGCCTCTGCGCCGTATTCGAAAAAACCCCGCTGCCGATCAACGATACTGGTGGCCACTTTCAGCAGGGTTTCATTGCGGCTTTTGAGGCTTTTGATGAACCAGCGAGCTTCTTGCAGGCTGTTTTTCATAAACGCTGAATCTTTCCCATTGCTCTGCACCATCTTGGAATAGAGGCTGTTGATGCCGATTTTCGGGGTGATATCAGGATTGAGGTCTACCCGCCAGCGCCCCTCGACCTTTTTCACAAACACGTCGGGCACAATGTATTCAGGTTGCTGGGCGGTAATGTGGCCGCCGGGGCGCGGGTTGAGGCTTTGCACGAGCTGGATGACAGACAGCATGTCGGCTTCCGACAATTTCATGCGTCGCATCAGCAGCGGATATTCCCGTCGCGCCAGCGTTTCAAAGTGGTTGGTGAGCAGATCCAGCGCCTGTGGCAGCCAGGGGGTGTCGGTGTCATGGTAGCGCAGCTGGATAAGCATGCACTCGCGCAGGTCGCGGGCGGCTATGCCCGGAGGGTCGAAATCCTGAACCCGGTGCAATACGGCTTCCACCTCATCCAGCTCGATATCGAGGGATTCCACCAGCGATTCGTGCAGCTCTTCCAACGGAGCACCCAGATAACCGTCGTCACTGACGGCGTCGATGATGGCAGTGGCGATGGCATGGTCCGTTTCACTACAGGATGCCATTTCCAGCTGCCATGCCAGGTGTTCCTGTAGGCTTTCGGCGCTACCGTTGGCTTGTTCGTAATCGGCGCTGAACTCGGAATCGCCAGTACGGGCGGCGGGCGCGTAATCGAAGGTGTCTTCCCAGTTGCTGTCGGTGGGCAGGTCGCTGGGGATGCCCTGTTCCGGCGCATCGGCTGCGCGTTCTCCGGCCTCGCCTTCCACGCCCGCTTCGGCGGCGTCACCACTACGGTTGTCGCCAACGATGCTAGCTTCTGCGGCCTGTTGCTCCGAGGAAGGAGCACTGTCCTCGTTGAGTTCCAGCATGGGATTGCTTTCCAGAGCCTCCTGGATTTCCGTCTGTAGTTCTAACGTGGAAAGCTGCAACAGGCGAATAGCCTGCTGTAGCTGTGGCGTCATGGTCAGCTGCTGGCCGAGTTTAAGCTGAAGCGTTTGTTTCATTGAGCCCTTTGGATGTATCCGGTGTTCATCATGATTCTACTCCAAAGCCTGGGATGTTGAAGGGCTTGCGGTACTTAAAGTCGGAAATCCTGTCCCAAATAAACGTCCCTCACGTGAGAATCTTTAAGAATGCTGTCCGGGTCTCCCTGTGCGATCACTTCGCCAGCATTCATGATGTAGGCGCGCCCACAAATGCCCAAGGTCTCCCGCACATTATGGTCGGTAATCAGCACACCGATATGCCTATCGGTTAAGTGTTTGATAATGCGTTGAATATCGAGCACAGAAATGGGATCAACGCCGGCAAAGGGTTCATCCAGCAGGATGAATTTTGGTTCTGTGGCGAGGGCGCGGGCGATCTCTACCCGTCGCCGTTCGCCGCCGGAGAGACTCATACCCTGGGAGTCGCGAATATGGCCGATGTGCAGTTCGCCCAATAACTCATCCAGCTTGGCCTGTTGCTGTTGACGGTTGAGGTCGTCACGGGTCTGCAAAATAGCGCGCAGATTGTCCGCCACGCTGAGCTTGCGAAAAACTGAGGCTTCCTGCGGCAGGTAACCAATGCCCAACCGGGCCC
>JAADHZ010000169.1 GCA_013151575.1 Gammaproteobacteria bacterium
TGCCGATATCCGCATGACCGGGGTGGTGCTGGGTCAACAGGGTTTTGAGGCGTGTGGTCAGCGCATTGATGTGTGAAGAGAGTATGCCTGGTTGCAGGCTGTCTAGCAGTTGGTGGGCGGTCAGTAGGGCATGTGTTTCTTGAGGACTGAACCAGAGGCCGGGCAGTTCGAAGACGCCGTTTTCTTCCGGCTGATAAATATAGCCGTTACGTTGCCGGTCGTAGATCAGCGGTGCGCCAAGGTTGTCTCGAAGTTGGCGTACCGTGCGCCGCGCGGTGGATTCGGAACATTCCAGTTCGCGCTGGATGGTGGCGCGTGAAACCGGATACCGACTGCTGGCCAGCAGTTGATGCAGTTCGTAGATGCGGTTGAATATATTCACAATGGACTGGCGGCCTTGCTTGCACCGTCAGCAGACATTGTGTGGATAGCCGGGGTGTATGACGGCGCTTCCCAATACAAGCGATAAGATGATTCCGCACAACATCCCCTTGCGGAGAGACGTGGGTGACTGCACATACTAAGGAGTACATTGCTTAGACGACATAACCGGCACCTATTGGCCTGCGCCTTCGTTGGACATTGTGAAAAAATCATCAACGTATCAGCATAAGCCTGCGGTTTTTTTACAATGCCCGCCTTGTCTCGGCTCAATAGTCGCTCGCCTATGTCGCCCACCAATGTACTCCTTAGTAACATTTTCCCTGTTTGCAGCTGCTGAAAAATTCACATCAATTTTTCGATGTAGAAATCTGCCGTTAATATTTTCGGGTCATCCCCAGGCCACTTAACAACAGGTCGCAGGGATCACACTCCAAGGCTCTGGCGATGCGGCAAAATTCCTGAACGGTGACGGTCCCCACCCCGTGCTCGATGTCACACAACCGGGAGACGGGAAGATGGCTACTTTCTGCCAAATGGGCAAGTGACAGATCATTCTCTTGTCGATATTGAGTTATATTTTTTCCTGCGGACTCATTCGGTGTCATGTTTACCACTCCCTGTTTTTCGTCATCGCAATGTCAAAAAATTCTGACCCATTCCAAGGATCTTAAACCGCCACCGGGTCCTTCCTGTGCTCGGCAGGGGTCTTACGGTCCTCGATTATTTTCTTTTCATCGTTAGCGATGAGTTTGAAAAGTTCTGACACCAGTTCTTGTTCCGGTACGGTTTTTATCACGATGCCTTTTTTGAAAATAGCGCCCTTGCCTCGCCCACAACCAATACCGTAATCGGCTTCTCTTGCTTCACCTGCGGCACTTACTGTGCAGCCCATCACTGCAATTTTAAACGGTTCGGTGAGTGCGGTGGCGCGGTCTTCGACTTCCAGTGCGATGGTTCGAATATCCGCTTCCGCACGACCACAGGATGAGCAGGAGATCACTTCGGGCTCCCCACCTCGCAAGCCCAGGGTTTTCAATATTGCCTTTGCGACTTTGACCTGTGTGACAGGGTCTTCGTTAATAGAGACGCGCATGGTGTCACCAATGCCTTCGCGCAACAGCGTTGATAGTCCAATGGATGTTTTAACGATGCCTGATAACAGTGTTCCGGCATCGGTTACACCGATGTGCAAGGGATAATCAGTTTTTTGAGCGACCAGTTGCTGGGCTTCGATGCTGGCCAACACATTTGAGCTTTTTAACGACAGGACAATATTTTCGAAACCTTTCTGTTCAAACAGCGCCAGCCATCGCAGTGTGGATTCCACCATGGCTTCGGCCGTCGGGTGCCCGTATTTGTTCACCAAATCCCTTTCCAGGGAACCGGCATTAATGCCGATGCGCACGGGAATGCCAGCCTCTGTCGCTACCCGCAACACGTCGTCAATTTTATCGGCGGCCATATTGCCGGGATTAATGCGGATTTTATCCACGCCGTTTTCAATAGAGCGAATCGCCAGACGGGCGTTAAAGTGAATATCGGCAATCAGTGGAATATGAATCTGCCGGATGATGTCCGGCAATGCGGCAGCGGCCCTGTCGTCCGGCACAGCCACCCGGATGATGTCACAACCGACATCTTCCAACGCCAGTATTTGCGCGACGGTGCCGTCAACATCGTGCGTTTTTGTCACGCACATTGACTGAATGGCAATTGGGTTGCCGCCGCCAATGTTGACATTGCCTATAGCGATTTCTCGTGTAATTTTTCGTGAGGGTTTTCGTGTGGCGTCCATTCACTGCTCCTTCCATAGATATGCGGCATCAATTTGTGGCGGTTCGTTGGAATATTTCCCTATTTTTACTAAAGAGTACAATGTGAATTAAGCGCTAAATCGCCATATTTTCAGCATATGGCAGCAAAATCGGGATAATTCTACAGTTGGTCGGGGAGGCATTGCCCACCAATTGCGCCTTGTTTAACCTGTAATGGTGGGCAATGCCTTTATGCCCTTGGGTGCACCTTACAGATGAGGAAACTGATTGTTTTGTGGTAATCCTGGAATCCTGAACGCAAAGGTCGCAAAAAAACAATAAACAACCCCGCAGCAAGCTATCTCGACTTCGCTACGCGAAGCGGGGTTATTACACTGCCAGTGGCTATATAGGACAAATTCCACCCGTAATGCAACTCATAACGGGGTGCAATGATATATCAGCTTTTTGTCAACAGGGCGATGGATTCAACGTGGCCGGTGTGGGGAAACATGTCCATGACGCCAGCACTCACCAACGTATAACCCTGCTGATCCACGAGCGTGCCAATGTCGCGCGCCAGCGTGGCCGGGTCGCAGGACACATAAACGATGCGGGAAGCATGTGGCTTGGGCAGGTTTTTCACCACCATCGGCGCACCACTGCGCGGCGGGTCCAGCAACAGCTTGTTGAAGCCTTCGCGATACCAGGGCTCGGCGGGCAGGTCGCCGTTGAGGTCGGCAGCATGGAATGCCACATTGTCGATGCCGTTGCGCTGGGCGTTTTCCCGTGCACGAGCCACCAGTCCGGCGTCGCCCTCCACGCCCACCACGGCACCAGCCCGCCGCGCCAGTGGCAGGGAAAAATTGCCGAGGCCGCAAAATAGGTCCAGCACCCGGTCCTCCGGCTGCGGGTCTAGCAACTCGATGGTACGAGCGATCATCTGCCGATTCAGCTCGGCGTTGACCTGGGTGAAATCGGTGGGCCGAAATTGCATGTCCACGTCATGCGCCGGGAGTCGATATCCGAGCTGAGTATTGGCGCTTTCTTCACCCTCGGGCCACAGGCGTGACACGGTTTTGGGGCCACCGGACTGGAGGAAAATAATCAATTGATGCTCTTGGCCAAAGGCGCGCAGCCGTTCGAGGTCAGCCTCGCTCAGCTCGGCGAGATGCCGGAACACCAGGGCTACGTTGTCATCACCCACGGCCACTTCAATCTGGGGAATTTTATCGCGGATACTGAGTGCGCCGATCAATGCTGCCAGCTCACCGATGCGCTCACCCACGCTAGGATGCAATACTTCACAGCGTTTGATATCCGCCAGAAACGAGCTGCTGCGCTCACGAAAGCCCACCCGCACCACTTGCTCCCGGCGCATGAAGGCGACACCGAGCCGAGCCTTGCGGCGATAACCCCAGGCAGGCCCTGTCAACGGCGGCAACACCGTCTGCGGTTGTACGTGGCCAATGTTTTTCAGGTTATCCAGCAGACGTTGCTGCTTGTGAAGAATCTGCTGCTCGGGGGACAGGTGTTGCAGGCTGCAACCACCGCACACACCAAAATGGGCGCAACGCGGTTCAATGCGCAGCGGCGAAGGCTTGATGACCTCCACCACGTCCCCTTCGTCGAACTTGCTGCGGGTGCGGCAGTAACGAAACACCACCTCCTCTTCCGGGAGTGCGCGATGCACGAACACCACTTTGCCAGCCACGTGACAAATGCCACGGCCGTCGTGGGATAGGGATTCGATCACCGCTTGGCGCGGTTCGGGGCGTTTTTTGTTACGACGTCGAGACATGATTTATGGCGTTTTCCAACGGTGGGTTATAAAAAGGAAGAGCGGCGGACTGTTTTTCAGTGCCGTCCCGGCAACATCGCATTGTCATGCCGGAAACACGTTGGTAGACAGGTAACGGTCACCCCGGTCGCAAATAATGACTACGATCACGGCGTTTTCCACCTGTGCCGACAGTGCCAGAGCAGCAGCCACGGCGCCACCCGACGACACGCCGGCGAAAATGCCTTCCTGCGAGGCTAAAGCGCGGGTGGTGTGCTCCGCGTCTTCCTGAGTCACATCAAGAATGCGATCCACCCGCTCAGCTTCGTAAATTTTCGGCAGGTAGGCCTCGGGCCAGCGGCGGATACCGGGAATACTCGCCCCTTCGCTGGGCTGCACACCCACAATTTGGATCTCGGAATTGTGCTCCTTGAAAAACCGCGAGCACCCCATAATGGTGCCGGTGGTGCCCATGGCGCTGACGAAGTGGGTGATGCGATTGTCCGTGTCCCGTAGGATCTCCCGCGCGGTGGCCTCGTAGTGGGCCTGTGGGTTGTCGGGGTTGGCGAACTGATCCAGCACCCGCCCCTGGCCGTCCTTTTGCATCTGTAGCGCCAGATCGCGGGCACCTTCCATGCCCAGCTCCTTCGACACCAGCACGATATCTGCACCGTAAGCCTTCATGGCCCCGCGACGTTCCACGCTCATGTGCTCCGGCATAATCAAGGTCATACGATACCCCTTGATGGCTGCTGCCATGGCCAGGGCAATACCGGTGTTGCCGCTAGTCGCCTCGATGAGCCGGTCCCCGGGTTTCAGCTCCCCTCTCTCCTCGGCATGCTGGATCATGCTCATGGCCGGACGATCCTTCACCGAACCGGCGGGGTTGTTGCCCTCCAGTTTGGCCAGCAAGGTATTGCTGGTTTCGCCGGGCAAGCGCTGTAGGCGCACCAGCGGGGTGTTACCGATAAAGGACTCAATGGTGGGGAAGCTCATGGGGTTTCCAGGCGGTGAGTAGCGAGCCGCATAATGTCACCGTTTAACCCGTTTCTTCAAGGGTTGGGGCAAGATCGTAACGAATAAGCCTGATAGAATCGCGCAAATACTGGCAGGCGGGAGGCTTGGTTATCCACATTCCTGGCGGATGGTGCGGAGGGGAATTTGCCCGCATGCCGCCGCACACAGACTCACGGCGAAGATTTCCCTAATGAATCCATGAATACGTCACGTCACCGTTTTGCATTTTTTACCGCGCTTTTTTTAGCGCCCGTGTTTTCAGTCACGGTGCTGGCCGACACCGTTCAGCTCCCGGAGCTTCCAAGCTTCACGGACGACGATTTTTTATCCGGCATTCCCGTCGTGCTCACCGCCACCCGCCTGGCCCAGCCATTGAGCGAAGCTCCCGCCGCCATGACCGTCATTGACAGGGAAATGATCAACGCCTCCGGGGCACGGGACGTAGCCCATCTGTTTCGGCTGGTGCCGGGCTTCATGGTAAGCCAAGACAATGGACACATGCCCATTGTCGCTTACCACGGGCTGACCTCAGAATACGTCAATCGATTGCAGGTTTTGGTGGACGGCCGCTCGGTGTATTCACCGCTGTTCGGCGGGGCGGACTGGAGCAACCTGCCGCTGGTGCTTGACGATATCGAACGCATCGAAGTCATCCGTGGCCCCAATGCCGCCAGCTACGGCAGCAACTCTTTTTTGAGCGTCATCAACATCATCACCCGACATGCCTCCGAAACCACAGGGCAATTTTTTCGCGCCACACGCGGCAGCAACGGCATCAAAAATGGCGTTTATCGCTTCGGTGATTCCACGCAAAACGCCGACTACCGGCTCACCCTGGCCTCGCATGGAGATAGTGGCCTAGTGACCCGCGCCGACGACCATCGCATCCATAATCTGCGGGGACGTGCCGATATGCAGCTCAGCGAGCGCGATACCCTGCTGCTGCAAACCGGCATCAGCAAAGGCATGCGGGAAATAGACTCAATGTCCCTGAACGCCGTGGAAGACCGAAAAATTCTCATGCAGTTTGAACAAGTACGCTGGCAACATCAGATAGGCGCCAACGACGCATTAAGTGTGCAATTTTTCCACACACTTGAAGACACCGACGAAGTTTTCGACGTTACGATTCAGCCCCCGTTGGGGCGCATCATTCGGAATGCCTCCAACCGCGCCGAACGGTTTGACCTTGAAGTGCAACACACCCTGCAATTATCACCGCAGGCGCGTCTGGTATGGGGTGGTGGTCTGCGCCAGGATTCCGCCCAGGGACCACAAATTTTCAACACCAACCCCGCCACAATGCAAACGGGAAATAACCGCAAATTTTACAATAAGGTTTTCCGTAGTTTCGCCAATATCGAAACTCGCCTGCGCACTGACCTCACCCTGAACACCGGGGCCATGCTGGAAAAATCCACCCTGGCCGCCACGGCGTTATCCCCCCGTATCGGTGCAAATTATTTCATCACCCCGCAGCAATCCGTGCGCTTGATATACAGCCAAGCCACGCGTACCCCCAGCCTCAATGAGGCCCGATCAAACTATCGGATACCGGTTGAAGGCCCCCCCAGCTTCATCACCACCGTGTGGGTCGGCAACCCACAACTGAAGGTAGAAAAAATCACATCTTATGAACTGGGATACCATGCCAATCTCAACCGGCAACGCACCGTGTTGGACATAAAGGCATACCATGAACATCTGCGCGACCTCATCACCGTGGAAGGCAACAGCGTATCCGACCCCAGTGACCTTTTGGATCGCAAACATTTTGTGTACGACAATTTAACCGATGCCGACATCACCGGCCTGGAAATTGCGCTGGATATTCGGCCCACCCGACATACTCGCTTCGTGCTTTCCCATTCCAGCAACAAGATCAAAAGCACCAACCCCAATATCAGCTCTGCCAAGCTGGCGCAATCTTCACCGAAACACATCACATCCCTGCTGGCCATTGCACGCCTGCCCGGAGGCTTCAACAGCAGCATCAGTTATTACAGCGTCAGCAAAAGCAATGGCCTGGGTTCAGGCGATGGAGTAAAACGATATAAAACCGCAAATTTACGACTGGCGTACCCCTTCACCTGGGGTAGCGCACGCGGCGAAATTTCCTGGGTGTATGAAAACCTCGGCGGCGACTATAAGAACTGGCGCCAAGACAACACCATGACCGCACAGCATTACGTGAGCATTTTTCTGTACTTGGATTAGCAAAAATTCCCGCAAATATGCCACTCCGACAAAACACAGCACATATCGACACAGGAAAATTCCCCTGGATTTTTTTTGTCGCGTTATTCTGTTTGATATTTTTCAACCCGGCGAGCCAAGCCGACAGTTTTCGTATTACTCTCATTAGCAGTGGAAAAACCGATATTTACCAACAGCTCGTAAAAGGCATAATGGAAACCGTTCACGCACAGGTTTCACAACCCGTGGACTTCAACACAATATTAATGAAAGGTAAGCCTCCGCAGGTGGACCTAAAACCACAAATACATGCTGCTGACTTGGTCGTCACCATTGGACAGCAGGCAACTCACACAACCCTGAGCACAAAACCGAAGGCGCCGGTATTAGCAACCTTAATTCCCGAATACAGTTATGAAACGCTACTGGAAACACTCAAAAAACGAAGTCCACAACATATAAATAGCAGCGCTATTTTTATCACCCCACCACCTTCAGCCTATATTTTACTGGCCAAAATATTATTGGGTGAAAAACAACGCATTGGCATACTGGCCAGCGAGGCTAGTATTGGCGACGCAAAAAAAATCAAAAAAATCGCACAAACTCTGGGCATTGGTTTATGGCTGGAAACAGCAAATCCCTCCGACAACCTGATTCAAAAACTCACCCAGACCCTGGATAATAGCGATGCTCTGCTCGCATTACCTGACCCCTTTATTTTTAATCGCAAAACAGCGAAAAATATATTACTCACTACCTATCGACACCGGGCACCGGTTATTGCCTTTTCCGCTTCTTATGTAAAAGCAGGCGCCATGGCTGCCGTGCACTCTTCCCCCGCACTGATTGCCCGCCAAACAGGTGAAACAATAGCCGGGATAATCCAGTCCTCCGACAAAACCTTACCTGCACCCATGCACGCGAAATACATACTGGTGAGCATTAATGAAAATGTCGCCAGATCACTGGGCGTCACCTACAGCAGCATTGGACAAGTACAACAGGAGCTACATCGACAAATGAGGTCTGCACCATGACCCAGTTCGGCATTAGAGCACGCGTGCTATTACTGGCGATTTTTCCAACATCGTTGGTATCAGTGATTTTTTTCTTGGTGTTTATTAACAAACAACTGGAGGATATCGACCAAAATATAACTATAAAAGGCAATTCTGTATCCCGCTACCTGGCTTCGGCAAGTGAATACGGTATTTTTTCCGGCAACATGAGCTTATTAACCCCATTGGCGGAATCCGCCTTACTGGAACCGGATGTGGTGTCTGTCACAGTCACCAACCATTTAGGCACCCCGCTGATTCAGCTTCCCGAGAAAAATAACATTGGTAACCCACCGACCACAAACAACCGCGTATTCAGCAAACCCGTCATACAAAAAATCGTCGATATCAACGACTTCGCCGAACCGGATGAATCACTACCTGATATTCTGGGCTGGGTGGTTGTGGAAATTTCCAACGAAATCGCACAGACCAGAAAACAGCAGGCAATTTTCAATTCACTGTTCATTGCCACCGGCATCCTGTCGCTCAGCATTATCATCGCACTGCGCATCAGCCGACGAGTCACCACCCCCATCACATCTCTGACACAGGCCGTCCGCGAAATTGAGGCGGGAAACTACGACGTATCGGTACAAACGCAAGCCACCGGCGAGCTACTGGAGTTGGAGAAAGGCATCCACACCATGATTCGCTCACTAAAAGCCGCACAGTTAGATTCCTTTTCCAAAATTGAAAAAACCACCCTTGGACTCAGAGAATCACTGAAAGTAGTGGAAAGACAGAATGAAGAATTGCGTATTGCACGACAAGAAGCACTCTCTGCCAGTGAGGCGAAATCAGCTTTTTTAGCCAATATCAGCCACGAAATACGCACCCCTATGAACGGTATTTTGGGTTTTATAAAATTACTAAAGAAATCCAACCCAACGGCAGAACAACTGGACTATCTGGACACCATTGATAAATCTGCAGACAATTTACTGAAACTCATCAATGATGTTTTGGATCTGTCAAAAATTGAGGCGGGAAAACTTTCACTTCATGGCAGGCCATTTGATTTATACGCCTGTGTTGAGGATGTGTTGTTACTTTTGGCCCCTGGCGTTTATGAAAAAAACCTGGAAATCACTTCACTTTTTTATGATGACACACCAAGGTACACCATTGGCGCGGAAGACCGAATTCGTCAAATTTTGATCAATCTGGTTGGGAATGCAATAAAATTTTCCTCGCGCGGTGTCATCGTGGTACGCGCCATGCTGGAATCCCGGCATAACGACCGGGTATTGATCAAAATTTCAGTCAGCGACCAGGGTATCGGAATCCCTGAAAACAGCCAAAAACAGTTATTCCATTCATTCACACAACTGGATAATTCCAGCACCCGACGGCATGAAGGCGCAGGCCTTGGCCTGGCGATTTCCAAATCCCTTGCCGAGGCAATGCAGGGGGATATTGGCGTTGAAAGCATACCGGATGAAGGATCGACTTTCTGGTTCAGCTTCGAGTGCCTGTTAACAAAAACCGATCAAACGCTGAAAAACGAAGCAATGCGTTTTCCCCCGTTAAATGTATTTGTGTATGACCGTTATGAAGCGTGTCGGCTTTCGGTATGCCACCAACTGAAAAAATATGGGCTGAAAACAGTGGAGTTCAAACATCTTGGAGAACTGTCCCAGGAAATCAAACAAGACGGAAACTGTAGCCTGTGTGTGATAGGGCTCAGCCGAGAAGAAACTCGCTCTGATGATGCCAGACGTATCCTGTCGCAAGTATCAGCCGCTGGCACTGTCACCGTTTTAGCCCTGGTGAACAGTGCGGACCCCGTTACTCTCACCCGAATCCGCGAGCAAGGCGCCAATGTTTGTCTGCCGAAGCCATACCGTACCCGGGAATTTGAAGATGCCATCGAAGACCTATTGGGCAAACCCCAGCCGGATGGCCTTTTGGTTCAACAGGATTTTTCTTCTACAGTGCACAATGCCTTGAATTCTACCGCATCTGTGCAACACCAACTAAGTCACGTTAGGGTGTTGATTGCGGAAGACAACTCCATCAATGCCAAATTGATACAAACCATTTTATTACAAGCCGGTGCAACCACGATGCTGGTACAAAATGGCCACGAGGCAGTTGAGCAGGTCTGCACAAATGTCTTTGACATTGTACTGATGGACATACACATGCCTGGAATGAATGGTGTCGATGCAACAAAAATCATTCGATCCAGAGCCCACCACGACAACCACCGCAGAATTCCTATTTTAGGGCTTACCGCCAATGCGCTGGAGGAAGATCACCGGTTTTTTTTAAGCGCGGGAATGGACGACGTGCTCATCAAACCCATATCGGTGGACAAACTGCTGCGGGAGATAACCCATTGGTTGTCAGCTCCCTCCCACATTGGCAAAAAATCCCTCGCCACAACGGGATATCATCATGCGGAGCAAACGGAAGGCACCGTGCATACCGACCAACTGGGGGTGAGTCAGGAACTGGCTGACGCACTATTCGAGATGTTGACTGCGGAGCTACCCGCAGTGCTCGAACAATTACAGGCCGCCTTTGATGCACAAAATTTTGATTCCTTGCGCGAACAAATTCATCGTCTGTTGGGCGGCATCAGTTATTGCAATGTCGACACATTGCGTCGCAGCATCATCTGCTGCCAACAGAGTGTCAAAACCCGCTCACCGGATCTGGCCATGGACTTCCAGGCCATGCTGGATGAAATCAGAAAAATACTTAAAATTCGTTGAGCAGCCTACACCACTACTTTTTTGGCGGCAGACAGTAGCGGTGAAGATAGTCAAGAAATTCGTCTTTCAACGCGGGATGTTTTAGCGCATATTCCACCGTCGCTGTGAGATAACCCAACTTGCTGCCACAATCAAAACGTCGGCCGTTGAACTGATAGGCTAATACAGACTCCTCTTTCAACAGATCGGCAATGGCATCGGTCAACTGAATTTCTCCACCGGCACCGGCGCCAGTACTTTCCAGCAGTTCAAAAATCCGAGGTGTCAGAATATAACGCCCTACCACCGCCAGGTTGGAAGGCGCATCAGCGGGCTTGGGTTTTTCAACGATTTGTTCCACCCGCCCAAAACGTCCATCACCTTTATTTGCCTTCACAATGCCGTATTTGTCCGTTTCGTTGTGGTCGACCTCCTCCACACCCAACAGGCTGCATTGCTGCTGTTCGAACAAAGTGGTCATCTGCGCGAGACAACCACGCCCATCGTCATCAATGAGATCGTCGGCGAGAATAACGGCAAAAGGGTGATTACCAACGACGTTCTTTGCGCATAACACCGCATGCCCTAAGCCCAGAGCTTCGGGCTGACGAATATAAACACAGTTCACTCCTTTGGGCAGGATGTCATTCACAATGGCCAGTAACTCATCCTTGCCACGTTGCGCGAGCACCGTCTCTAATTCGAAATTGCGGTCAAAATGATCCTCGATGGCACGTTTGCTGCTGCTGGTGACAAACACCATTTCGGTGACGCCGGCGGCAACAGCCTCCTCCACGGCATACTGGATCAGAGGCTTATCCACCACCGGCAACATTTCTTTCGGGTTGGCCTTGGTCGCGGGCAAAAACCGGGTACCGAGCCCGGCGACGGGAAATACCGCTGTTCGAATATGTTGAGCCATGATTTACCTGGGTTCCTGTTGGGGTCGCATTTTTTTATTCAAAAGAAAAGGGCCATCGGCCCCTTTCTTTTTTGCTTTTTAGTGACTGGATACGATGACTCGATCAGTGTGCGAAACGCTTATTCCGCACCCACGGCCTTCATACTTAGGCGGATACGACCCTGCTTGTCGATCTCCAGCACCTTGACCTTGATCACGTCACCTTCCGACAATTTGTCGCTCACATTTTCCACACGCTCCTCAGAAATCTGCGAGATGTGCACCAGACCGTCCTTACCCGGCAGGATGGTGACAAATGCACCAAAGTCCATGAGTTTGGCGACCTTGCCTTCGTAGATAACGCCCACTTCCACATCGGCGGTAATCTGCTCGATAAGTTTCAGGGCCTGCTCTCCGGCAGCGCTGTCCACCGAAGCAATCTTGATGGTGCCATCGTCTTCGATATCCACACTGGCGCCGGTCTGCTCGGTGATGGAACGAATGGTAGCACCACCCTTGCCGATAACGTCGCGGATTTTGTCCGGGTGGATTTTGATGGTCAGGTAACGCGGGGCGAACTCCGACATTTCCTCGCGGGTTTCCCCCAGCACCTTGTTCATTTCACCCAGGATGTACAGGCGACCCTCGGTGGCCTGACTCAATGCCTGCTTCATGATATCGCCGGTGATGCCGTCGATTTTGATATCCATTTGCAGTGCGGTAACGCCTTTTTCGGTACCCGCGACCTTGAAGTCCATGTCGCCCAGATGATCCTCGTCACCAAGGATATCGGACAACACGGCAAACTTGTCGTCGTCCTTAATCAGGCCCATGGCAATACCGGCCACCGGCGCCTTGATGGGCACACCGGCATCCATCAACGACAGACTGGTGCCACACACCGAGGCCATGGAACTGGAGCCATTGGATTCGGTGATTTCCGATACCACACGAATGGAATAAGGGAACTCATCCACGCTGGGCATCACCGCCAACACGCCGCGTTTAGCCAGTCGGCCGTGGCCGATTTCGCGACGCTTAGGGCTGCCGACAAAACCGGTTTCACCCACGCAATACGGCGGAAAATTGTAATGCAGCATGAAGTGTTCTTTGCGTTCGCCTTCGATAGCATCGATGATCTGCGCATCACGGGCGGTGCCCAGGGTGGTCACCACGATAGCCTGGGTTTCGCCGCGAGTGAACAGCGCGGAACCGTGGGTACGAGGCAATACACCGGTACGAACACGGATATCCCGCACCGCGCGAGTGTCACGGCCATCGATACGCGGCTCACCGGCGAGAATGCGACTGCGCACAATGGATTTTTCACACTTGCCGATAGCCTCTTTCACATCGGCACGATCGAATTCGCTGGCACTATCCTCGGAGCACAGCTGGCCGCAGATGTCGGTGCGAATAACGGAAAGCCTGTCGTAGCGTTCTTGTTTATCGCTAATCTGGTAGGCCTCCGTCAACGCGTCGTTACCCGCAGCGGACACCGCCTCAGCCAACGCTTCATTGGTGACAGGTGCAGTCCAGTCCCAGGCCTGAACGCCAAGTTCGGCGATGAGTTCACTGATGGCGGTGATGACCGTCTGCATCTGCTCGTGGCCAAACAACACGGCACCGAGCATGACCTCTTCCGACAATTCCTGGGCCTCAGACTCCACCATCAATACGGCATTTTCGGTGCCTGCGACCACCAGATTCAATTCGGAATCAGCCAACTCGGTGACTGAGGGATTCAGCAGATACTGGCCGTCTTTGTAACCCACTCGTGCACAACCGATGGGGCCGCTGAACGGTACACCGGAGATGGCGACAGCAGCAGAGGCACCGATCATGGCGGGCACATCAGGATCAATTTCAGGGTCCAGGGACACTACCGTGGCAATAACCTGTACCTCGTTAATGAAGCCCTTTGGAAACAGTGGACGCAAGGGACGGTCGATCAAACGGCTGGTGAGTGTTTCCTTCTCCGAAGGACGGCCCTCGCGCTTGAAAAAGCCGCCAGGGATTTTGCCAGCGGAATACGTGCGTTCCTGATAGTTGACCGTCAACGGGAAAAAATCACGCCCCGGGTCAGCCTCTTTTTTCGCCACGCAGGTGACCAGCACCACGGTCTCACCCATGCTGACCATGACCGCACCACCCGCCTGCCGGGCGATTTCGCCCGTTTCCAGGCTGATGGTGTGTTCGCCATACTGTACGACTTTTTTGGTAGACATCTTATCGAGGTATCCTTGAGATTTTTGTCGTTAACGGAACCGGCTTTCAGATCACGGGTGTCTGTGACACCAGGCCAATACCCGCTAAATTTGAGGCAATGGCCGAATTTAACGGCGCAGACCTAGACCCGAGATCAAATCGCGATAGCGTTGCTGGTCTTCCTTTTTCAGGTAATCAAGCAATTTACGGCGACGGCTCACCATACGTAACAAACCCTGGCGTGAGTGGTGGTCGTGGATATGGCTTTTGAAATGATCGGACAGGTCGTTGATGCGCGCAGACAGCAGCGCAACCTGTACTTCGGGGGAACCGGTATCACCCTCGCCACGGGCGTATTTTTTAGTGATCTCTGCTTTTTGGGATGCGTCTAAAGACATTGTTGTCTCCTAGTATGAAATGAGTAGTTAAAGTAAGAAAAAACCGCTAAGCCGACTACTAGGTCCAGCCCAGCAACGTATGATTCCCGCGTTTTGACGTTTTGAAGTAAGAGTAAAACCCAGAACCATAACAAGCGCGTGATTCTACCCCATCGAAAAGGGTTTCACCATGTTAGGAAACCTTTGATTTAGGGATGTTAAGCAGGCGTTTTGGGGCCACACGACCATCGTCCAATACGGTTCCCAGCCCCAAAAAATGCGTTTCTCCCGCATAAAGACGCACCAATCCGCGCTCCTTCAGCTGCGGCACAAATACGGGTTGGCCCTGCTTGAGATAAAAACTGGCGTCTTCGGACAAGCGTACTTGGGGCCAATCGGGCAGTGCGGATTCGACAGGCAACAACAGCTCATCCAGCGAGTGTCGGCCCTGCTCTTCCGCCCGGGCCTCAAGGGAGGCGAGGCTGTGTAATGCTTCCCCATCCAGTGCCCCGACCCCGGTGCGCCGCAACACGGAAATATGCGCACCGCAGCCCAAGGCTTCACCGATATCTTCTGCCAGGGTGCGAACGTACGTGCCTTTGGAGCAATGCACGTGAATCTCCAGCTTATCGGCCTCCAGCCGTATCAAATCCAGGCTGAAGATGTTCACTTCTCGGGCCTCCCGCTCCACTTCAATGCCCTGATGGGCCAGTTTATACAGGGGCACGCCATCACGTTTGATGGCGGAATGCATCGGGGGAATCTGCTGGATAACGCCGGTAAACTCCGCGAGGATGTCGCGCACGCGCGCCTCGCTGACGCCCTGTACTGGACGGGTTTGCGTGATCTCGCCGTCGGCATCACCACTGTTGGTGTTCACCCCCAGCGTGCACACCGCGCGGTAGTGTTTGTCCGCTGACAGTAAATAGGTGGAAATCTTGGTGGCTTCCCCGAAACAAATGGGCAACATGCCCGTCGCAAGGGGGTCCAGACTGCCGGTATGTCCGGCCTTGGCGGCATTGAACAGCTGTTTAACCTGCTGTAAAGCGGCGTTGGAAGTGAGTCCGATGGGTTTGTCCAACAACAATACACCGCTCACATCGCGGCCTCGAAAACGACGTCGTCGTGCCAAAATCAATTACTCCGCTGGGTGGCCGCGCGATAAATGCGGTCAGGAATCGGTGGAATCGTCCGTGGAGGATTGATCCACTGCCGATTTGATCAAATCGGAAAGCCGGTTGCCCCGCTCCATGGAATTGTCGTAGACAAACTTCAACTGCGGGGTTGAACGTAACTTAAGGCGTTTGGCCAACGCTGAACGCAGATAACCGGCAGCATTGTTCAATACTTTGGCGGTTTCTTTCACCTGCTCAGCATCGACCTGCACGGTATTGCCCAGCACCGTAAAAAAAACCTGTGCCCGTTCAAATTCCTTGCTCACCTCCACCGCGGTGATCGTCACCATGCCCACGCGCGGGTCGCCCAGTTCCATCTGGATCAACTCCGCCATGTAACGCTGGATCTGATCGCCCACCCGTTGGCTGCGACTATATTCTTTTGCCATATTTTATCGCCTGTGCGAGCAGGGGTAACCGGGCGACACTATAATGTGCGCTCGACTTTCACCTGTTCGAACACCTCGATCTGGTCGCCCACCTGCACGTCATTGTAGTTTTTCACGCCAATGCCGCACTCAGTGCCAGAGCGGACTTCCTGCACGTCGTCTTTGAAACGACGTAAAGACTCCAGCTCACCTTCGTAGATCACCACATTGTCGCGCAATACGCGAATGGGATTGCTGCGTTTGACCGTTCCTTCCGTCACGATACAACCGGCGATGGCACCCAACTTGGGTGAACGGAACACGTCCCGCACCTCGGCAAGACCAACGATCTGCTCCTTGAATTCGGGAGCCAACATGCCACTAAGGGAACTTTTTACTTCATCAATGGCATCGTAAATGACGCTGTAGTAATGAAGGTCAATGCCCTCTTCTTCCACCATACGTTTTGCGGTGGCGTCGGCGCGTACGTTGAAACCGATCACCACGGCCTCGGAGGCTACCGCCAAATTAGCGTCAGACTCATTGATACCACCCACGCCACTGGCCACGATTTTCACTGCCACTTCGTCAGTCGACAGATTAGTCAGTGACTCGCTAAGAGCTTCCACCGAGCCCTGTACGTCGGCCTTGATCACCACATTCAGGGTATTCACCTGGCCGCCTTCCATCTGCGAGAACATGTTCTCGAGCTTGGCCTTTTGTTGGCGAGCCAGCTTCACATCGCGGAATTTGCCCTGACGGAACAGGGCCACTTCGCGAGCCTTACGCTCATTCTCCACCACGATGACTTCATCACCGGCGATAGGCGCACCGGACAAGCCAAGCACCTCAACCGGAATAGATGGCCCAGCCTGCTTGATCTGCTGACCGGAATCATCCAGCAATGCACGCACACGTCCGTATTCCTGGCCAGCAAGCACCATGTCGCCCTTGCGCAGAGTGCCGTTTTGCACCAACACCGTCGCCACCGTACCGCGCCCCTTATCGAGACGAGCCTCGATCACCACACCGCGCGCCGTCGCATCCGTCGCCGCCTTCAGCTCCAATATCTCCGACTGTAGAATGATGGATTCCAGCAGGGTGTCCACACCTTCACCGGTTTGGGCCGACACGTGAATAAATTGGGTATCGCCACCCCAGTCTTCGGGCACCACTCCTTCGGTCACCAACTCCTGCTTGACCCGATCCGGCTGGGCTTCTTCTTTATCAATTTTGTTGACCGCCACCACGATAGGCACACCTGCCGCCTTGGCGTGTTGAATAGCCTCTTTAGTTTGCGGCATGACGCCGTCGTCGGCAGCCACTACCAGCACCACAATATCGGTGGCCTTGGCGCCACGCGCACGCATGGCGGTAAAAGCCGCGTGCCCGGGAGTGTCTAGGAAGGTAATTGGTCCAAATTCAGTCTTCACATGGTAGGCACCAATATGCTGGGTAATGCCACCGGCCTCGCCCGACGCCACCTTAGACTTGCGAATATAATCCAACAATGAGGTCTTGCCGTGATCAACATGGCCCATGATGGTCACCGCTGCGGCGCGAGTCGTTTGCTCCCCGCTCTCCTCCTCCGGTTGCATCAGCCCTTCTTCGATGGCATCGTCGTTGATCAGCTTGACGGTGTGGCCCATTTCCTCGACCAGAATGGAGGCGGTTTCTTGATCCAGCACCTGGTTAATGGTCACCATGCTGCCCATGCCCATCATGACTTTGATGACTTCACCGGCTTTCACCGCCATACCCTGAGCCAGGTCGGCGACAGTAATGGTCTCGGGCACATTAACTTCGCGCACCACCGGTGCCGTCGGCATTTCAAAGCCGTGCTCGGTGGGCCCGGAGGCCACGGCTCGACGTCCGCCACCTCGGGCTTTCTTTTTACGGCGACCGGACTTGCCCGCCGTGACGTGCAGCTCTTTGCGCCCGTACTTGGTGGCTTGTCCACCTTTTGCGGGTTTTGCCGGTTTTTCAGTACGCTCGCGTTTGGCGCCACGTTTGTCGGCTGATTTTTCTGCCGTCGGTGGCGCTGCCGCTGCCTGCTTGGCGGCTTCGGCCTTGGCCTTTTCCGCCTTCGCGGCCTCAACCTCTTGTTGTTTTTGCAGCTCCTCGGCCTGAAGGACCTCGGCGCGCCGCTGGCGCTCAGCCTCGGCATCCCTTTCGACACGCTCCTGCTCTTCGGCGATCTTATCGGTCTCGGCTTTGAGGCGGTCCGCTTCTTCGGACACCACATCACTGCGTTTCATGTAGGTGCGTTTTTTCCGCACTTCCACGTTGACCGTTTTTCCACGCCCCGCCGTGCGACCCGAGCCACTGGGTTGCTTCAACTCGGTGACCGTTTTACGCCGCAGAGTGATTTTTTTAGCTTCACCCACCTTGGGCATTTCACCGCCGTGGGAACCTCGCAGGAAGTCCAGCAGCTTCATTTTTTCTTTGTCGCTGACGGTGTCGTCCTCTTTTTCGTAGGACATGCCTGCCTTGCCCAGTTGAACCAATAATCGGTCAACCGAGACACTTAACACTTCCGCCAGTTGTTTTACGCTTACGCCTGCCATACCTTCCCCCAATTCCTTACCCTGGCTATCCGTCAGTAGACGCGACAATTTCCGCCGTTTGTTCAGTCAGCCCATCGTCCGCAAACCAGGGCTCGCGCGCGGTCATAATCAAACTGGCCGCCCGCTCTTCATCCATACCTTCAATCTCTATCAATTCATCGACAGACTGTTCCGCCAAATCTTCCATGGTGATCACATCATGACTGGCTAGTACAAAGGCCAAATGCTGGTCCATGCCGTTCATGTTGAGCAAGTCTTCGGCGGGTTGCTTTTCTTCCAGCACCTCTTCCTGCACCAGGGCGCGTGTCAACAACACGTCCTTGGAGCGATTGCGCAACTCGTTCACCATGCTCTCATCAAATTCCTCGATTTGCAGCATTTCGTCCAGCGGTACGTAAGCAATTTCTTCTACGCTGCTGAAACCTTCCTGCACCAGGATGTTGGCCACTTCCCCGTCGACGTCCAGCTGCTCCATGAATATATTCAGGGTCGCCGCGTTTTCGGTATCGCTCTTTTCCGCCAATTGGGTCTCGGACATGACATTGATGTTCCACCCCGTCAGCTCGCTGGCGAGGCGCACATTTTGTCCGCCACGACCAATAGCCTGGGACAATTGCTCATCGTCCACCGCGATATCCATGGTTTTGGAATCTTCGTCCACGATGATGGAAGTCACTTCGGCCGGAGACATGGCGTTGATAACAAACTGGGCGTTATTTTCATCCCACAGGATGATGTCCACACGTTCGTCACCCAGCTCATTGGAGACCGCGCGCACCCTCGAGCCACGCATGCCTACGCAGGCACCCACGGGATCAATGCGGGCGTCGTTGGAACGCACCGCGATCTTAGCGCGGGAGCCGGGATCACGGGCGGCGCCGAGAATATCAATCAGCCCCTCGCCCACCTCGGGCACTTCCAGCTTGAATAATTCAATTAACAATTGCGGCGCAGTACGGCTGACAAACAACTGCGGCCCACGCACTTCGGAACGCACATCCGCCAAGTAACCACGCAGACGGTCACCGGGGCGTACCGCCTCACGAGGAATGATCTCGTCACGCGCCACCATCGCTTCCACGTTACCGCCAAGATCGAGAATGATGCTGCCCTTGTCCAGGCGTTTCACCACACCCATCACTAGCTCACCAATACGGCTCTGGTAGGACTCCACCACCTGCGCACGCTCAGCCTCGCGAATTTTCTGCACGATGACCTGTTTGGCCGCCTGGGCTGCAATACGGCCAAATGGTGCCGATTCCATCGGTTCTTCAATAAATTCGCCCGCCTGGACATCAGGGTTTTTCTTCAGCGCATAAGTCAGCTTAATCTGGGTATCAGGATCTTCGAAGTCTTCGGAATCATCCTCAAAAATTTCCCAGCGGCGGAAAGTATCATATTCACCTGTAACGCGATCAATCACGACACGGGCATCGATTTCCGTACCGCTCAGTTTTTTACTGGCGGTGGCCAGCGCCGACTCGATCGCTTGAAAAATAGTCTCCGTGTCGATGCCCTTCTCATTGGAGACTGCATCAACCACCATCAAGATTTCTTTACTGTTCATCACACATTGCCTCTAAATACCCGGGGTCTCTCAGCATCCTGACTACCCACCAATTTGGTACCCGTTTCACATCCGTTCCCCCTGCATAAGCAGGGCCATCTACAATATCTGCACTAAAATTTTGGCACCAGGTTTGCCTTGTCTATCGCGGCCAGCAGGAATAAAAATTCCTCACCATCCACCTCCAGCACTACCTGGGCGTCACGAAAACCTTTGATCACACCGCGAAATTTACGTCGTCCATCCATCGGAACAGTGAGACGCAGCTTCACTTCCTGCCCAACAAAGCGCTCAAAATGGGCCTCATTAAACAGAGGGCGATCCAGCCCGGGAGACGACACCTCCAGCTGGTACTGCCCCTTGATCACATTCTCAACATCCAGCACACCGCTCAGCTGGTGGCTCACGCGCTGACAATCTTCCACTACCACACCATTTTCGGCGTCAATATACACGCGCAGCAAACCGTGTTTACCCTGCATTAGATACTCTACGCCCACCAGCTCGTAACCCAGCGTAGACACCACCGGTTCCACTACGGCCTGCACGTTTGTCGGCGCTTGACGCACGTTCTCACACTCCTAACTTTTGAACCCTGCGCCAACGGCGCTAACGAGCCCTTAATATTCAACCGTTTGTAGCGGAGGCACTCCTGCCCACCTCTCCGCAACATCGAAAACCGCAAACGCTACAAACAAAAAATGGGCACAAGGCCCACCTCCCAAACAACGGCTTTCACGTCGGTGTCTTCGACATTTTCGCAACGCGCATTGCGGAAGGGCGCTAATTATAGCGCCACGCACCAGGTACGCCAAGCTGCGCACGCCCCGGAGTTTCTCCCTGCCAACCGAACTCTCAGCCGGACGGCCAAAAAAAAACCTCGTTACCGAGGCCTTGTATCCGCTTGATCCATTTGCCAACCATTCGAATGACTAGCGGGGGCTGATCGCCAACACGACATCCCTCAAAATCGCTATCCTTTGGAGGGAACCCGCAGTTCGATGGGTGCGGATTGTACCAGCAGTTCCCCAAAAGCCACAAGAGGGAGTTTTGTCCAATATGAAATGAGTCTGAAGCAGGATCAGGCTCCGTTCGGTGAGGGGAGGATAAAAACCATCATGAAACTCGAAAACTTGCTAAAAACAATCCTGATGTCCCCTGAAACACAGCCGTTTTCTGAGTAAGGATGATACTTGGGTCAGTAGTGAGTTGAGGTTCAGATCCACACCCTGCTCGTCCAGAAAATCTTCGAAGCCCAGCCGCCGCAGGTTCACATTCAATACCCCGGTGATGGCTCAATATTGGCGATTGGCTTGCAACCCGATGTGGGCATAAGGGAGAGGTATTTTCAAGCCTCTCGACCACTGATAGCCGCCAGTCGATATACCACAAATTCGCGCTGTATCTGCATCAGATCACCAATTTGAACCACCCGGGATTCACCACCAGTCTCGATTTTCACCGTCAGGCCAGAGGCCATGCGGTGACTGTGGTGCAGCAACAAACTCGGCTCCTCCCCATGAGAGAAACCATTGGAAGAGTCACTCAACAGAATAGCTGGCAAGGCCATGTCATTCTGGCTGAGGAAGTCGCTTTGTACGGCCGCAGCCTGCGGCTGCTGGGAAATAATGCGCACAGTGATTTCAATTTCCTGCTCCCGGTCACGACACAGCCGCACCACGTAACCCAACAGGGGATGCTGCAATTGTTCGCGGGAATACGCGAAGGCCACCAGCTGGCCGATAAACATCGCGGTGGTGAACTGGCTTTCGCGTGTTTTGATGTGAACACCGCCGTCATTGCGATCAAGCACAAACCATTGTCCCTCATCGGCGGACACCCGGCCGCTAGTGATCAGCGCCGATCGCCCCGCCAAGGTGTCGCGCAATTCGTTGTCTACCGCCAGTTCCGCCAGGGTGTCTTCATCTTCTTCCTGATTATCCGTCAGCAGTTTGAACACCGAGGCATAACCGTTGTACACATAAAGCACCTGCCGACCGACGATGTTATCGCGCACCCTGCTGCGGCGACGTCGACGCAGCTGGTCACACATGGAGCCCAACACCAGCATGCGGGCGAGATCCTGTTTGTCGGCGACCGCTTTCCCCCGCTGCCTGCTGCCCTTGCCCGCCTCGGCCTCACTGGCGCAATAGACATGAAACTGGCTCAATGAGTCCGCGTGTGCCGCCAATACCCGTTGAGCCAACGGTACGATATCGAGCTGTAAAGCAGGTGGGCCTTCCCGTGGCGCGAGTTCATTTTCGCCGGTCACCGGGGCTGGGCCAGGCTGCGGGCGACGCCAGTTGGCCAGGGCCTTTTCATCCTGCCGCTGGTAGTACGGCGGGCAATCCTGCTGGCAGTACACCACCAGCCGCCCGTCAGCCAGCGGGCCGCCATCGTCAGGCTCCAGCGACATATTCGCCAACACGGGATTGATTTGTGCATCCACCACATGCAGCTCGCGGGATGACACCGTATTGGCGTCCATCAAGCCGAACAGCTGAATGGCCAGATAGGTTTGCTGCACACTGGTGGTGGGCGCGGCGCGGTGAGCCAAATCCCCCGGCATCCATTCCGCACGCAATTGCAGGCAACCCATGGCGGGCGCAACGGCATTAACGTCCTCCGTTTGCGCTAACGCAAAATAGATGGCGTTGCAGTCGCGCCAGGTCAGGGGCAGCAGTTTTTGGTAACGCATGGCGCGCAGGCGTTGTTCCATGCGGATCAGCTCCAGCGCCCGCAACCCACAGCGTCGCAATCGACCACGCACGCGCAGGAATCGTGTTTCGGGCAGGGCGTAGTCCAGGCTCAATTGACGTTTGTAAGCGATGGCCAACTGGCGACACACATGAATGGCCACCACCAGCCCCTCACGACGATCGTGAGATTCCGGCAGAGCTTGGGCCTTGTGCTGTTCGGAATAAATTTTGCGTAGCGCGGGGCAGGCATGCCGCTGCACCTGCTCACGCCAGCGAATGCGTTTGCGGGTCGGCAGGCGTTCTGTGTTGAGGCGTTTCAGATATTGCTCAATCTGACGCAACAACTCGATGGGGTGGGAGGCCAGCGCCAGCCAATCTTCCTCCTCCGGCGCCGTCAGCGGCCCTTGCCTGGCGCTACGACGCTTTCCCTGCTGAATCAGTGGTAAATCCAGCAACAACGGGAGATGCCGAAGCTGCGCCGCCGGAACCTCACCCCGCAACCGTTGCTGCGCGAGGTCCAACACATAGGATAACTCCCCGGCAACATCTCGCCCCAGGTCGATACCGGCTTCGCCACCACGCACCAGCCAATCACGCCAGCGAGGAGTATTCCCAGTCGTTGTCATGCTGAGTTAACCCTCTTCACCCTTGCCCACCACCATGGCGTCCACACGTTGAAAGCCGCGCGGCAGCTTGGCTCCACGCCGCCCCCGCTCACCTTCATAATGTTGAAGATCACGGGGTTTGAGCGTCAAATGCCGCTTACCGGCGTAAATAGTAAGGCTCTCACCCTCGGGCACCACCGCCATTCCCACCACGAATTCTTCGCGGGCAGCGACGCGCGCCGGTGGAATGCCGATAATTTTATTACCCTTACCCCTGGGCATTTCCGGCAGCTCGCTCAACGCGATCAGCAACAGACGACCCTCAGTGGTCACCGCCGCCATGCGGTCCGTTTTCACATCCGTGACCACGCAGCCGGGCAAAACTCGTGCCCCCTTGGGCAATCGTAGCAACGCCTTGCCGGATTTGTTTTTCGTATAGAGATTTTCCAGTTGAGTGACAAAACCGTAACCGGCGTCACTGGCTATCATATAACGATCACTGCCAACGCCCGCCAGCACATCCACAAATGCAGCGGCATCCGGCGGCGTGACCCGCCCGGTGAGCGGTTCACCCTGCCCCCGTGCCGACGGCAGACTGTGCGTGGCGATGGAATACGAACGCCCGCTGGCATCGAGGAACACCACCAACTGATTGCTGCGCCCGAGTGCCGATGCTTTGTAGTCATCGCCAGCCTTGTAGTTGAGCGCCGCCGCGTCCACTTCGTGCCCCTTCCCTGCTCGCACCCACCCCTTCTCCGACAGCACGATGGTGACCGGCTCAGCGCTGATCAACGCCGTTTCATCCAACGCCCGCGCCGCGTCACGCACCACGATGGGCGAACGGCGGTCATCACCATATTCTTCCGCATCGGCCACCAGCTCTTTGCGCACCAGGGTTTTCAAACGGTTTTTTGAGCCCAGGGTTTTTTCCAGCTTGTCGCGCTCCACCGCTAGCGCTTCCTGCTCGGCGCGGATTTTCATTTCTTCCAGACGTGCCAACTGACGCAGCTTGGTGTCGAGGATGTAATCCGCCTGCTCGTCGCTGAGTTGAAAACGGTTGATCAGCTCGGTTTTCGGTTCGTCTTCGGTACGGACAATACGAATCACTTCATCGAGATTCAAAAAAGCAATCAGCAAGCCATCCAACAAATGCAGACGACGTTTCACTTTTTCCAAACGATATTCCAATCGCCGACGCACCGTGTCGGTACGAAACACCAACCATTCTATTAACAGCGTGCGCAGGTCTTTCACCTGTGGCTTACCATTGAGGCCGATGATGTTCATATTCACGCGGTAAGTGCGTTCGAGGTCGGTCGTTGCAAAAAGATGTGCCATCAACTCATTCAAATCAACACGATTGGAACGCGGCACAATCACTAGCCGTGTAGGGTTTTCGTGATCGGATTCATCACGCAAGTCCTCCACCATCGGCAGCTTCTTCGCGTTCATCTGCGCAGCGATCTGTTCCAACACCTTATTGCCCGACACCTGATGCGGCAATGCCGTCACCACCACCGCGCCGTCTTCCTTTTCCCACACCGCGCGCATGCGCACCGAACCACCGCCCTTCTCGTACATCGCAATCAATTCAGTGCGCGGGGTAATAATCTCCGCATCGGTGGGATAATCCGGCCCCTGCACGTGTTCGCACAAATCGGCCAACGTCGCCTTGGGCGCATCCAGCAAGTGCACACAGGCACTCACCACCTCGCGTAGATTGTGTGGCGGGATATCCGTGGCCATGCCCACCGCGATGCCGGTGGTGCCGTTCAACAACAGATTCGGCACCCGCGCGGGTAACACCGACGGCTCTTCCAGAGTCGCGTCAAAGTTCGGCATCCAATCCACCGTGCCCTGCCCTACTTCGCTGAGCAGCAACTCCGAATACTTCGCCAACCGCGATTCCGTATAACGCATCGCCGCAAACGACTTGGGATCATCCGGCGCACCCCAGTTGCCCTGCCCGTCCACCAGCGGATAACGATAGGAAAACGGCTGCGCCATCAACACCATCGCCTCGTAACAGGCCGAATCACCATGAGGATGGAACTTGCCCAGCACGTCACCCACCGTGCGCGCGGACTTTTTGTATTTCGCGCCCGCCTTCAAGCCCAGTTCGGACATGGCGTAGATGATACGTCGCTGCACGGGTTTTAGACCGTCGCCAATATGGGGTAGCGCGCGGTCCAGGATCACGTACATGGAGTAGTTTAAGTAGGCGTTCTCAGTGAAAATGCTGAGGGGTTGTTGCTCTACACCTTCGTAGTTTGGTTCGGTTGTTTGTGTCATTGGTTACCCTGCTAAAACCTAAGCTCTATCTAATTTCGTAAACCAATCACTTCCAGGAATCACATCATTTGGATTGTGCCAAGAATCAATCCACTCATATACATCTGCAAGTAATTCAAAGATCGGGATAATTTCATTGAGGTTTTGAGTATCTAACTGCATCCCATGAAAAATTTGGTTTCTAATTTCTTTGTAAAATAATTCTATTTCTTCCCAAAGATTAACATTTACATTTTTTAACGAAAGCTCATCTGAAATAAGAGCAGGCATTAAATTAAAATTAATCCCAGCCGTACCTAGCCCTCTTGCTCCTGGAATAGTTCTAGGTTTTTTCAAATACTTTATGTGCTCATTCAGTACGCCTCGTATTCCTAGCTCTTCATATACAGCCCCTATCACATAAGACTCAAGGCCAATAATGGACAGCTGCGTTAAAAACGTAAAAAATTCACTTGGCCAGTAGTACCAAGACAAATATGGAGTCTCAATTACAGGTTTATCTGGCTGCCAGCTCTCTATTTGCCTCGCAAAGTCATCACTTTTCACCATATGATAGTGATTGAAAAACTGCGAACGATGGTTATGCACATTCACAAGCTTAATCGATCTGAATTTACTTTCTGTTGGCAAAACAAATTCCTTAATTAAAACGTGTGCACACGTTCCGCAGCTGCTCGTCCAGTTGTTTTATTTATTCCCTGGCGGAAGCATCGAAGGGACGAAGGTCAACAGCCCAATCCCGTAGGGTGGGCACTGCCCACCATTGCGCAGAACCAAACATCACCTCATTGGTGGGCAGTGCCCACCCTACAAAAATACACCATCAAATTATTCGCCAAATCCTTCGGTTGGTTCGTTGAACTCGCCACCCCAATTCTCGCTGTAAATTCCCTCTCTGACATACCGGTGAAACGTGGAATATGGCCATGATTTTACCGTTGTCGTGTTGTCGTTAACCCATGCTTAACCGGATTGTAATGGATGTAATCTGCGTGTCGCTGAAAATCCGTTTCATCTCTGATTTGATGTTCCCAAAAACGACGTTGCCAAATAGCGCTTTCTCTGTGCCGTTGCTTTGAATTATTTAATTGCATATCGCACGAAAAAATAGGCTTTGTCTGTTTCGTATATCTGGCTTTTATCATTCCCCAGCGTTTGGAATAATCGGCATCGCCTTCCGGCAACGTCCACATGCAATGTAAATGATCTGGTAATAAAACCCAGGCATCAATGGTAAATGGATGTTGCTGTTTTACCTCTTCAATCACTTGTCGCAATATTTTCCGGCTTTCCGGTTGAACCAAAATCGGTTGACGTCGATGGGTGACTACGGTGAAAAAATACGTTGCACCCGTTGTTGTTGATCTGCGGTAATTTGGCATACCATTTTTATTTCAATTGAGGATTTTGGTGGGCAGTGCCCACCCTACGAATTCATCCATTTATTTAACCTCTCCTTGGCTTCTTCACTGCTGTGATGATTTCCGTTACGGATATCTGCTTGCCACGGCGAATTTTCCCAGCACATATTAAGGTGGTATTGAATATTCTTAATGCTGGCATCGTTGGGCAAATAACCTGTTGAATCTTTCACGGTTGTACCTTTATGTAGGGTGGGTATTGCCCACCCTACAAAACTAAACCTCCGCCAAATCTCCCTTCTTCTCCAGCCACGCTTTCCTATCCGGTGCGCGTTTCTTCGCTAACAACATATCCATCAATTGATTGGTGCTGTCACCGGGTTTAATGGTGAGCTGCACCAAACGCCGAGTATCCGGTGCCAAGGTCGTCTCACGCAATTGTTTGGGATTCATCTCACCCAAGCCTTTAAAACGCTGCACATTAATTTTACCGCGCGTTTTTTCTGCGGCGATACGATCCAGCACACCTTGTTTCTCGGCTTCATCTAACGCGTAATAGACTTCTTTGCCGACGTCGATGCGATACAGCGGCGGCATCGCGATGTACACATGGCCTGCCTGCACCAACGGGCGGAAGTGGCGCAGAAATAACGCGCACAGCAGGGTGGCGATATGCGCGCCATCGGAGTCGGCATCGGCCAGTACGCAGATTTTTCTGTAGCGCAGGCCCTCCATTTTGTCGGAACCGGGATCGACGCCGATGGCCACGGCGATGTCGTGGACTTCCTGCGAACCCAGCACTTCGCTGGCATCCACTTCCCAGGTGTTCAGAATTTTACCGCGCAGGGGCATGATGGCCTGAAATTCTTTGTCGCGGGCCTGTTTGGCGGAACCCCCGGCGGAGTCGCCTTCCACCAGAAACAGTTCGCCGCGTTCCGGGTCGGGGCTGGAGCAATCCGCCAGTTTGCCGGGCAGCGCCGGGCCTTGGGTGATTTTTTTACGCACCACCTTTTTACCTGCCTTCAAACGGCTCTGCGCGCTGATGATGGCCAGTTCGGCGATGGCTTCGCCCGCTTCAGTGTGCTGGTTGAGCCACAAGGAAAAAGCATCTTTCACCACGCCGGAGACAAACGGCGCGCACTCGCGGGAGGACAGGCGCTCTTTGGTCTGACCGGAGAAGGCGGGGTCGGCCATTTTCACCGAGAGGATGTAACTTACCTTGTCCCATACGTCGTCCGGGGCCAGTTTGACACCGCGTGGCAGCAGGTTGCGGAATTCGCAGAACTCGCGCATGGCCTCGGTGAGCCCGGTGCGCAGGCCATTGACGTGAGTGCCACCCTGGGCAGTGGGCACCAAGTTAACGTAACTTTCGCTGACGGATTCCCCACCCTCGGGCAACCACAACACCGCCCAATCCGCAGCTTCGGCATTACCCGCAAAACTACCCATGAAGGGTTCTTCCGGTAGGGTGGGCTGGCCGTGCAGTTCGTCCATCAGATAATCACGCAGACCGTCTTCGTAAACCCACTCGCTGGTTTCATCAGCCTTTTCGTCGAAGAAGCTGACCTTCAGTCCGGGGCACAATACGGCCTTGGCGCGCAGCACGTGTTTGAGTCGCGGCACGGAAAATTTCGGTGAATCGAAAAATTGAGGGTCGGCCCAGAAACGCAGTGTGCTGCCGGTATTGCGCTTGCCCACCGTGCCCACTTCCTTCAGATCGGAAATTTTATTGCCGTCGGCAAAGGCGATGTTGTATTCCTTGCCGCCGCGCCGCACCCACACTTCGAGGTGTTTGGACAGTGCGTTGACCACGGACACACCCACACCGTGCAGACCGCCGGAAAATTCGTAGTTTTTATTGGAAAATTTGCCGCCAGCATGCAGCTTGGTGAGGATCACCTCCACACCAGGAATGCCCTCGTTGGGGTGAATATCCACCGGCATGCCACGGCCGTCGTCGCCCACTTGCAGGGAGCCGTCCTGGTACAGGGTAACGTCGATGCGCCGGGCATGACCGGCGATGGCTTCATCGACGCTGTTATCGATCACTTCTTGGGCCAGGTGATTGGGGCGCTCGGTCTGGGTGTACATGCCCGGGCGTTTGCGCACCGGTTCCAGGCCGCTTAATACCTCGATGGAGGCGGCGTCGTACTGATTACTCATAGTGCTCCGGGGGGCTCCAGTACACCATCAAGGCTATTTTGACGATGCGTGTAGGCGCCTAGCGTGGAAAAAGACGAAAGAAATGGGCCAGTTTACCTGCCCACCGCCCGCGAGGCGAGACCGTTGCCCTGGACTGAAGATACCCTCTTGGTCTCTGGCGGATTGTGTACAACCCGGTTTTCAATACCCGTTAAAGCCTGCGGAAGCCGTGCCGATAAATTCCAGGGAACATTGGAAACAAAATACGTAACAGAACGCTGAGGCATTGCGGCATCAGGCTTATGGCAAAATCATCAGACACAGCACCATCCACCAGTAGCAGCAGCATCGGTTTCTGCGACTGGAGCGTGAGCCAAAAAATCGCCCTCGGGTTCGGTGGTTTGATTCTGCTCATGGCGGTCGGCATGGGCATCACTCTGTTGAACCTCGACAACGTCAAGCGCACCGCCTCCTCCGCCCTCGAAGAACACCAGCCCGTCGCCAATTATTTTCAGCGCCTATCACAAAACCTAAATCAATCAATTGCCTTGCTAAACGGTTATTTATTAACGGGTGAAGCAGAACGCAAGGCCAAGTTCAAACGAATTGCTGACGACATTTCCGACCGCCTGGAGGGTGCCAGACAACAGGAAATTTTCCAAAAACTAGGGCTCGACAGCACCCTGCACACGTCCCAGGCTCTGCTCCGGCAATTTCGTGAATACGCGAAGGAATTGTTTGTGCTGCACGACAGCCATCAAAACAACCGTGGCCTACAATTGGCGGGACAAACACTGAACCCGCTGGCCATCCGCTTTCTGGGCGACATTAACATTCTGCTGGCCAGCGATGACGCTGACCCCGGCGACCCGAAAACCGCCCAAGCTTTGCTCATTTTACAAGAAATTCGTTACACCTGGGTGCGGATGATGGGGGCGCTTAACCTTTATATTACAGCCCCAAACCAAGACGTTTTGATTAATTTCAATAACTTTAACGAACGCGTCAGCGCGCTAATGGAAAAATTGAACCAGCTGGATGTCGACATTGGGTTCGGCGAAATAGAGGCAATGAACGAGGCTCGTACCCAGTACCTCAAAAAATTACCGGCCGTACTGGATATATTTAAAACCGACGAATGGCACGCCGACACCCGCCTCATCAAAACCCGGGTGCAACCCGTCACGGACCAACTACAGGAAATTTTCGAAGATACTGCCGACGCGCTGCTTGACGACGCCTTTGACAGCAGCGAAGTGCTGACGAAATCCCTGAACCACATTCGTCTCTCAGCCTTCATCATCCTCGCACTGGGCCTGCTCACTGGCATCTTACTAGCGATCATCATTTCCCGAGGCATTGTTTCCCCCATCCAACAACTGATGGCGGCCGCAGGCCAGGTGGCCAATGGCGACCTTAACGCCGAGGTGGAAGTCACCACCAAAAACGAAATCGGACAGCTGGGTTCATCCTTCAACACCATGGTTGATCGTCTGCGCGTGGCCGCCGCAAACGAGCAAAAAATGCTGGATGAACTGGAGACCCGCGTTCAAAACCGCACCCGGGACCTCAAGCAAAGCGAAACCAAAATTCGCGCCATTCTCGACAATATCGGCGAAGGCATTCTGGTGCTCAACGAAGATGGCCGCATCGAATCCATGAACCCGGCAGCAGAACAGATCTTCGCCATGAGGGAAAAAGAAGCCATTGGCATCAATAGTGCCCTGTTCATCGACGGCCATGGTTCGGTAGATTTCACCAGCTTTAGCCGCGTCGACACCTCATCAAACAATCCGGCCAAAATGGGCAAAGACCACCAGCCTGAGGAATATCGGGGAGTGCGGGCCGACGGCTCCACCTTCCCCATGGAATTCGTGGTATCCCATATGAACCTGGGCGAAAACCCCTTGCAGGTCTGCATCGTGCGAGACATCACCACCCGCAAACAGACCGAAGAAAAACTCTCCGATGCCCAGAGCCAGCTGGTGGACGCTGCCCACAAATCTGGCATGGCAGAAATGGCCACCGGCGTACTGCACAACATCGGCAACATCCTCAACAGCGTCAACCTGGCCGGAGAAGAAATTGCCCGCATCACCAATAACAGTAAAATCACCAACTTCATCAAGGCCAACGAACTGCTGCAACAGCACAGTGAAAACATGGGAGAATTCCTGCTCAACGACGTTCGCGGCCAAAAACTACCGGGTTATTATCTGAAAATCGGCCAGGTGCTGGACGACGAAGTCGCCGCAGTACGCAAGGAAGTACGCTCGCTGATCGAAAAAACCACCATGATGAAAGAAGTCATCAGCACCCAGCAGTCCTACGCCCACTCCGGCTTCCACAGTGAAACCCTAGACGTAGAAGCACTGGTGGAAGACGCATTAAAAATCCAGGCCAGTTCGTTGCACAAATGGGGAGTCAAGCTGCACAAGCAACTTGCCGATACCCCAGCATGCACGGGGCAAAAATCCAAACTTTTACAGGTCATCACCAACCTTATTAAAAATGCCCAGGAAGCTATGCGAGATAACGACCACACCAACAAACCCAAGGAATTGATCATCGAAACCGGCCGTCTCAATGAAAGCCAAGCTTTTGTCCGCGTGTGTGACAACGGTTGCGGCATTATCCAAGAACAGCTGTCGAAGATATTCAATCATGGCTTCACCACCAAGGAAGACGGTCACGGCTTCGGCCTGCACACCAGCGCCAACGCCATGACTGAAATGCACGGTTCACTGATGGCGGAAAGCGATGGCAAGGAAAAAGGCGCCCGCTTTACCTTAACCATTCCCATTGACAAAGCGGCCTGACCCGCTACAAAACTGGAATTCACAGAGGCAACAAAATGGAAGACATCACCCCGGACGCCCCCGCCACCGCACAGGAATACAACACACGCATCCTCATTGTTGATGACAACGAATCCATTCACGAGGATTTTCGCAAAGTACTGCTCCAGGAAAAAAACGAAAACCATGCGGCGCTGGATGAACTGGAAGCAGAGCTATTCGGTGAAGACTCCAGTGAAGCCGCTCTTCCATCCACAGAAAACGATCTCGAATATCGCGTGGACTCCGCCTTTCAAGGCGAGGAAGCACTGGAAATGGTGAACAAGGCCGAAGCCGAAGGACAGCCCTATTCCTTGATTTTCATGGACGTGCGCATGCCTCCAGGCTGGGACGGCATTGAAACCATCAGCCACATCTGGATCGACCATCCCTATCTGGAAATGGTGTTATGCACCGCCTACTCTGACTACACCTGGGATGACATCGTAGCCAAACTGGGCTGCACCGACAAACTGCTGTTTTTACGCAAACCTTTTGACGCCGTGGCCGTGCAGCAAATGGCGCTCAGCCTGGTAAAAAAATGGAATTTGGGGAATCAGGCAAGAAGCCATGTGAAAAATTTGGAGCGGGAGGTGCAGGAGCGCACGGTACAATTGCGTGAGCTGTTACAGGAGCTGGAGGAAAAAAATGCCGTACTGGCCAGCAGCAATGATGAACTGAAGCACACCTCGTTACACGATTACCTGACGAGTCTGCCTAACCGCATTTTGTTTCACGACCGGCTCGAACAGGCCATCAAGCTAGCCAGCCGGAATGACGGCCAATTCGCCGTGGCATTAATGGATCTCAATGGCTTCAAGGATATTAATGACCAACGCGGCCACCTCGCTGGTGACCAGGTATTAATCGCTGTGGCCAAACAACTGCAATCGGTATTGCGGGGGAGTGACACAGTGGCCCGATTGGGAGGAGACGAGTTTGCTTTCGTGCTGCCCACGGTTGCCAGCGAATCCCCGCAAACGGTAGCGCAAAAGCTGATTGATGCCGTGGCCCTTCCCATAACGCTGGACGACGGCACCATCACCGTTTCCAGTAGCATCGGCATCGCCTTGTACCCCGATCACGGCAAAAAAAATGACGGTCTGCTAGAAAAAGCGGACGCGGCCATGTACGAAGCCAAACGCAGTGGTGGCGGAATAAAGGTGCATAACACGTAAATAGCCGACCCGGAAAATATCGACAGTTTCACGAATACGGCCCACGCATTTCACCCTCTCTGCGTGAAACTTTCTACGGGCGACGTTATTTCACCGTCGACTGAGCCCTAACAACCACGCTGACCTGCAAGCCGCCCAACGCATCAGACATTGCAAAACGCAGCTCTCCCTCGTAAAGCTCCACAATATCGCGCACGATAGCCAGGCCAAGCCCGTGGCCGGAGACAGACTCGTCCACACGCACCCCGCGCGTGGTTAGCCGGGATATTTCTTCCACCGTACAGCCCGGCCCATCGTCCTCCACCCGCAGCTGCAAGTTTTGTTGATCACCCTGCAAAGTACACACTACCCGCTGCTGTGCCCACTTGCAGGCGTTGTCCAGCAAATTCCCCAACAGCTCCAGCATATCGTCACGATCAAACATGAGTAACGGCAATGATGAATCCGGTTGAATGCACCACTGAATATCCAGCGACTTGTCTGAATAAACCCGCTGCAACACATCCACTAGAACCGGTAATTCTTCCACTGGTGAAAACCGTTTACCCGGCACGCCTTGCCCCATCAGCCGGGCGCGTTTCAGTTCTCTGTCCATCAGGTGGCCAATGGTTTCAGTATTGCGTTGCAACTCGTGGGATAACGTCGGCAATGCCCGCAGTTCGTCACGTTGCGACAATTGGGTGAGCACACTGAGTGGAGTTTTGAGGGCGTGGGCAAGGTTACCCAGCGCATTGCGCGAGCGTTGCAGACGGTCCACCGACAATGCCAACAGATGATTGATCTCCCGCACCAGCGGTCGCACTTCGGCTGGCACTTCATTGGTCAATTCGCCCACCGCACCTTGTTGAAGGTTTTTTATTTCCTGTCGAATCTGTTGCAGCGGTCGAAACGAACGCCGCACAATAAAGCCCTGCAACAACAACAATAAACACAACACCAAAAAAGCCAGCCCGGCAAATATCCAGTTGATGCGTTGCAGGCTGGCCAACAACGGTGACACATCCTCCGCCACCACTAATGTGACCTGCTGCCCCTGTTTGCGAAAGGTCGCCGCACGCATCAGCAGTTGCTGGTCCATCGGTCCACGTGCCTGCCAATGGTGTGTTTTTCCGGGGGACAGTGATGGCATTGATGACAATTCCAACGTTTCGTCCCACAGCGAACGTGAATACCGTTTTCCTCCGGCCTCGCCGAGCACGATAAAATAATATCCAGAAAAAGGACGCTGATAAACGGATGTCATGCGCCCCGGCGCCACA
>JAADHZ010000068.1 GCA_013151575.1 Gammaproteobacteria bacterium
TAGCTCTCCCCATTATTGCCAGAAAACAACATTCTACACATCATAATAGAAATCTTGCTAGATCAGGATGTTATTTCGTGCACGTTCCTTATTGAACAGGGTGTGGATTCTTCGATAATTAGCCATAGTGGTGGTCTAGGACGTGACGAAGCAGAAAACGTAGCTAATTTAATTAAGGATCAGGAAAATATAGTGGAAAGCCTATTTTCATTTGTTAAGGGAGATCAGCCATTTTCAGAGCACTATATCCGATCAATGCATATGCAGTTCACAGCACATCAAAATCACACAGAGGCGGTTACTGCTGATGGAAAGATAACAAAAATTCCTCTTTTAAAAGGAAAGTACAAGGAACAACCGAACAACCCAAGAAGACCAGGCGGAGAAATGCACGAGTATTGTCCTCCTGAGTTCGTAAATGACGAGATGGAAAAGTTAGTTAGAGTTTATGTCAAAAGTGAGAATTCAATGCCGCCTGAGGTGTTGTCTGCCTGGGTACACCATCGATTTACTCAAATACATCCATTTCAAGATGGCAATGGAAGAATTGCTAGAGCGATTGCATCGCTTGTATTCCTAAAAAAAGGGCTGTTTCCGCTTGTTGTTAGAGAGTCGGATAGAAGAGATTATATTATTGCTTTAGAGAAAGCAGATGCTGGAGATATCGAACCATTAATAAAACTTTTTTCAAAGCGCCAACGTGATTCTATATTGGCTGCTTTAGGTATCCAGCAACAAGTTATACAAGCTAAGCATTCAGAACAGATAATCTCAAGTTCTTTAGCCTTGCTGGTTGCTAAATCAACTGCTAAGAAAAAACAACTATCTTCGGTTGTTGCAGTTGCTAATGAGTTACAAAGTGTTGCAAAGAGTAAACTTGCTAAGTTACAAGCGGATCTTGACTCCGAGCTAAGAAGGATAGAAACGCACGGTGGGGAAACATTCAATGCAAGCCTTAAAAAGGCAGAAAATGGGGAGAAAGAGTCCTACTACTATCAGCGGCAAATTTATGAGGTCGGCAAAATCCACGATTATTATGTGAATCTTGATCGTTATAAGTCATGGACTAGGCTGATTATATACACAGATAAAATCTTTGAAATCGTCTTTAGTGTACACGGGCATGGTCGCGGCGATAACGGAGTTATGGTTGTTACAGGGTTTACTTTCGAAAAAATACCTTCCGAGGATTCGGGTACTGAATCGACAAATACAAAACCTTGCAGTCAAGAAATATTCCAGTTTAACTATTTAGAAAATAAAAATAATATCATCAATAGGTTCAATGAATGGATAGATGACGCCATTACCATTGCTCTTGCTGAATGGCAGCAAACAATCACATAATGTAGTTGGCGCTTTTTTTAATCAATAGGGAAAAGGGGAAAAAGAATACAGCCAGAAACACCGGTTGGAAATTATCGCCTATTGTCTTATGATCAACCATATCCATCTTGTCGTGGTTCCGAGTACAGAGGCTGGACTTCAGGCAGTCTTCTCAAGCCCCTACATATGCGTTACGCGCAGCGGCTAAACCGGGAGCGCGGTTGGAAAGGCCATGTATGGCAAGGTCGATATTTCTCTTCTCCGCTTGATGAGGCTTGGCTTTGGGCAGCTATTCGCTATGTCGAACGTAACCCTGTGAGAGCCCGGATGGTGAGAAAATCCGAAAGGTATCCCTGGTCTAGTGCGGCCGCACACTGTCATTTACGAGAAGATTCGCTTTTGAGTCGAAAAGTTGGTTGGCAGCGTCAGTTAGCACAGATTACTGATTGGTCAGCCTGGTTGGCGGAAGGGGATGATACAGAACAGATCAGTATTTTGAGGCGAAATTCTGACAAGGGCTTACCGTGTGGTTCGAATCGTTTTGTCAGGAAACTGGAAAAACTGGCAGGAAGATCGCTTCAATATCGTCCCCAGGGTCGACCAAAAAAGGATGCTCAGTCATAACGTCTCTTTTTCCTTTCGAAACCTATGAAAATTTCGTGCGTTTTCCCTGGAGTTGGTGTGAATGAAAGGGGCTATGTATGTCGTTTGGTTGATTTACATACTTCGTGACGCGGATCCCACCACAACAATTTAAGTATGTGGCGCTCTCTGATTCCAAAAACCCTTTCTTGTCCTGATAGCCGAAGGGAAAAAAGTTCATCAATATCATCTTGCTCGATATCGGTCAGCCTTCTTTGCGCTGCTGGACTAAGGTCAGAAATGGGGATTGAGTGGTTGTATTTTTTGTCAGCCTTAATTTCAGACCATTTCATGGTCTCAAAATTTGATAGTCTGTGAAGTAGGGTGTCCCATAGTACCGTAGGGTCAATGTCTTTCCAGCCCCATGGCCCATCAATATCAAGCGTATTTATGTGCCAGGTAATGCGCTCGTCTTCTGAACTGCCTCCTTTTCCTATACCCCGTGCAGATTTTTTGGCCGAAGGCTTGAAGCTGCTTGATGGCTTTTTCAGTCTTTTAGACAAAATAGCGCTACGAGTCTGGCCGTAGGCTGCTGTAATACTCCATCATGGAATCTAGAGGAATAGGGATAGCTGACCGCTCAGTATCTGGAATGCCTGCGCGAGCATCTTTCCATGGGGATTCCATGTGGGTAAGGTCGCTCAACCATTGACCATCAAATTGAGCATAGTAACTTAAGACAGACTCAATGGTTTCTTTTTGATCGGTAGTGAGCTGGCTTGAATCACCCTGGGGGGAGTTATCAACCATATAGTTACCGCGATGAGCATGGTACAGCTCACGAACCACGGGTCCGTTCGCCCATGCTTCAATGTTTTCATCAAACATTGGGGATTCGTCCCATACCAAAGACCAAGCCTGGGAGTAATACACAAGTTTTTGCAGCTTCATAGCTGTTATGGGTCCGCACTTTTCAAGGATGTAAGCGGCCACATCAAATGCACTTGCCATAGGTAGTCTCTCCATTCGGCAGGAATTTCAACCCATATTTGAGTTTGGGCAATCCTTCTGTCTGTCTGCAGAAGAAGTATAGCTTTAAGGCTTGCATGTGAAAGAGTCGGTTACCGACTCTTTGCCGTATTATTTCCCGTACAGAAAAACGACACGGCTAAAACCGTTGCTTTGATAGTTGGTGCTCCCTAGGGGATTCGAACCCCTATTACCGACGTGAGAGGCCAGCGTCCTAACCATTAGACGAAGGGAGCGGATGAGCGTCGCGCTGATTCGCGCAAAAAAGATGCTATTATACGCGGCCTTGCAGATTGCTCAAGATTTATAGGCATCCTTTGACCGATAAAAATAAAAACGGGGCAGGACGTCCCCAGGTGGTGGCTCGCCCAGAACACATCATCTCTCGCGCCAGTATCAGCGAAAATGCGCTGAAGGTGTTGTATCGCCTCAAGGCCGCCGGTTTTGAGGCCTTCCTGGTGGGCGGTGGCGTGCGCGACCTGTTGCTGGGTCGAGAACCCAAGGACTTCGATATCGCCACTGATGCGCATCCGGAAGAGGTGCGCGATCTGTTCCGCAATAGTCGCCTCATCGGTCGGCGTTTCAAATTGGTGCATGTGCATTTCGGCCGAGAAATCATGGAAGTGGCGACTTTTCGCGGCACCCACGATGACGGCGATGACACCGAGGGACGTGTGGAAGATGGCATGATCCTGCGCGATAACGTCTACGGCACTCTGGAGCAGGATGCCTGGCGGCGCGATTTCACCATCAATAGCTTGTACTACAACATCAAAGATTTTTCCGTGGTGGACTACACCGGCGGACTGAAGGATCTTGAGGCTGGCTTGCTGCGGGTCATCGGTGACGCCGAGCAGCGCTATGTGGAAGACCCAGTGCGCATGCTGCGCGCGGTGCGTTTCGCGGGCAAGCTGGGTTTTCGCATCCACCCCGACAGCGAAGCGCCTATCACCGCGCTGGGTGAGCGGCTGGAGGCTGTGCCGCCCGCCCGTCTGTTCGATGAAATACTGAAACTGTTTCTCAGCGGCAGCGGCGTGGCCACCTATGAACTGCTACGCCACTACGATCTGTTCCGCCACCTGTTCCCGATGACCGATGCGAGCCTCGCCGAGGAGGAGGGTGGTTTCCCGCACACCCTGGTGTTGCGGGGGTTGGAAAATACCGACGCCCGTATCGCCGAGGGAAAGCCGGTGACGCCCGCCTTTTTATTTGCAGTGCTGCTGTGGGAGCCGGTGCGGGTTCGGGCCCAGCAGCTGATGGCCGAGGACATGGGGGAGATTCAAGCCCTGCAAGTGGCCAGCGAGGACGTCATTTCGCAGCAAATTCAGCACGTCTCCATCCCCAAGCGCTTCAGCGCGCAGACCCGAGAGATCTGGGTGATGCAGGCCCGCCTCAAACGTCGCAACGGCAAACGTGCCGCGCGGTTGCTGGAGCTATCCCGTTTTCGTGCTGCCTACGATTTCCTGTTGCTGCGTGCGGAGTCCGAAGAGGCCGACTTACAGGAGCTGGCCGATTGGTGGACCACCTATCAGGAATCCGACGAGGGGCAGCGTGCCGCCTTGGTGCGTGGCGCGCCCTCGGCGGGTAGTAAAAAACGTCGTCGACGGCGTAAGCGTCGTCCTGCACAAAGCGATAATGCCGACGACGGCGAGCAAACCCCGGACTGAGCCCCGTCGTGGCCATCGCCATTATCGGCTTGGGCAGTAACCTGTCGGACCCGAAAAGCCAGCTTCGCAGCGCCCAGCGGGAGTTGGACGAATTGCCACATTGTCGCAGTATCGGCCATTCCTCTCTGTACCGCAGTGCGCCATTGGTGACGACATACGCACCTGGCATTTCGCCTCAACCGGACTACATCAACGCCGTGGCGGCACTGGACACGGCACTGGAACCCCACGCCCTGCTGCGGCAATTACAAAACCTGGAAGTCCGTCACCATCGCGTGCGCAGCGAACAACGCTGGGGACCGCGCACCCTGGACCTGGACCTGCTGCTCTACGATCAGCAACACATTCACGAGCTCGAACTCACTGTGCCGCACCCAGGGCTGTATGAACGCAACTTCGTCCTGTATCCTTTGGCGGAGTTGGTGGAGGTCTGTGACCGTGAGCGGTTGATGCCCCTGTGGCCAGCGGAAGAAGCGGATTTCGCCATCCCCGGGCAAGGGAGCTTGGCCGATTTGCTGGCCCAATGCGACTCGCAGGGGCTGGAAAAAATCGCATCCCGTTGAGTGCGGACTGAACAGCTATTTTTCATTTTAAACCCATTACAAACGAGCCAGACGCGCCATGAGTACAGCGGACATTCCCCGCTACATTGTCATCGAAGGTCCCATTGGCGTTGGAAAAACCAGTCTCGCCAAGCGCCTTGCCGAAAATTTCAACGGTGAATTGCTGTTGGAAGAAGCCGACGATAACCCGTTTTTAGAACGCTTCTACCGCAACCCCCGTCACGCGGCGCTGCCCACGCAACTGTTTTTTCTTTTTCAGCGTGCTCAGCAGATTCAGGATCTGCGTCAGTCTGATCTGTTCGCCTCGGTGCGAGTGGCGGATTTCCTGCTAGAAAAAGACCGCCTGTTTGCCCAGCTCACCCTCGATGATGACGAACTGAACCTCTACGATCAGGTCTATGACAATATTACAGTGGACGCCCCCAAGCCGGACCTGGTGATTTATTTGCAGGCTCCCACCGAGGTGCTGCTGGCCCGAGTGCAAAAACGCGGGCGCAACTTCGAGCGTTTCATCGAAACCAATTATCTTGAACGGCTGGTGGAAGCCTACACCCGATTTTTCCATTATTACTCGGACAGCCCGTTGCTGATCGTCAACGCCGCTGACATTGACTTGGTCAACAACACCCGGGACTACGAACTGCTGGTGGAGCGCCTGCGCAAGGTACGCAGCGGTCGCCACTATTTCAATCCCGGATCGTTTGATCTTTAACCGCCTGCACCGTCCCCAGCCCAGGAGTCTCCGTGAATCGCCCTTCCCGAATAACCACAAGCACGCTGCGAAAGATGAAACAGGCCGGTGAAAAAATCACCTGCCTCACTGCCTACGACGCCAGCTTCACCCGTATTCTCGAACAGGCGGGTGTGGACATTCTGCTGGTAGGGGACTCCCTTGGCATGGTGATCCAGGGCCACGACAGCACACTGCCGGTGAGTCTGGGTGACATGATTTACCACACCCGCGCGGTGCGCGGCGCGAGCGACACCGCGCTGGTGATGGTCGATCTGCCATTCATGAGCTACGCCGATCCCGCTCAGGCTATGGCCAGCGCCGCGCGGCTGATGAAAGAGGGTGGCGCACACATGGTGAAACTGGAAGGTGGGTGGCGCGGTGATGGTGGACACCGTGCATCAACTGTCCGACCACGGCATTCCGGTGTGCGCGCATCTGGGCCTGTTGCCGCAGTCGGTGAACAAACTGGGGGGCTACAAAGTGCAGGGCCGCGATGTCCGTGCCGCCGAGGACATGCTGGCGGATGCCCGTGCTATGGAATCTGCTGGTGCCGATGCGCTGTTGCTGGAATGCGTGCCTGCGACCCTGGCCGGAGAAATCACCGCAGCTCTGTCCATTCCGGTGATCGGCATCGGCGCCGGGCCGCTCTGTGATGCGCAAGTGTTAGTGTTGCACGACATGCTGGGCATCACATCTGGCAAGCGGCCGCGTTTCACAAAGGACTTTCTGCAACAGGGGGGTGATATTCGCGCCGCCGTGGCGGCCTACGTAACGGCCGTCAAAGACGGCAGCTTCCCCGCCGCTGAACACAGTTTTTAATTGCTGCGTATCCCGTATCAAAAACCACATGAAGATTATTCACAGCGTTGCGGAATTGCGCCGACAAGTCATGTCCTGGCGAGCTGCTGGTGAACGTGTCGCGCTGGTGCCGACCATGGGCAATCTTCATGTTGGACATTTACAGTTAGTCGAGGCGGCGTGCTGCAATGCTGACCGCGTGGTGGTGAGCATCTTCGTCAACCCCATGCAGTTCAGTGATGCCAGTGGCAACGGCGGGGATTTCGAACATTACCCCCGCACCTTTGACGCCGACTGTGCAAAACTCGCTGCGGCGGACGTCGTGTTTTCACCGACGGTAGATGCGGTGTATCCCAATGGTCTCGACGCCGAGACCCGCGTTGAAGTGCCGGGTATCTCGGACATACTTTGCGGCGAATATCGCCCCGGCCACTTCGTTGGCGTCGCCACCATCGTGGCGAAACTGTTCAACATGGTACAGCCGGATGTGGCGTTGTTCGGCGAAAAAGACTTTCAGCAATTACTGGTGATTCGACGCTTTGTCGCGGACCTGTGTTTCCCGGTCAAGATCATCGGCGTACCCACCCACCGTGAAGCCGACGGCTTGGCCATGAGTTCGCGCAACCAATATCTGTCCCGTGACGAACGTCGGCATGCGTCAATCCTGTATCAAACCCTGCAAAGTGCACAGCAACAGCTCATCGCGGGAGAACGCGATCCGGCCGTGATACGGTCACGGGCATTTGTACAACTGGAAGCGGCCGGGTTTCGCCCGGAATATGTTGAAGTGCGTCGCAAGCAAGACCTGCGTATCGCCAAAGAATCCGATGCCGCTGAAGAACTGGTTATCATCGCTGCCGCTTGGCTGGGCCGGGCACGGTTGATTGATAATATCAGCATCCCTCTGCGCGGTATCGACTAGTATTTTTTCAATGTGATATTGCCCAATGTTAATGTTTTTTCTCATGATTAGTAAATATCTTGTTGAGTATGCTCATGAAAAAAATATCATCGGTTGTCAGAAGAAGAACGCCAAAATTTAACGTGTAGTGATTCAAACCTGATCTGGCAGTTACACAAAAAATTACAGTTTCCTGTCGTTTTTTCACAACGTCCTTTTGTTTCGGCTCAATAGTTACTCTCCTCATTGTCGCTTAATCAATGCGCTCCTTAGATAAGTGGTGGAGGGGAAGGCGTTCGCCCCCCCCCATCCGCAAAAAACTGATCTTCTACGTAATTTTCAGCTAAAGACCCTTACCAAATTTGCCGCTACTCGGGTGTTCGCTGCCATTTTTTGAACATTGTCATCAATGCTTCCCCGTCTTAAAGGCATATTTTATGAGCGAAGAGCCACTGGAAACTGCGGCCGAGGGTCACGAATTCCGTATCACCTGCGACGAAATTCTCGATATTTCGTCGGCGGGAACGTTTCGTGATCAATTAGTACAGGCCTTGGTGAGCGAGCGGCCGGTGGTGTTGGACGCCGAACATGTGGAGCGGGTTGATACTGCGGTATTGCAGGTGCTAGGCGCATTTTTTCACGATGCTGGAGCCCACGATCAAATGGCGCGCTGGCACAAGCCTTCGCGAAATTTGCAACAGGCGGCGGCTCTACTGGGCATGCAGGGAATATTGGGCCTGGCGGGTGAACATTCAGCAGGCTCAGAGCGTTAACAGACCCTGGAAATTTAAATCACAACATTATTATTTGTTAGCAGGAGCAGCAAAATGGCAAATATTCTTGCGGTAGATGATTCGGCATCCATGCGACAGATGGTGGTTTTCACCCTCAAGGGTGCGGGCCATCAGGTTGCCGAGGCGAAGGACGGCCAGGAGGCGTTAGGGTTGGCCAAATCACAAAAATTTGATTTGGTCCTGACTGACGTCAACATGCCGAGGATGGACGGCATCAGTCTCGCACGGGAGTTGCGCGCGTTGCCAGCGTTCAAGTTTGTACCCATTTTGATGTTGACCACCGAAGCCGGGCTCAACAAAAAACAAGAAGGCAGAGCTGCCGGTGCGACGGGTTGGATTGTGAAACCGTTCAACCCGGAGCAGTTGCTTGCCACCATCAAAAAAGTCATGGGGTAAGCCGCAATGGCCATCGACATGGAACAATTCAAGGCCACCTTTATTGAGGAAAGCCTTGAAGGTTTGCAGACCATGGAATCGGTGTTGCTGGAAATGCAGCCCGGTGAGGCCGACGCGGATGCCGTTGATGATATTTTTCGTGCCGCGCACTCTATCAAGGGCGGTAGTGCGACTTTTGGTTTTGAATCCATCACGGGGTTTACTCACGTGGTGGAAACGCTGCTGGACCAGATTCGCAATGGCGAACGTCAGGTTACCCAAGAATCTCTTGAACTGTTCCTCAGCTCCGTGGACTGCATTCGTGAAATGCTCGCCGCCGACAGCGA
>JAADHZ010000105.1 GCA_013151575.1 Gammaproteobacteria bacterium
CGCACCAGTGGTCGACGTCGATGTTGACGCCAAAGAATTTGCAACACCGGCAAAAATGCAAAAACAGGTTCGCCCACTGGACGCCAGCCAGAAAGCCCGGATGAATCTTAAGGCCGCAGTAAAGGCGCTGGCGCATAACGATAATCAGACCGCCATTATTCGTTTGCGGGAAAGCTTGCAACAGGACGCCTCGCTGCTGCGGGCGCGGGAAACGCTGGTGGCCCTGTATCTAAATACCGGGCGGAGTTCGGAGGCGGCCGACGTGTTGCGCGCGGGTTTGCAGCGTGCACCGAAAACCACCTCACTGGCGATGTTGTACGCGCGATTGCTGGCGAATCAGAGGCAGTTGTCGCAAGCTCTGTCGGTGCTGGAGCGAGCGCGTCCGGCGATGGCGGACAACCTGTCGTTTTACGCCCTGCTGGCGGCTTATTACCAGCGTGATGGAAAACACGCGCAGGCCGTCTCTATTTATCGTGATGCGGTGAAGTATCAACCCACCGTCGCATCGTGGTGGCTGGGTTTGGGAGTTTCACTGGACGCCATGAATAGCCCTCAGGGCAATGATTATCAGGAGGTTTTGAACGCCTTTCAACAGGCGTATCGCGGCGGCGGTCTGAGCGCGGAGGTGCGCACATATGTGCGCTCGCGCATCGAGGTGCTTGCGGCCCTGGTTCCTGACTCGCCGCTCAGCGACATCGAAAAAGAATCGTTGTTTGCGTCGGAGGAGGACTGAACCTTGGCCGCCCCCAAACGCATTCGGCTTGGTGATCTGCTGGTTGAACACAAGCTGATTTCCGAGACCCAACTGACCTCCGCGTTGGAGGAGCAAAAAAAATCCGGCCGAAAACTCGGTCGGGTGCTCATTGAAAACGGTTATGTGAAAGAAGATGCCGTGCTGAATCTGTTGTCACGCCAACTGAATGTGCCCTACGTGGACTTGAGCGTATTTCAGTTCCAACCGGAAATAGTCAAAAAAATACCGGAGACCGCCGCGCGGCGTTATCGTGCGTTGGCGTTGGAAGAAACGCCCGAAGGTCTGTTGGTGGGCATGGCGGACCCTACCAATATTTTCGCCTTTGATGATTTGGTGCGCGTGGCCAAGGGGCCCATCAAGGTGGCGGTGGTTAAGGAAGGCGATCTGGTATCGGCCATCGACCGGGTCTACCAAAATGGCGCGGAAATTCAGAATCTCGCCACCGAAATTGGTGAAGACCTGTCGGAAAATGTGTTTGACCTCGGCGCGCTCAACCAGACAGTAAGCAGCTCAGATGCGCCGGTGGTGCGTCTGATCGAAAAAGTGTTTGAAGATGCCATTGCCTCGGGAACCTCGGATATTCATATCGAGCCGGACGAAAAAGTGTTGCGCATCCGGCGGCGTATCGACGGCCTGTTGCAAGAACAGGTGATGGACGAAAAGGCCATCGTGCCAGCGCTGGTGTCACGCCTGAAACTGATGGCGGGGCTGGACATTTCCGAACGTCGCCTGCCGCAGGACGGGCGCTTCAACATCAAACTCAAACAAAAATCGGTGGACGTGCGTTTTTCCACCCTGCCTACCCAATACGGCGAGGCGGTGGTGATGCGGCTGCTGGACCATTCCGGCGGTCTATTGAATCTCAGCAGTATTGGTTTATCGCCCACCATTTTTGCCCGCCTGGAAAAGGCCATCAAACGCCCGCACGGTCTGCTGCTGGTGACCGGCCCTACCGGTAGCGGCAAAACCACCACCCTGTATGCCGCGCTGAATGCGCTCAACGAGCCGCAAAAGAAAATCATTACTGTGGAAGATCCGGTGGAATTTCGCCTGCCACGTATTAATCAGGTACAGGTCAATCCGAAAATCGGGCTGGACTTCGCGCGTGTGCTGCGCTCTACGTTACGCCAGGACCCGGACGTCATCCTGGTGGGCGAAATTCGTGACCAGGAAACGGCGGAGATCGCCCTGCGCGCCTCCATCACCGGTCACCTGGTGATGTCCACCCTGCACACCAACGACGCCATCAGCACGGCCCTGCGTCTTATTGATATGGGCGTGGAAGGTTTTTTGGTGGCATCGGCGGTGCATGCCATCGTGGCCCAACGACTATTACGCAAGGTGTGTGATAAATGCATTACCGAACAGCAACCAGATGCCGGACAACAGGCCTGGCTGCTCACTGCTGTGGGGGAAGAACGCGCCGCCGATATGCGTTTCCACCACGGTGCAGGTTGTCCCGCCTGCGGCCACACCGGGTACCGTGGCCGTGCGGCGATACACGAGATGCTGGACATCACCCGCGAACTGGCTGATGCCCTGCGCCAACAGGATTACGTTGCTTTCAAGCAGCATGCGTTGGCGCAAAAACAATTTATCCCGTTGCAGGAAAGTGCATTAGCATTGGCGGAGCAACGGGTTACATCACTGGAAGAAGTGATTCGCATCAGTGGTTGGGTGGAATAAGTGCCGTTATTTGACTACAGGGCACGCGGCCACCGGGGTGACCTTATCGAAGGCAGCATGGAGGCCGTAAGTTCCGATGCCGTGGCCACACAGCTGTTGGAGGGCGGTATTACGCCGGTGGATATCGTCGAGGCGAAAACCAAAACCTCGGCGGACATCAAACTGGGCGAACTGTTTTCCGAAAAAGTTACCGATACCGATTTGATCCAGTTTTCGCGCCAGATGTACAGCCTCACCAAGGCCGGTGTTCCAATGTTGAGCGCCCTGCATGGTCTGACCCAATCCACCCGTAATCCTACCTTATCGGAAACGCTTCGCGCGGTGACCGCTAGCTTGGAGGCCGGACGCGATTTGGCCACGTCGTTTAGTGAACACCCGGATATTTTCAATCTGTTTTACGTGTCCATGATTCGTATCGGCGAAACCACCGGCCAGCTGGAAGATATTTTTCAGCAACTAGGGCGTTATCTGGAGCGCGATAAACGCACCCGGCAACAGATTAAATCCGCACTGCGTTATCCGAGTTTCGTATTGTTCGCTATTGTGGTGGCCATCGGCATTATCAACATATTTGTGATCCCCACCTTTGCCGGGGTGTTCGCCAAATACGATGCAGAGCTGCCGCTGGCAACGCGGCTATTGATGATGACTTCCCAGTTCACCGTCAGTCACTGGCAGGAAGTGGTTATTGCGGCAGTGCTGGGTTTTTTTGGACTGCGTTATTACGTCAACACCGATGACGGCCGTTACCAATGGGACCGGAAAAAACTGAAACTACCCGTCGTTGGCAACATTATTTACCGCGCCACACTGGCCCGTTTCGCGCGCCTGTTCGCCATGGCCACCCGAGCTGGCGTGCCCTTGATCACCGCCCTCACCGTGGTGGCGAGGGCGCTGGACAATCGCTACGTGGAAGAGCGCATTCTTAGCATGCAGACCGGTATTGAACGCGGCGAATCCGTAACCCGTACCGCAGCGGCCACCGGCATGTTCGACGCGCTGGTAATGCAAATGATGGCGGTGGGTGAGGAAACCGGCAGCATCGACACCCTGCTGGCGGAGGTGGCCGAGTTTTACGAATCTGAAGTGGACAACGACATTGAAAAGCTCAGCGCGCGCATCGAGCCCATTTTGACTGTGGTGGTCGCCGGTATTGTCTTGGTGTTGGCGCTGGGGGTGTTTTTGCCCATGTGGGATCTGGCCGGAGTGGCTATCAAGTAAGCAGAGTGATTAACAGTCTAATCAAAAACAAATTAAGGGGAAATTGTTCCGAAGGCTAAAGTTTATTGCTGCAACGCTCGATATTCACCCCAGTTGGAATCAATTTACAAGGCGAGCGAATAACCATTCACGCCAAAAGATTTACCGAATATTATTTGTCTGGAGAAGCGAACATGAAGAAGCAAACCGGTTTTACCCTGATCGAATTGGTCATGGTGATAGTGATTTTGGGTATTTTGGCTGCGACGGCACTGCCCCGTTTTGCCGGCCTAGACAGTGATGCGCGTACCGCCTCCGCTAACGGCATGCTGGGGGCCGTCAAATCAGCCATGGCCATTGTTCACGCGCAAGCTCTGGTGGGGGGCGTGGCAACATCCGCCTCCGGCGATACCGTTACCCTCGAGGGGCAGGCCATCGCTCTCGTTTACGGTTATCCCGATCTTGCCAGCATCGACAATGCATTAAATTTTTCCTCGGATTTTACCTACGCCTCGGCCGGCGGCACGTTCACCTTGCAAACTAACTGCCTGGTGACTTATACCGCGGCCACTAGCGCAACCGCGCCAGCGACGGCGGCTTCCACCGTGACGGGCTGTTAGCCATTTGCTGAGTGTTTTGTAAACATCATGGCCTTTGTGTCGTGATGACTGAATCAGCATTTGAATCTCTTGCGGTTTTATTAAACGAGCCAGGTCGCGAAAGCTACCTGGCTTGTTTGTTTATGGCGGTATTTATTGGCTGCGGATCATCGTGAAAATTTTTTCGCACAACGCAAACTGTCGGCCCAAGACAGGCCAGTCAGCACTGTTTTTACTGTTGCTGGTGTACACCTCTGTGCTGTCCGCAGCGAGTTATACCTTTGATGACACCGTACCTTTCGCCTGGGAAACCGCTGGCACAGATGTGGTGTGGGAGTTAACCGATACGAATTTTCCGATTGATGATGACAAGCAGCAAGTGAACATTGGTTTTACGTTCAACTTCGGTGGCACGAATTACACTCAGGTCCGCATTCTTTCCAACGGTGCGTTGCACCTCGGTGCGAATCAGGGATTTCACAAGGACTGGAATAACGAGGCGCTACCGATTACCACTACGCCGGGCGGCCCCGGTTTTGAGGAGCCGGCAGACCGAGTTATTGCGCCGTACTGGGATGATTTGGAGCCGGGCCGCGGCGGCACCGTGCGTTACAGTGTGCTGGGTGTTTCGCCCAATCGACGCCTGGTGGTGAGCTGGGAAGCCGTGCCGCATTATAATCTTGCGGGTCGGTACACCGTGCAGGTGATTCTGTACGAAAACGGCGACATCAAATTTCAATATGGCGGTGGAGCCACTAGCGGCGCCAGTGCCACCATTGGCATTGAAGTAAACGACAGCGATTTCACCCAGTACTCTTTTGATAACAATTCAGTCACTAATGGTGACGCCATCCTATTTTCACCCACCCGCCACTACAGCATCAGCCACAACGGTTCCGGAGATCTTTGTGCGTCTGGAAACGTAACGATAAGTCGCCACTATGGATCGCATATTGCAGATGCGAGCGGGTACACCGGCACGATTAATTTTTCCACCTCCACTGGTAATGGTGTCTGGTCGCTGGTGACAGGGGGTGGAACATTGACCGATTTAGGTGGCGGTAATTCCCGTTATGTTTATGCCGCCGCCGATGGTGGACAAGTGGTGCTAGGGTTGGCGAACTCCGTGGCAGAGACCTTGAACATCAATGTTACCGATGGTAGCGACAGCGAAGACCCTAGCGAAGATGCCAATATCATTTTCGCCAACACCGGCAGCGCCACTTTTTTCGATACCTTTGCCACCGTGTCCTACAGTGGCAACGACGGCACCCGCAACTGGACCGGCCCGTGGGTGGAATTCAATGACACCGGCGGTGCCAGCAGCGGCGATGAGCGGGTAGAGTATGACAGCCGCGGTAGTCAGCGATTACTGGTCAGTGATAACGACGGCGGTGGTGAAGGCGTTTGGCGCGAGGCCGATTTGTCGGTGTTTTCCGTTGGTGCCACCGCTAACCTCAGCTTTGACTATCGGCGCCGAGGTTTGGACAACGTCAATGACTACGTGGCGATACAGGTGTCCTCCAATGGCGGCGGCAGCTGGACGGAATTGGCGCGGTTTACCGGCCGGGCCAGTGATCGCAGAAACACCTCCGTCACCTACGACATCAGCAGCTACATGGCGGCCAATACCCGCATTCGTTTCATTTCCTCGCCCAGTCTGGGCTCCAATGACCGGGTTTATTTCGACAACGTGCAAATCGCCGTTGCCTGGGCCGTGAGCTGTCCCGGTGCCGATCACTTCACCATTGGCCACGACAGCCAGGGTATTCATTGTCTTGCCGAGCCGGTGAACGTTACCGCAAAGCTGGCTGACGGCAGCACCGACACCGGCTACACCGGCACCATCACATTGGATACGCAAAGCGGTGTCGGCAGTTGGTCGCTGGCAGCGGGCAATGGAAGTTTCGTTGACGCCATCGCCAATGACGGCCTGGCCACGTACACGTTTGATGCCGCCGACAACGGTGTGGCAACGTTCAATCTTGACTACCGAAGCGGCATCGCCAGCATTGATGTGGA
>JAADHZ010000155.1 GCA_013151575.1 Gammaproteobacteria bacterium
TCATCGCTCCGCTAGTGCCCACCGGCATTGCCGCAGTGCGCTTCGCCAATTTCATCAATGGCGAGCTATGGGGCCGCGTCACCAACGGCCCGTGGGGCATGGTATTTCCCACCGGTGGTCCCAGCCCGCGCCACCCCTCGCAACTGTATGAAATGTTTCTCGAAGGCATTTTGCTGTTTGTTATCGTCTGGGTATATTCCGCCAAACCCCGGCCTCGCATGGCAGTATCGGGCGTGTTTGCATTGGGTTACGGCAGTTTCCGTTTCCTGGTGGAGTTTGCCCGCCAGCCCGATGCACACATGGGTTTCGTAGCCTTCGGCTGGCTCACCCAGGGGCAACTGTTGTCCGTGCCGCTGATCGCACTGGGCATCGTGTTGCTGGTGATGGCCTATCGTGCGAAGCCGAACAACGCTCAACCCATCGAACAGCAACAAACCAAAAAACAGAAACAGAAAAAGAGCACCGCATGAAACAGTATCTGGAATTGATGCGCCATGTGTACGACAACGGCACCGTCAAAACCGACCGCACCGGCACTGGCACTCGCAGCGTGTTTGGCTACCAGATGCGCTTCGACCTGACTGACGGCTTCCCGGTAATCACCACCAAAAAACTGCACCTGCGCTCCATCATTCATGAGCTATTGTGGTTCCTGCGCGGCGCACCAACACCCAGTATTTGAAAGATAACGGCGTTTCCATCTGGGACGAATGGGCCGATGATAACGGCGAACTGGGCCCGGTGTACGGCTCCCAATGGCGGTCCTGGCCCACGGCAGACGGCCGTCACATCGACCAAATTTCACAGGTGATCGAGCAGATCAAAAATACCCCGGACTCCCGACGCCTCATCGTCTCCGCATGGAACGTGGGCGAGCTGGACCACATGGCCCTGCCGCCCTGCCACGCCTTTTTCCAGTTTTATGTGGCCGATGGAAAGCTCAGCTGCCAGCTCTATCAGCGCAGTGCCGACATCTTTCTTGGCGTGCCTTTCAACATTGCCTCGTATGCCCTGCTGACGCGGATGGTGGCGCAGGTGTGCGGACTCCAGCCCGGTGAATTCATCCACACCCTGGGTGACGCCCATTTGTATTCCAATCACATGGAACAAAGTAAATTGCAGTTATCCCGTGAGCCGCTGGCCTTGCCCACGCTGAAGCTGAACCCGGACATCAACAATCTGTTTGATTTCAGTTTCGATGACGTCGAGCTGCTGGGTTACGAATGCCACCCGCACATCAAAGCGCCCGTAGCAGTGTAAATACAGCAATGACGCTCTCGTTGATCTGGGCCATGGCCGACAACCGCATCATCGGCATCGAAAACCGCCTGCCGTGGAAATTGCCCGCCGACATGAAATGGTTTCGGCAAAACACCTTGGGCAAACCCATCGTCATGGGCCGCCTCACCTTTGAATCTTTCGGCGCCAAACCCCTGCCGGGACGGCGTAACATCATCGTCAGTCGCAACCCCGATTATTCAGCAGACGGCATTGAAGTCTATTCATCGTTAGAGGAGGCTGTGCAGGCAACAGCGGGCGCAGAAGAAACCATGATTATCGGCGGTGCCTCTCTTTACGCCCAAGCCCTGCCGTTGGCGCAGCGCCTGTACATGACCCTGGTGCATAGCCACATTGAAGGGGATACCTGTTTTCCCGACATTGACCTTGGCCAGTGGACGCAGACGCAACGACAGGATTTCGAGGCGGATGACGCTAACCACCATCCCTACAGTTTTGTGGTACTGGAGCGGGTTCTAAAAACACCGGGCTAACGCGATCGCATGGCCCTTATTCACAAGAGGCATACCCATGGGAAAAAAATACCCCGGCTTGAACGCCACCTTGCGCAGCTTTATCAATGAACAACAGATGTTTTTTGTCGGCACCGCTGGCGCTGAAGGAAACGTCAACATTTCACCCAAGGGTATGGACAGCCTACGCATCGTCGGCGACAACACCGTGCGCTGGTTAAACCTCACCGGCAGCGGCAACGAGACCGCTGCACATCTGCTGGAAAACCCACGCATGGCGATCATGTTTTGCGCCTTCGCGGGAAAACCCATGATCCTTCGCTTGTACGGCCATGCCCGCGCCGTCCATCCCCGCGACCCGGAGTGGGCCGCATGGCTGACCGACTTCCCCCCACTACCCGGCGCTCGCCAGATTTTTGAACTGGACATCAACTTCGTATTGCGTTCGTGCGGCATGAGTGTCCCGTGTTATGAATTCACCGAACAACGGGATCAACTCAACCAGTGGGCGGATAAAAAAGGTGTGGATGGTATTGCGAAATACTGGGTAGAAACCAATACTCTTAGTCTGGACGGCAAACCGACGGAAATATAAAAAACTTGCTTAGACGGAATACAATAACTCATACAATTGACATCCCTGCTTCAGCCAGTCTTCGCCTAAAGCGCCTACTTTTGGCGCCCGTTCTTCAATCGTAAAATTTCGAAATAAGAGCGACTATTCCTGCACTTTTACTCAATCAGAACGAACAAATACGGACTAAATCAGAGCGCCACTTATATCGTCTATAACAGTTTATTTTTGACGAAAGGTTCCTTTCACTTTGAGCACCATGGGATCAAAGGACTGGGCTCGCAGCCGACCACGCACCTTGTCCATTTTGCGGGCGCTGCTAAACGGCCCGACTCGCACGCGGTGCCAGGTTTGGCTTTCATTGATGGTGATGCGCTGGATGTGAGACTCGATGCCACTTAGCGCCAGCTGAGCCCGTAGCCGATCCGCTTCTGCAAATTTGCGGAAGGAGCCTACTTGCAAGTAGTAGCTCACGGCATCTGCTGGCTGGCGTTCCCGCTCTTCCGCTAAGCGCTCCGGCGGAATGAAAACTTCCATTTCTGGTAGTAAATTGTAGAAATCAAAGCGAGGTTTTTTTACCTCTGGGGTGTCATCAAGCGCCGGGGATGCTGCGGATTTTTTCGGCTCGACCGGCGCAGGAGCCGGTCGAGTCCCATTCGGCCGACCAGCATCCTTGATATACACCAGCAGAGCGACAAACAGGCCAATGGCCAGCCCTGCCAGCATCCACACCCAGCCAGGGGCTGGCTTCGGCGGTTTTTTATCGCTGGATTTCGGTGAATTTTTGTAATCTTTGGCCATAACTTTATATAGATTACATGGTATCCGGCGCGGACACCGCCAGCAGGCCCAGGCCATTGGCGATCACCTGCCGTGTTGCCTTGATCAGGCACAACCGTGCATCACGCACCGCAACGTCCTCCACCAGAAACTGATGGGCGTTGTAGTAAGTGTGAAACTCATTGGCTAGTTCACGCAGGAAATGCGCCAACTGATGCGGTTCGTGATTCAGTGCCGCCGTTTCCACTACCTCTGGGTAACGCGCCAACCCGGTGAATAGGGCCTGTTCGTGCGATTCGCTAAGGGAGGCAAGGTTAGCCAGCCCGTTATCACTATTATGCGTTAGATTTTTTTCTTCCAGTTGCCGCAGCACGCTGCACACTCGGGCGTGGGCGTATTGAATGTAGTACACCGGGTTGTCGCTGCTTTGAGACTTGGCCAGGTCGAGATCAAAATCCATGTGCTGTTCGCACTTTCGCAGCACATAAAAAAACCGCGCCGCATCGTCGCCCACTTCCTCGCGCAATTCACGTAGAGTGACAAACTCGCCAGAGCGGGTGGACATCTGCATTTTTTCGCCACCACGATAGAGAATCGCAAATTGCACCAGCAGTACGTCGAGCTTGTCGGCGTCGTTACCCAACGCGGTAAGCGCCGCTTTGACGCGCGGCACGTAACCATGATGGTCAGCACCCCACACGTCGATCACGCGATCAAAACCCCGTTCGAGTTTTTGCATGTGATAGGCGATATCTGATGCGAAATAGGTGGTCTGACCATTCTCGCGCACAACCACGCGATCCTTCTCATCACCAAAATCAGTGGAACGAAACCACCACGCGCCGTCTTTTTCGTACAAATAATTGGCGTCTTTGAGCCGCTCAATAGCGCGCGCCACGGCACCGCTTTCGGTCAACGAGCGCTCGGAAAACCATTTTTCGTAAACCACACCAAAACCTTCGAGGTCACGGCGAATGTCATCAAGAATGCTGTCAAGCCCGGCGTCGAACACCGTGCGATAGGCTGCCTCACCCAGTAATTCCTTGCCTCGATTGATCACGGCGTCGATGTACTGTTCCTTGTCACCACCGTCGCACTCATCTTTCGGCAAATTGCTCAGCACGATGGCGGCGGCATGGCGGAAAGCGTCGCCGTGTTCGTGGAGCAGCGTGGCGGCAATGTCCCACACATAGTCGCCCTTGTAGCCATTGACAGGAAATGTGATTTTTTCGCCACACCGGTCGAGATAACGCAGCCACACACTGGCAGCAAGAATATCCATCTGCCGACCGGCGTCGTTGACGTAATATTCACGGTGTACCCGGAAACCCACCGCCGCCAGCAAGTCCGCCACCGCCGCGCCGTAAGCTGCACCGCGCCCGTGACCCACGTGCAGCGGGCCAGTGGGGTTGGCAGAGACAAATTCCACCTGTACCGATTTGTCGTCGCCGATGGCGGAGCGTCCGTACGCCTCCCCCGCCTCCAGCACCGCCCCCACCACCGCGTAAGTCGTTGCCTCGGTGAGGGTGAAATTAATGAACCCTGGGCCAGCAATGGCCACTGTTTCCACGTGTTCGTTGGCCGGTAGCGCAGCCACGATTTTCTCCGCCAAGTCGCGTGGCCGGCACTTAGCTGGCCCGGCCAGCATCATCGCGATATTGCAGGCATAATCGCCATGGCTGGCGTCACGGGTGCGGTCAATTTGGATATTCGGGCGCAAATCGGCGGGCAGCACCCCTTGAGACAGTAGGGTGTCGATGGCGGATTGAACTAGGGTGACGAGTTGTTGTTTCATGTTGGCATTCTTGGCAGGGAAAGCTCGACATTATCGCTTGCAGAGGACCAGCGGCACAAGGATTCACAAAATGGGATTTTGCCTGTAAAGAAATCATCTGAACTGCCGTAATGGAAACTGACAGTTTTGACATTCGACCGCCCTGACAAGAATCTACTGCGGCGAATCCAGTAACCCAGAGAGCCTCCTCATGCTTGATCTCACAGATGAAGCCCTCAATGCCATCAAAAGTGGGTTCCGCATCCCACCGAAACCGGTCATCCTCGAAGAGCTGCAACGCGTCGTCCATTCCAGCTCCCCTTCATTGGAAGCGATCGGTAGCTTGGTAGCCGCCGACGTGGGCCTCGCCTCCATTACGCTGAAGGCAATCAACTCCCCTTTTTTTGGTATGTCGCGCAGCATTTCCGACGTAAAACAGGCTGTATTTTTTCTCGGCGCGAGCAACATTCTCAACCTCGCCACCGCTGAAAAACTCAAACAGGCGCTGACTGGCCGCTCCAGCATTTCGCTGGAACGGTTCTGGGACACGGCCAGTGACATCGCCAATGCCATGATGCACATCGGCCGCCGAATGGAGCAACACGTACCGTTGGAAGACCTGCACGCCATCGGCCTGTTTCACGATGCTGGCATTGCGGCCATGGCCCTCAAATACGACGATTATCGCGACACGCTCATGGATGCTAACAATCGTGACGGCAAACGAATCACCCTTTTGGAAGATGAAAAATACAACACCAATCACACCATCGTCGGCTACTATCTCGCCACATCGTGGCAGCTACCCAAAACCATTTGCGAGTGCGTATTAAATCACCACGAACTGAATTACCTGCAAACCGTCGGGCTCGACGAAACCCATAAGATCAATTTCGCGATACTCAAAACCGCTGAACACAGCATTGAAGAAATCCGTCGTTATCATGCATCCAAGGACTGGCCACACATTGGCGAACAGGCGCTGGAATACCTCGACCTCAGCGTGCTCGACCTCGACGACATCAAGGACGATCTCACAGAGATGCTGACCTAAGCACGCAGGACGTCAAAACATCTCCTGCGGGTCCACATCCACCGACCAACGTACCTTGCGCCCCAGTTTTGCCGACTCCAACTGCAACACCCAAACCCTGAGCAAACGATGCAGGTCGACGCGACGGCTGGCCTGTAATAACAGTTGCGCGCGCACCCGCCCGGCCCGTCGTTCCATCGGCGCGGGCACGGGACCGAGCAGCTCCACGCCAGGCACCGCAACAGCCTCCGCCAGCTCACGGGCATGCTGCAAAAATTGGATAGGCAAACGCCCGTCCACTGCCTCGGCCCGTAGCAGTGCCATAAAACCGTAAGGCGGCAACTGCGCCTGCTGGCGCTCGTCCAACGCGGCGCGGGCGAAGGCCGCGTAGCCTTCCTGCAATAACACGCGCAACAGCGGGTGGTCCGGGTGATGAGTCTGGATCAACACCTGCCCACGCCGCTCAGCGCGACCGGCGCGGCCAGACACCTGCACGATAAGCTGGGCCATGCGCTCGGTAGCGCGGAAATCAGCGCTGAACAGGCCCTGATCAATATCCACAATACCCACCAGGGTGACATCAGGAAAGTGATGGCCCTTGGCCAGCATTTGGGTACCCACGAGGATACGATTGCTGCCGTCGTGCACGCTGTCCAGCAAGGATTTCATCGCACCCTTGCGACGGGTGGTGTCACGGTCGATGCGCACGATGCCGGTGT
>JAADHZ010000065.1 GCA_013151575.1 Gammaproteobacteria bacterium
GGGCCGTTGGTGACGCGGCCCCATAGCTCGCCATTGATGAAATTGGCGAAGCGCACTGCGGCAATGCCGGTGGGCACTAGCGGAGCGATGAAATCCATGATCTCAAAGAAACGTTTGTTGGTTTTGCGTCCGAACAGCCACATGGCCACCAGTACGCCCAGCAGGCCGCCGTGAAAGGACATGCCGCCTTCCCAGACACGGAAGATGGACACGGGGTCGGCGAGAAAGCCGCTCAAACCGTAGAACAGTGTGTAACCGATGCGCCCGCCCAGCACGGTGCCGATGGCGCCGTAGAACACCACATCGGAGATTTGATCGGCATTCCAGCCAGAGCCAGGGCGCTTGGCGCGTAGGTTGCCCAGCCACCAGCAGGCCCCGAACGCCACCAGATACATGATGCCGTACCAGTGGATTTTTACCGGGCCGAGGCTAAGGGCGATGGGGTCGAAGTTGGGGTAAGTCAGCATGGGCCGCATGTTAACACGCGACCTTCCCTTAGCGCGCGGCTTGCTACGTGGCTGGAGGTGCTTGCCGACGGCATAGCTGGTTGAGTCGGCTGCCGCTGCCTTCCATGAAGGCCAGGAATACCGTGTTGAATTCGGGGATGCGTGCGCCCTGCACGGAAGGCCGTGCGATCAGCGCTGCGAGCCAGGCGCGAAGTTTCGGGTACAGGCTGAGCAGCTCGATGTCGTAAAGGTTTTCCAGTAGTTCCAGGGTGCGTAGCGAGGGAGCCAGGGCGGCGTCCACCAGTGAAAAATGGTCGCCAGCGAACAGCGGACCGTCGCCGAGCTGGGCTTCCAGGGTTTTCAGCGAGCCGCGTAGGCTTTCGTGTTTGGTGGCTAGTTGCTCGGCATCCTGCGCCATCATCATGCTGAAAATTTCACCGTTGAGGTTGGAGCCGAATTCAATTCAGCCTCGGTGTTGGGCGCGGGTGAGTGGGTCCGTGGGGTGCAGCGGCGGTGGTGTGATTTCATCGAGAAACTCGTTGATGATCGCCGACTCGAAGATCACCGCATCCCCGTAGCGCAGCACGGGCACCTTGCCCAGGGGGGAGATATCGCGAAACCAGACCGGCGGGTCATAAACGTCAATGTAGGTGATGTCGAAATCCACGCCCTTTTCTGCGAGCGTGATGACCGAGCGCTCAACGTAGGGGCAGATGTTAAAACTGATGAGTTCGGGTTTCATGGTAGACCTCGTTGTTCTGGTGGATGCCGACTTTCCCACGAATGGCGCGGTGATGAAACCGCCGTTATTTCCCGAGATTTAGAAAGGGTTTTATGGAGAAGTACGCCACTGCGCCGACAATGGCGAGGTACGTCACAAACCGTAACGGGTGTTCCATAAAGGTCGCCCACAAGGTTTTTTGTTGGCCCCGCTGCTTCAGTTGTGCGTAATGTTCTCGCTGGTCGATGCTGCGCTGGCGTTGATAGGCGTCGATGAGTTCCCGGGCGCGGGGCTGGTCAGCATCATTTTTGAGCCAGATGGCGGGGGAGGAAATGCCCCAGTTGCCAGCGCCGGTTTCGTAGTAATCGAGTTGCTGGGCGTCTAGCAGTTCGCGGATATCGTGGGCCTCGTCATCGGGCACGTTGCGTAGGGAAAAAAGCTGAATGGCCATGGGGTTGTCGCGAAAGTTCCAGTGCCGGATGGGCGGGGTGGTAGTTTATCCTGTTCTTGTATTGCGCAACACGCCCCGTCCCGAAAATGGCACGGGGTCGTCGTCCAGCCATTGGGGGCATCTCAGTTCATCAATACCCGCAGGATGAAGGCCTTGAGATAGTCGGTTTCGGGGATGGCCGGGTGCACCGGATGGTCCGGCCCCTGATGACCCTGCTCTAATAGTTGCGCGTTGCGATCCACGTGGCGGGAAGCCTTCAGCAGCGTGTCGCGCAGTTGTCCGTGGCCGAGATGAAATGAGCAGGAAGCGCTCATCAGATAACCGCCCTTGTTTAACACCTGCATGGCCATTTGATTGATGCGCCGGTAAGCGCCGAGGCCTTCTTTAAAATCTTTTTTGCGTTTGATGAAGGCTGGCGGGTCTACGATCACCACGTCGAAGTGTTCCCGCGCCTGGCGCAGGGATTTGAGTGCCTCAAAGGCGTCCCCCTCCACGCTGGCCAGCTTGTCGGCGACACTCGCGCCGTTGAATTCGTTGAGCCCGGCATTGTGATGCAGGCGGTCGATGGCGCTCTTTGACGCTTCCACGCACATCACCTCGCTGGCACCGGCGGTGAGGGCCTCGATGCCCCAGCCTCCGATGTAGCTGAACACGTCCAGCACTCGCTTGTCTTTCACATAGTGCTGCATGCGCGCGCGGTTCATGCGGTGGTCGTAAAACCAGCCGGTTTTTTGGCCGTTGAGCACGTCAATCTCAAAACGTGCGCCGTTTTCTTCGATCAGCACCGTCTCCGGCAGAGTGCCGCTGACGGTGTCCACGTAGCTGTCCAGCCCCTCATTTTTTCGTGATGGATTGTCATTGCGCAACACGATGGCGGTGGGCTTCAGCAGTTTTTCCAACACCGCGACGATGGCCTCTTTGTGTACCTCCATGCCAGCGGTGCTGATTTGTACTACCAGCACGTCGCCGTGGCGGTCCACCACCAGCCCCGGCAGGTTGTCGCCCTCGCCGTGCACCAGCCGGTAGTAGGGTTGAGGGAATAATTGCTGACGCAGAGAAAGCGCAATATTAAGCCTATGTTTGATCAGCGAGGCATCCAACACATAGGCGGGGTCGCGACTGATCAGCCGGGCGCAAATGAGTGAGTGAGGATTCATATAGGCGTTGCCCAGACAGTGGCCTTTGTGGTCCTCGACGCGCACCGCAGCACCGGGTTCAAAACCCGAGAGCGGGCTGTGTTGGGTGTCCACCTCGTTGCTGTACACCCACAGGTGACCGGCACGCAGGCGGCGTTCTTCATTTTTTTTCAAACGTAGCGGAGGGGCTGAGTCGGTCACGGGGGCATTTCCTGTGTGGCGGAAGAGGGCGCGCATTATCCCCCATGTTGGGCGGTGGTCACCAGCAGTGATGAGGGACGGATATTACGACCTCCATTGGAGAATTTACGAATTGCCGTGGCCCCGAACACTGCGGGCGCGCCGCAATAATCGTCCACCGAAGCGGTTGTTGATGGCATCAGCGACGTGGTCGATGTCCGCCGCTTCATGTCGAGGGGTGGCGAACAAGTCCAGTTGATCTTGTGTGGCGGAAGTGTTGTCGAAGCCGCTGACGCCCATGCCGATGAGACGCACCGGCGGCAGCGCGTTGGCGAATTCGTCGTGCTGTAACCGGTCGAGCAGGGCCGCGACGGTTTGCCACAGCTCGCCGGTATGTTGGGTAGGGCAGGAGAGGCTTTTTTCGCGGGAGAGCGTATGGAAATCCGCGAAACGCAATTTGAGCCGCACCGTGCGACTAAGGTGCCCATGACGGCGCAGACGCCAAGCGACCTGCTCGGTCAACCCCAGCAGCACGGCGCGCAGGGTGTCGGGGGTGTCCACGTCGCGGGCGAAGGTGGTCTCGTGGGAAATGGACTTGGCCTCACGGTCACTGACCACGGTGCGCTCGTCGATGCCGTGGGCCAGTTGCCACAAGTGCTTTCCGTGGTGACCGAAATGCCGTTCCAGAATCGCCACGGGCCGGTGGCGCAACGCGCCGATGGTGTGAAGGCCCAGCCCCCGTAGGCGCGTCTCCATCACCCGACCCACGCCCCACAAGCGGGAAACCGGCAACGGGTCGAGAAAGGCTGGAATGGCATCCGCCGACACTTCCACGAAACCGTCGGGCTTATCCAGGTCCGAGGCGATTTTGGCGAGAAATTTGTTGGGCGCCACCCCCACGGAGACCACCAGTTGCAGCTCGTGCTGTATCTCCCGCTTGATGCGTCGGGCGATATCGACAGCGGGGCCGAACAGTTTTTCGCTGGCGCTCACATCGAGAAAAGCCTCATCCAGGGACAGCGGCTCAATACAGGGAGTGTAACGCGCAAAAATAGCGTGAATCTGTTCCGAGACCGCGTGATACAGCGCCATGCGGCCGGGCAGCAAGACCAAATCGGGACAGCGTTTGAGAGCGGTGGCGGTAGGCATCGCACTGTGAATGCCGAAGCGGCGCGCCGCATAACTGGCCGCAGCAATCACGCCGCGCTGCTCCGGAGGGCCGCCCACCACCACCGGCCGGTCACGCAGCTCGGGGCGCTCGCGGATCTCCACCGAGGCGAAAAAGGCGTCCATATCGGCATGAATGATCATGGCGATATTTTACGCCTGCATCGAAGGGAAAGTCTCACCCCACAACCCAACACCGTTGTGCATGACTTTGGGCACTACACTCGAAGATCGCCATCAGTTTTCTGTATAGCATCGACAGTTTGAATAAACTGCCGGTCTTTTAGGTTGGTATTCCTACCCGCATTATTTCCCAAAAACCGAGTGACTAGATTGGGGTATGTGTGAGCAATTTTTAGTCAAAAATAAGCCTGGGTATACTGCGCCCTGTTTTGTGTGTCAACGACAGGCATTTCTTTAACGCCTTGTTCTTGAATGAATTCAATGTATCGATTCTGAAATTTGGCGGTGATATTGTCCATTTTTGATTTGTTATTGTTCAGATGTTAGCGTCCTTGCCATGTGTGTGTGTCATTTGAAGTACGCGGTTTTATTTTGCAGTAATGTGAAGTTCATAATTAGTGATTCTGTATATTGGGGTGTTATGCCTAAAAGACAATGAGCAATGTGGTGGAAATCAGGCAAGCCAAATCAGGTGATGAACGTGGATTGATAGACCTGTTTGATTCGCTATATCAGGAGTCAGATTTTCTTCTTATGGAGCCTGGTGAAAGTGAGATCACGATTAATAGTCAGGCGGAAATCATAGGTGCTTCGTTGCAATCTAGTTCACAGGTTTTATTTGTGGCAGTTGAAGGAGCTAAAATAGTTGGTTTTCTTGGAGGAGCGGGGGGTAAGGTAAACCGTAATCGTCATTCAATTCATATTGCTATGGGCGTATTGGCAGAGAGCCAAGGAAAGGGGATCGGTCGTCAATTACTTAGTACCTTTATTGATTGGTCGGAGTCAAATCAATTTCATCGTATTGAGCTCTCTGTCATGGAGCATAATGTTCGGGCAAAATCACTGTATGAAAAGATGGGTTTCCAAACAGAAGGTCTCAAGTATGATTCTTTGAAAGTTAATGGTAGGTACATAAATGAATACTTCATGGCCAAATTCATATGCGCATAAAAGAGTAAGGGTACCGTCCCTATTTTTCGATCTTGCATAAGATGCATTGACTTTTATGAAAAATAATCTCTTTACTGTTTTAGATTTTTGCACAGGAAAACATGGAAAACATAACAGGAACCAAAATATCAGCTATTACTAATGGTATGAGGGTTAAAAATTCAGATCGCACAACATTGAGCATCATGCTTCATGACGTAGTTTTTGAGAATCAAAGAGCTATATTTGATCTAGTACAATTGAGGCATATTGGATCTGCCTCTGCGTTATTACGTGTTTTATTTGAGGCACATATTAAAGGTGTTTGGCTGTACTTATGTGCAACAGAAAAGCAAGTATCCCAATTAAAAAAAGACAGCATAAAATCAACTATCAAACCCAAAAAAAGCATACATCTAACAGAAATGATCAATGCTATAGAGAAAGAAATGCCTCACTTAAATGGCGCTCTAAAAAAATTCAAAGAAAATCACTGGAAAGGATTAAACAGCTTAACTCATTCAGGAATAATGCAGTTTTCGTATACATTTAGTGGCGGAAAAATGACAAAAAAATACTCTAGCGAGTATTCTAACTCAATTTTAGAATTTTCCGAGAGGTTTGCTATAATGTCACTGGGTGAGGTGGGTAAAATAGCCGAAAATATTAATATAATTAGTGCCCGCCCGAAAACCCTCTAACCTCATGATTTAATATAAAAAATACTCCATTTTTGACGCGAAGAAAGCTATAATAACGATTGCTTT
>JAADHZ010000122.1 GCA_013151575.1 Gammaproteobacteria bacterium
TGTAACCCGAGTTACCCGAAGGATTGGTAAAGGTTTGTGCGGTATTGGAAGGTACTGCACCGTTGGGTGATGACCCGGTCAAAACATCGGTTACTATACGCGCATTAATGAATTCATCGTCATCGATTTCTTTACTGAAGCTCAATACACTTTCCGCGAGTGAAACACGGTTCTTCTCGGCATAAATCAATAGGGCTGAATCAATTTTCCAGTTATCGTCGGAAGCAATCAAGTTACCCGCATGGCTGGCACCGGCCAGTAAACTGCAAGTGGCCACCGCCAGTTGACGGCGGATGTTACGTGGGCTTTGTCGTGTTTTTTTCAGTTGCATCCGCAGCCTCCTCCCCCCACGCTTTGACCACCACTGGAGGCTTCCTTGCTGAAGTAGGTATGTTCATCAAGGTAGATTTCCAGCGGGTCAGCAACTAGCTGCATTTTTTGTTGGGCCAGCAAATCCCGATCCCAGGGTTGCACTGGTTCCAGGCTGCATGCACTCAACACAAGGCTGATAAAAGCGGAAAACAGGATTATTTTGGTCATATTTATTTTTCCAGCAGGGATTGAATGGCGGCTTCCAGCTTGTCTTTGTCTTTAGTGCGAAATCCCATGTGAGTCACCACCAACTGGCCGTTTCTATCTATCAGATATGTACTGGGCATGCCGCGCAGTCCGTAGGCCTTGGCGACCTTGCCAGTGGGGTCATGGGCGATAATAAATGTCGGTTCTGTTTTTTGGGTGAACTGTTTGATCAATCCGCGCTTTTTGTCCACGCTAACCGCAATGATGCTTAGTCCCTTGTCTTTGTAACGTTCATGCATTTCATCCATCCACGGAAAGGATTTGCGGCAGGGCGGGCACCAGGTGGCCCAGAAATCCAGGTACACCACACTCTGAAATCCTTCAGGCTGATTTCGGTGCCGTCGGGGAAGGTGGGCAGCGTGAAATCAGGAGCAGGTTCTGCAGAGAAGGCTGGCAAGGTAAGGAAAACGAACAGCGTGACCGAAAATGCGAATAGACGGGGTAACATGTTAGGTTGGCCTCAATATTTACTGGAGGAAAGGTGTTTGTGCGTAAAAATATGTTTATGTGTAACAGCACCGCGCACAAATTCAGTGCACAATTATACGATATTTTGCCATTTTTGCATGAGCTGCCGGGTCCGACTGTTATTTGGATGATAAGTTCATGGGGCGGTGATTGATGGTTTTTGTCAGACAAAAAAATTGGAAACTTTTCGGCCAGTAAACGGTTTTTCCAGATCACAGGCAACAGGAACCCCTCGCCACCTATCCCAGCGGCCTGAAAATAGAAAAATGAAGAAATGATTGGCTGCTATGTGGGAAAAGGTTGTCTTTGTTTAAGTGAAGTGCACGTTGAAAGGAGCAAGCAAAAACTGGCCGGGAGAATGGCTGAAGTAGGATTGGAGCTACATCTGAAAAGACAAAGATAGTTTATTGTCAGGACGACAACCGGAAGAGAACTTATCGTTGTACCGGTTTTGGTTTTCGGGGTTATTACATTGAGATCTCGACGATCTAAAAATAGGCACGGAAGATATTTTGCAAACTTCAGTCCGGCGATCAGTGCTAACGAGCAGTCGCCAGCATGAAATGAAGTGCGTTATGTGTTGCAGCTAACGCTGACGTTGCAGGGCTTCAGCGTTGATTTCGGCTTGAATTTTACGAGTTTCTTTTGGCCAGCGGCTTTTGATGTAGGCAATTACGGCATGAATATCGCTATCGCTGAGGGTGCCCCCCCAGGCTGGCATGTCGGATTTGTAATTGGGTGGCGCAAATGGCGGCACCAACCCTTGTTTGATGATGCCAAATAAAAGCGCATCGGCGTGGTGCCACGTATGGCCGGTTTCATCGTGGGGTGGGGCGGGTAATTTTCCGTCGGGTTTTCGTTTGCGCCAGTTTGCCTGGCCTTCCATATTTTTTTTGTGACACAAGGCCGAACAAAAGCGGTTGTAGATTTTTTCGCCACGTTTAATTTGTGGCTCGGCATCGTTGTCCGCCTGCACCGGAAATATTGTGAAGTTCAAGATGCTGGCGGCCAATACCGATAAAAATACTGCCCGTCGTATCGGGCGATGTGTTTTGTTGGAAAAATATATTGTCATGCGATTTTTATTTTTTCAGGATCGTCGGCAACACTAAAGAAATCGCCATTAATAGAGTTTGTTTTCGCGTTGCAGCCAGCGAATAAACGGTACGATGGAATCCAGGTCTTTTCTCGTGATACCCGGCACCGGTGGCATATCGCCAAATCGCCAGTGGTGCGCGGTTACGCCTTTGAGGGGCGCTCGGTAAAAGGCGGGGTCAGCGTGATGGGAGGGTTTGTAAAACCTATGAATAAAGGGTGGGCCCTGGCGAGTGCCGTATCCCCATTCACCATGGCATTTGGCACAAAATTGGGTAAATTTTTGTTTGCCCAGTGCGTATTTATACGGCATTTTAGGTGGATTTTCCGCAGAAAATTTATTGGCGGCCATCGCGCTAGATACCTGGCCTGCCAACAGTAATGCGGCCATCGTCAATATATGAAATCCGAACTTCATTTTTACCTCGCTGAGCTATTTGCCGTATTTAGCATTAATTCGAGATGTCTCTTTTAACTTACCTTTTATTCCACAGTAACCGACTTCGCGAGATTGCGCGGTTGATCAACATCGGTACCTTTGAGCACGGCCACGTAGTAGGAAAGCAGTTGCAGGGGGATAGTATATACAATGGGCGACATGGCATCGTCCACCGGGGCGACATTCAGCACTTGTATTCCGTCGGCCTGTTTCAGTTCGGAATGGGCGTCGGCAAATACCAGTAGCTCACCACCGCGTGCGCGCACTTCCTGTAAGTTGGATTTGAGTTTTTCCAGCAATTCATTGTTAGGCGCTACGGCAATAATGGGCATGTTTTCATCTACCAATGCCAGCGGTCCGTGCTTCAGTTCGCCTGCAGGATAGGCTTCGGCGTGAATGTAGGAGATTTCCTTGAGTTTCAGCGCGCCTTCCATGGCAACGGGGTATTGCGCGCCACGTCCCAAAAACAGGGCATTGTGTTTGTCGGAAAATTGTTCGGCAATTTGCTGGATGGGTTTGTCGAGTTTTAACACCCGGTCAATTTCGCCGGGCAGTTTTTCCAATTCGCCTACCATGCGGGCTTCATCTTCGTCACTAAATCCGTTGCGTCGTCCCAGCGTAATCACCAGCAACATTAATGCGACCAGTTGCGTGGTAAACGCCTTGGTGGAAGCGACGCCGATTTCCGGGCCAGCGCGAGTCAGCAGAACCAAGTCGGACTCGCGTACCAGTGAACTTTCTGGCACGTTGCAGATGGATAGGGAGTGGCCAAAACCCAGGCGTTTCGCTTCTTTCAAACCTGCCAGGGTGTCGGCGGTTTCGCCAGATTGCGACAGGGTGACGATAAGGGAATTACGCCGCACCACTGGCTTGCGATAGCGGAATTCGCTGGCCACTTCCACGCTGCACGGAATGCCAACGATGGACTCCAACCAGTAGGCGCCGATTAGCCCCGCATGGTAACTGGTGCCACAGGCGATGATGTGCACGCCTTGCACCTGATCAAAAATTTCCGGCGCAGCCGCACCAAAGGCCTGTTCCATTACTCGTCCGCTGCTAATGCGCCCTTCGAGCGTGTCGGCAATAGCGCGGGGCTGTTCGAATATTTCCTTAAGCATGTAGTGGCGATATTCACCCCGATCCACGGCATCGGCGGACAATTCACTCTCTTTGATGGGGCGCTGCACTTCGTTGCCGCTGGCGTTGTAAATGACCAGGCTGCTGCGGCGGATGTCGGCAATATCGCCTTCTTCGAGGAAAATAAATCGCTGCGTCACCGGCAACAAGGCGGCGACATCGGAGGCGATAAAATATTCGCCGATGCCGACGCCAATCACCAGCGGGCTACCGCGCCGCGCCGTCACCATCCGTCCCTGTTCTTTGGAGCTGATCACCCCCAGCGCGTAGGCACCTTCAAAATCGGATACAGCGGCACGCACGGATTCCAGCAAATTTTTTCCTTGCCCAACATGGTAGTCATGGATCTGATGCACGACCACCTCGGTGTCCGTTTGCGAGGTAAAAATATGTCCGTTATGACGTTGTGCCTCGCGCAGTTGTTCGTGATTTTCGATGATGCCGTTATGCACCACCGACACCGTGTCACGACAAATGTGTGGATGGGCGTTACTTTGGCTCGGCACACCGTGAGTGGCCCAACGTGTATGGGCAATGCCGACCTTGCCCTTCAACTTGTCTGCCATGGTGTTCGCCAGGGCAGCGACTTTGCCCATGGATCGCACTCGATCCAATGCGCCCGAGGCATCCAGTACGGCAATGCCTGCGGAGTCATACCCGCGATATTCGAGACGGCGTAGTCCTTCGAGCAAGATCGGCACCACGTCTCTGTCGGCTACTGCACCTACGATTCCACACATACGGTTATGTCCCCGGTGTTTTTATTTCAGGCTAGTGTTTTTTGTGATTCCCGGCAGCGTTGTGTGTCCAGTAAAAATCCCGCCGGTTTTGTGTTATCAGGATTTTTTTTTCGGACGCTGCCAACCATCCACCGTCATCTGACGTGTACGGCTCAAGGTTAATGCTGCCGCCTCGGCATTCCGGGTAATGGTGGAGCCTGCACCAATAGTGGCACCGCTCGCAATGGTCACCGGCGCGACCAATTGTGTGTCTGAACCGATAAACACGTCGTCGCCGATGATGGTGCGATGTTTATTGGCACCATCATAATTACAGGTGATAGTACCCGCGCCAACGTTGACGTTCATACCCATGGTGGTATCGCCCACGTAACTGAGATGGTTTACTTTGCTGCCTTCGGCGATATCGGATTTTTTGATTTCGACAAAATTGCCGACCTTCACGTTGTTGGCCAGATTCGTTTGCGGACGAAGGCGGGCGAAGGGTCCGATGTCACAGTGTGCGCCCACCGTGCTTTCTTCCAGCACGGAGTTGGCATGCACTCGCGTATGACTGCCGATGCTGACATTTTTCAACACGGTGTTGGGGCCGATCACAACGCCGTTCGCCAATTCAACCCGGCCTTCCAGCAGCACGTTAATGTCGATTTCCACATCGCGCCCAATAACCAGCTCCCCGCGCAAATCAAAACGGGCCGGGTCACGTAGGGTCAGCCCGTGTTCCATTAGCTGTCGCGCCTGTCGCAACTGAAATGCTCGCTCCAACTGCGCTAACTGGTATTTGTTATTCACGCCTTCAATTTCACAGCGCTCCATTGGTTTCGACGTGTTGACGGCAACACCGTCGGCAACGGCAAAGCCGACGATGTCCGTTAGATAGTACTCATTCTGAGCATTATTGTTATCGAGTTGGCCAATCCATTTTTTTAACTGTCCGGCTTTTGCCGCTAACATACCGGTGTTGATTTCGTGGATGGTGAGCTGCTTTGCATTAGCATCTTTTTGTTCAACGATGGCCTGTACCCGGTTGCTTGCGTCACGCACGATGCGGCCATAACCTGCGGGGTCATCAAGCTCGGCGGTGAGTAGCGCCAAAGCATCTCCATCCGCAGCGGCAAGCAAGCCGCGCAGAGTGTTAACGGTAATTAGCGGCACGTCGCCGTACAACAGCAGTACCAAATGATTGTCGGGAATATCGGGCAGAGCCTGCTGCACCGCATGGCCGGTGCCGAGCTGTTCGGTCTGCGGCACCCAGTTCAATTCATATGCCGACAGAGCTTGGCGTACCTGCTCACCCCCGTGGCCGTAAACCACGTGGACGGTGGTGGCACCCAGTGCTTGCGCATCCTTGATGACGTGCTCCAGCAACGGCTTGCCCGCAATGGTATGCAATACTTTGGGCAGGCTGGATTTCATGCGCGTGCCCTGGCCGGCGGCCAGCACCACAACGCTTAACGGGTTTTCAACGACGCTGGACATGTTGTGATTTAATCCCTTTTGTAATAATCGAAAATGGGCTGGTCGTGCGGTTCATTATTCAACGCTATCTACCGAAAAGTCTATGGTAGCACCAATATTTAGCAGGGTGAGGGCGGCCGTATATAAGCCTGTCTAAAACCAGAAAAACCAGGAGGCAATTACGAAAAACACCATACAGGAAATTTTCGTAACCGCAGTTTTTGTTGGTATTTTTCAGTATCAGACGTTCCTTGGGTCGAACGCAACAAAATCCATGCATTCATCGACATTATTCATGTTGACGGGCATCGCAACCTGAATCTATTCGAACGTGAGTCTTTTTCCATTACCTGTGCCAAAAATGCCGCAAGGCTGTATGGAATCGGAACCCGAGTATTCCGGTATACTGATCTTTGGCCCACAATATTTCCACCACCTTGACGGGCACCGGCTCATGAAGCACTACCTGGAATCCTCCCAACACATCGATTGGCAACATCCGGACATTGTCACCCTTGCTACACGGTTGGCCACCGGCCACGACAGCGATACACATATCGCGCAGGTCTGTTTCCAATGGGTGCGCGATCACATCCAACACAGCGCCGACCATCAACGGGACGGTACCACGTGCAAAGCCTCGGACGTGCTGCAACGAGGCCACGGCTATTGTTATGCGAAAAGCCACTTGCTCGCCGCCTTGCTGCGGGCTAACGGCATCCCCGCCGGGTTGTGTTATCAACGCCTCAGCATTGACGACAATGGCGCTCCCTACTGCCTGCACGGACTCAACGCGGTGTATCTGAAAGACCACGGCTGGTACCGCATCGATGCGCGCG
>JAADHZ010000142.1 GCA_013151575.1 Gammaproteobacteria bacterium
GGTTGAATCCACCAAAAGAGGTGCGAGCCGAAGAGCAAAGGTTGCTTAAGGCTGCGTAAGAAATACCGGACATCTTTGTTGACAAACACCGCCCTGCCGCTGCACATCTTTCAAACCCCGCTACCTGAACATGGCCAGCAACTATATGAAAACAAAATCCGACTTTAGCGTGTGCCTGATTTGCGGCAGCTCGGAAGTAGACAAAGCCGCCGACACCTACGACACAGGTATCCTCCCCGAAGTTTGTTACTTTAACAAACAGCCGGGCGACCTACTGAATCAGCAAATCGACTAACAAAACTGCTGTCCATCCGGATGAAACAGAAACAATATTTTTTTACAGCAAGATGGCCCATCGGAACGGTTGGCCGCACTGACAAGTGAAATGGATATCAGTTCGCCAAATTTTTTATTTTTGACATTACGCAACAACATCAAACATTAAATCGCGACCACTAAAAAACATCCCCTGAGCACCAAATAAACAACCCCGCAGCAAGCTGCGGGGAATTGAACCCAAAGAGATTAAAAATGGTAACCAAACGAAATGCTAGGAATCAATTTATTTTTTGAGGAAGAGGAAGAAAATCCACCTGTTTCAGTCACCTTAATAGAATATAACTCAACAGACGTTTCCCAACCATTTTTGTTAAAAGAATTTGAATTATAGATATACCCCAACTTATACCCAGAAAATTCACGTTCCATGGTTCCTCCAAACAATATGGATGCATTAATAGAATTTTTTTTTGATAATTTATGCATATACCCCGCGTTACCTACGAAAACAACAGGGCTTACCGCACCTTCAATAAATACAACAGATTCGCCTATACGTGTATTTATATTTATTAAAGGAAATTGGAAAGAAAAAAAACCATAGCGCAGCCCAACCCCAACCGCAATATTATAATTTACCAAATTATTTCCATAACTGAATATCGGGAACAATAAAGCCGCACATAGAACGATAATTTTAGATGTTATTATGTTTATGGTTTTTCCCCTCTCTGTCTTATGTTTCGTATTCGCAGCCTGTTCTATATCTCATCATTCACTGACATTAATCCAACGGCTAACTGAAAGTCATCTGCCTGAAAAGCGAAGATTTAAAACTATAAAATGGACCACTGCTGCCCAGTTAATTTTATCTTGCATTGGTGTAGTTCGTACAGCGTATTAGGAAAAATAATGCCTGATGGCATTTATCGATAACTTTTTTTCGTTATTCCGGCGCACGTTGAAATCCAGTGCTTCCAACTACTTACCGCATGCTGGAACAAGCCCGGCATAACAATTAGGAGTTAACGAAACAGCAATAAAAATGGACGAATTAATTCCCCGCTGACATCTCGACAGACTTTATTAATGCCAACCAACCCTGGAGAACATTGATGCCACACCAATGAGATGGCTGGGGTACAATTGCAATAGAATGAATTTTGGCTTTGTGTGACCAGCCGTTAGATCAACGTTTTGAAGTAAAAATTTACGCAAGGAGGAACCATTGACCACAATCACAGCACAAAAACCGTTTGTCTCTTGGTTTCGCGACGCAGGCCCCTACATCAACGCCTTTCGCGGCCGCACCTTTGTGCTGGTATTCGGTGGAGAAGCGGTGCAGGACGACGGCTTCGCCGGGCTGATCCATGACATCGCCTTGCTCAACAGTCTGGGCATCCGACTGGTGCTGGTGCACGGGGCGCGGCCACAGGTGGAGGCTCGGCTGAAGACTCGTGGCCAACAAACCCACACCGTGGACGACCTGCGGGTTACCGATGACATCGCCCTGGTCTGTGTAAAAGAGGCGGTGGGCACGGTGCGGGTGGAAATCGAAGCCCGCTTGTCCATGGGCCTGGCTCACTCGCCCATGGCGGGTGCCCGCATTCACGTGGCCTCGGGCAACATGGTGACGGCACGGCCGTTGGGCGTATGCGACGGCACGGATTTCCTGCACACCGGCGAGGTCCGGCGCATCGATGCTGAGGCCATTCATGCGCAATTGGCGCTGGGCGGCGTGGTGCTGCTGTCGCCGTTGGGTTACAGCCCCACCGGCGAGGTATTCAATCTCAGCGCCGAAGACGTGGCCACTTCCGCCGCTATCGCACTGAAGGCGGACAAAGTGCTGTATCTGGCCGAAGGCCCGGGTTTGCGGGACGCCCGCAAAAAACTGGTGCGCGAGCTGTCCCTGAGCGATACGCAAAAAACTCTCGATTCACGGCGCAAGTTGCCGCAGGACATTCGCCGCATCCTGCACAGCGCGGTGAACCTGTGCCTTAATGGCATCAAGCGCGTGCACATCCTCAGCCGCCAAATCGACGGCGCCCTGTTGCAGGAGCTGTTCACCCGCGATGGCGTGGGCACGCTCATCAATGCCGACCGCTACGAAGACACACGCCAGGCCGGTATCGAGGATGTGGCGGGTATTCTGGAACTGATCACCCCGCTGGAGGCGGCGGATGTGCTGGTGCGCCGACCGCGCGAACGGCTGGAGATGGAGATACAGCGCTTCACCGTGGTGGAACGCGACGGCATGATCATTGCCTGCGCGGCCCTGTATCCTTTTGCCGACGGCAAGCCCGGTGCTCATAGCGCGGAGCTGGCCTGTCTCGCCGTGCATCCGGATTATCAGGGTGAGGGGCGTGGCGAGACTCTGCTGCGTTTCATCGAACAAACGGCGAAACAGCACGGCATTGAAAACCTGTTCGTGCTGTCCACTCGGACCTCGCACTGGTTTTTGGAAAGGGGATTTATCAAGGCTGGGCTGGATGCCCTGCCGAAAAAACGCAAGGCCCTGTACAACTACCGGCGTAACGCTAACGTATTTATCAGGAAACTGGGAGCAACAGACTGAACAAGGCTGTAGAAATAAATGAGGAGCCGCAAGCAAAAACTCCAGGCAAAAAAAAAGCGGCCGCAGCCGCCTTTACAATATTTTATGATTATTATTTTTAATCCCGCGACTTGCGCCTCAAGACCGGACAAAACTTAAAGGAAGCCCTATTGGCTGTCAAGGTTTTTTGCCAACCAACCACCAAAAACCGCTCATGTTAGAACGATTTCGAACTCGCCTCGCCAGCGTTGATGCGCTACCGCAACTTGCGGTGCTCGGCCTGCTAAGCGGTTTGATGGCGGGGGCGGTCATCGTTGCCTTCCGGCTACTCGTTGAAAATGTGCAAGGCGGCCTGCTGCCCGGCGGTGATATTGAGGCTTACGAAAAACTCCCCCTGCTGGTGCGATTCCTGCTCCCAGCGCTGGGGGGGCTCGCCATCGGTGTACTATTCCAGTATCTGGGCAGAAGTGGCAGCGTGCAGGTCGGCGTAGTACACGTGCTGGAACGCCTGGCCCATCACCAGGGCCACCTGCCGCTGCGTAACCTGGCGCTGCAATTCGTGAGCGCGGCCATGAGTATCATCAGTGGGCACAGTGTGGGCCGGGAGGGGCCGGGCGTGCATCTAGGTTCCGCCAGTGGCAGCCTGCTGGGGCAATGGCTGCACCTGCCGAACAACAGTATTCGTACCCTGGTGGCCTGCGGTGCGGCGGCCTCCATCGCTGCGTCGTTTAATACACCGCTGGCCGGTGTGATATTTTCCATGGAAGTTATTCTCATGGAATACACCATTGCTGGCTTCACTCCAGTGATCCTCGCCGCTGTCAGCGCCACGGCATTGACGCGTTTTGTGTTCGGAGCAGACCCCGCCTTTGGCGCACCGCCACTGGAGCTGGGCTCGCTACTGGAGCTACCGTATCTTATGCTGATGGGCGTTCTCATCGGGGCGTTGGCGGCTGTGTTTATCGGCTCGACACAACGGGTTGCGGAGGCCAGCAGCCATATTCCGGTGTGGAAACGCATGACCTTGGCGGGCGTGGTCACCGGTGTCATCGCACTGTGGGTGCCGGAGATCATGGGCATCGGCTACGACACCGTCAACCAGTCTTTGCTGGGTGAGATCGGGATGGGATTACTCTTTACCATTGTGGCGTTCAAGATCATCGCCACGACAGTGGGGCTGGGATTGGGACTGCCCGGCAGCCTCATCGGCCCCACGCTGGTGGTGGGAGCCGCCGCCGGTGGCGCACTGGGACATATCGCGGCCATGATTTTTCCCGGCGAAGTGGCGTCGCCAGGTTTTTACGCCATGCTGGGCATGGGGGCGATGATGGGCGCGACGTTGCAGGCCCCGCTGGCGGCACTGATGGCATTGTTGGAACTCACCGCCAACCCCAACATCATCCTGCCGGGTATGCTGGCGGTGGTGATTTCTTGCATGACCAGCAGCCACCTGTTTGGCCGCGAGTCCGTTTTCCTCACCCTGCTGAAGGCGCGCGGGCTGGACTACCGCAGCAATCCCGTCACTCAGTCCTTGCGACGGGTGGGAGTTGCCAGCGTTTTAAATACTTCATTTGCGGTATCCCCGGCCCGCATCAGTCTTGCAGCGGCCGACGCAGCACTCGACAGCCAACCGCTGTGGATCGCCGTTACCGCGAATACTGACGACGCCAATACAAACCCGCTCGCCCACGAACCTGTCTGCTTGCTGCTGGCAGCCGATCTCGCCCGTTACCTGAGCGCCAACCCGCAAATTGACCCTTCCTTCATCGACCTGCTGGAGATCCCCGCGCAAAGAGAGAAAGTGGCCTGCATCACCACGCAAGCCACCTTGCAACAAGCCCTGGAAACCATGAACACCGCCGGTGTTGATGCGCTGTGCGTCACCCACCACGCCAACACCACTCGTCGCGTGATGGGCATCGTCACGCGGAAAACGGTAGAATCACATTATCGGGATTAGCATCCCTCTCGCATTTCTCAATGCTCAACACATCCCTGACCCACATTTGGAGACAGCACCCATGCTGTGGATAAAAAGTTTTCACATTATATTTTTAACGACGTGGTTTGCCGGCCTGTTTTATTTGCCTCGACTGTTTATGTACCACGCCATGAGCGACGACAGCATCAGCGACGAGCGCTTCAAAATTATGGAGCGTAAACTTTTTGCCATCACAACCATCGGCGGCGTACTGACGGTGGTATTCGGGCTGCTATTGCTGTGGGGTTATGGCTGGCAGGTATTCGGCGGCAGCGCCTGGCTGCATGCAAAGATGGGGCTGGTGGCAATTTTGATCACCTACCACATCTATTGCGGCAAACTGGTGAGGGATTTCAAACTGGGGCGCAATAACAAAGGCCACGTATTTTACCGCTGGTTTAACGAATTTCCGGTAGTGTTGTTAGTGGTTATTGTGATACTGGTGGTGGTTAAACCCGGGTAGCGGGGGAGGCTCACCACCCGCGCCAACGGCGTGCAGCCAGCATTCGGCGTCCAACAGGTGTTGACCCCAGTGGACATAAAAACTGTTCTGCCATTCGCAAACGGCCTGCTGCACGCCTTCTTCCAGCAAATCCAGCCCGCACTTTAAATCGGAATAAACATCGGTGAGGTCGTCAGCGAGGCGGTCGCATAAACGCTGGCGCTGGAGCTGTTTTTCCACACCGTTACCATGCTTTTCCCACAGCACATCGTCGTCCTGCAATACGCGCAACAGACGCAGGTACAACTCGTAACGTTTGTCGTCATCAGGGAAGTGGTAGTATCGTCGGCCTTCGCAGCGTGCCGACAATGCAATGACAGCAACATGCAGCTTGGGCAATAATTTTTCCATTTGCGCCATCCATTGCGCATCCTGTCCAGGCACATCGAAGTTATCAATCAAATCACAAAACTCAACGGCCGCCGACATCATACGGCGGCATTGCAACGGCATACTCTCCATAAATCCCGACCTCCATTTTTGATGTTGATGCAAAAATCGCCACTCTCTGCTCAGTGTAGACGAGGCGATCCTGGCGCGCAGGTGCACAATGACCAAACCGTTTTCTGTACCAGCCCCAGAGAAATGAATGGTAGAATCGAAGGACGCCTTTTGGATACTGGCATGCCAACGCAAATAA
>JAADHZ010000032.1 GCA_013151575.1 Gammaproteobacteria bacterium
TTGTAAGCCCAGTGCTGCTGCAAATAATTCCGCTTCCACAGGCTCGTTCCCCTCTCGGAAAAAAGGCTGATGTTAACCCTATTACCCATTGGAAACAGCGAGGAGCCCAATGTATTCCTTAGTATCTATTCATTAAATTCCGCATGCCCCATCACACGAAAGCCCCGGACGTAGCCGGGGCTTTCAATGCCATTCATTTATTCCTCAGATCACAACACGGTTAAGGCTGCTTCTGCACCCCGCGTGAAAACACGCCGTATAGCACCGGCAATACAAACAGGGTCAGCAGCGTGGACGAAGCCAGCCCGCCCACCACCACCGTTGCCAATGGTCGTTGTACCTCAGAGCCCACGCCAGTGGCGAGCAACATCGGAATCAACCCCAGGGCGGCGATACTAGCTGTCATCAGCACCGGGCGCAGGCGCGAAAGCGCCCCTTCGAACACGGCGGCATTGGCGTCGCCACCATCCTTCACTCGCTGATTGATGGCGTTGACCATGACCACACCATTGAGCACCGCCACACCAAACAGCGCGATAAACCCAATGGAGCCGGGCACCGACAGGTACTGGCCGGAGAGGTATAGCGCGGCAATGCCGCCAATCAGCGCCAGCGGTACGTTGATCATAATCAACGCCGCCTGCCCTACCGAGTGAAAGGCGAAGTACAGCAGCAGGAAGATCAGCCCCAGCGACAGCGGCACCACAATCATCAGGCGCGCCTGTGCCCGTTGCTGGTTTTCAAACTGACCACCGAACACCACGGTGTAACCAGTGGGTAGATCAACCTCGCTGTCGATGCGCTGTTGCAATTCGGCCACCAGGCTGCCCATGTCACGACCTTCGACGTTGGTCTGGATGACAACACGCCGTTGGACATCGTCACGGCGAATCTGCGGCGGACCGGATTCGATGCCCACCTGCGCCACGTCCCCCAGCTTCACCCAAGCACCGTTGGGCGCTTGCAGAATCAGGCTGCGAATCGCTTCGACGCTGTTGCGGTCAGACTCGGCCAGACGCACATAAATATCGTAGCGCTCATTGCCTTTGATCACCTGCCCAGCCTCGCGACCACCGATGGCATCGCTCACCAAGTCCATCACCTGCGCCACGGGAATGCCGTAACGGGCCAGGATGTCCCGGTCCGGGCGCACTGCCAGCTGCGCTTCGCCTCCAATCTGCTCCATGGACACCCCTCGGGTACCCTTGACCTTTTTCGCCAGGGCCACTATTTCAGCGCCTTTTGTTGCCAGCACGTCAAGGTCGGGGCCAAACAGTTTGATGGCCAGTTGCGCTTTCACGCCGGAGAGCAATTCATCGACACGGGTGGCAATGGGTTGGGAGAACGAAAACAACAGGCCGGGATGAACCGACATTTTTTCTTCCATCAACACCTGCAACGCTTTGCGATTGGGTGCCGACGTCCACTCCGGCACCGGTTTCATGCCCACAAAAATCTCCACGTTGGAGACCGGTTCGGGGTCCCCTCCGATTTCGGGGCGACCAATGCGACTAAAGGCATACAGCACCTCGGGAAAGGTCATCAACTGTTCTTCCAGTCTTTGCGCCACCGTCAATGCGGTATCGAGGCTGGATGAGGGCGCGAGCGTCACGCGGATATTCAACGTGCCCTCCTCCAATTCCGGCACAAACTCGGTGCCCAGCAATGGCACCAGTCCCAGAGAACCGACAAACAGCGCCAGCGCCGAGCCTACTACTAGCGCTCGTTTTTTCAACGCACCGCCCAATGCCCGGCGATACAGTTTATCCAGCGGCTTCATGATGAAGCTCTCTTTCTCCCGAACGCCGGTTTTGAACAAATACGTCGCCAGGGCCGGCACCACCACCAATGCCACCACCAACGAGGCCACCATGGCCAGCACGATGGAAATCGCCATGGGCTGGAACAGTTTGCCTTCCACCCCTTCCAGGCTAAACAGCGGAGCAAACACGATGATGATGATCATCACCGCGTAAAACACCGGCCGCCCTACTTCACGCGCGGCTTCCTGAATGCGCAACGCCATGCCGTGGTCATCACTGGCAGCATCGTAGGGGTGTTCATCTCCAGGCGCCAACTCCTGTTGGGCGTGGCGGTGATGCTGTGCATCGGGTCGAGACAAATGGCTGAAGATGTGTTCCATCATCACCACCGAGCCGTCCACCATCATGCCGATAGCAATGGCCAGCCCGCCCAGCGACATCAGGTTGGCGGACACACCCCACTGCGCCATGGCCATCAAGGCCAGCAAAATGGAAATGGGTACCGAAATCAACACCAGAAAAGTAGCGCGCAAATTGAGCAGGAACAGCATCAGGATGATGACGATCAGCACAAAGGCCTCCAGCAGCGCCTTGCTCACCGTGCCGACGGCTTGATCCACCAACGCGGACTGGTCGTACACCGGCTCGATGGTCACCCCGTCCGGCAACGCCATTTGAATAGCGGGTAGACGTGATTTGATACCGTCGATCGTTGCCTTGGTATTCGCGCCCATGCGTTTAAGCACCACGCCCGCCACCACTTCACCCAATGCCTCGGGATTGCCGTTAGCGTCGCGTCGCATGAGGGTTACCGCCCCCTGACGAATCTCAGGGCCGAAGGCGACGTTAGCCACGTCGCGCACCCGCACCGGCACGCCATCGACATCCATCAACGGGATGTTGCCGATATCGCGCAGACCCTCCTCACCGCTACGCACCCAACCCACGCCGCGAATCACCAACTGTTCTTCACCGCGATCCAGATACCAACCACCGGCATTGCGATTATTGTTCTCGATGGCCTCGGCCACCGCATCGCTGGACAGCCCATAGGCCAGCAAACGTTGCGGGTCGAGTTGCACTTGATACTGACGAACTTCACCACCGAAGGAGAGCACCTCAGTGACGCCGCCCACGGGCATCAGCAGCAGTTTCACCACCCAGTCATTGAGGCTGCGCAGGGCGATGGCATCGTATTTTGAGCTATCCTCTGCCAACAAAATATACTGGTACACCTGCCCCAGGCCAGAGGTATTCGGCCCCATGCCGGGAATGCCGATGCCGCCGGGTATTTGCTCCTTGGCCGCTTGCAGGCGTTCAAACACCAGCTGACGAGCGAAGTAAATATCCGTGCCTTCCTTGAACACCACGGTGATCACGGACAGACCGGTCTTGGAAATGGAACGCACCTCTTCCACATCCGGCAGCGCATACATCACCGCCTCAATGGGGAACGTAATGAGCTGCTCAACTTCTTCCGCCGCTAGGCCTTGCGCCTCAGTGTTGATTTGCACCTGCACATTGGTCACATCGGGAAATGCATCAAGATTGAGCTTGGGCAGGATCAATACCCCACCCACCATAGTAGCCAGTAGCGCGAGCACCACCAGCAGGCGGTTTTTCACGCCCATATCGATAACGGTATTTAACATAATGGCGCCCCTTAGTGGTTGTGCACTTCAAAACCGCCCTTGGCGATTTCTGACTGGACAAAAAACGCGCCCTTGCTGACGATGGTCGTACCGGCCGGGATGCCCTCGATCAGCATCCGGTCACCCACGGTCTGCAACACCTCCACCTCTTTTGGCTCAAAACGGCCAGGAACGGATTCCACGAACACCTGCCAATCACCGTCCACCGCACGCATCACGGCGGCCAACGGCACCACAATGCCTTCCTGTTTGCGCTTGCCCTCGATGATCACACTGACGAACTGGCCGGGATGCAGCGAGTCATCCGGATTGGCCACCTCCACATGCACCGCCAACGTACGGGTCGCCTCATCCAGGGTATGACGGGCCTGGGCCACCGTGCCATTAAGCCAACGCTGCCCCACCTGCACGCGGGCAGATGCGCCTAGCTGGACTCGCGCGGACTCCTCTGGCGTGAGCCGGGCCGCTACCCACAACAGGGACTCGTCGCTGATTTGCATCAGTACGTGGCCGGGTTCCACTAGCTCGCCCACCACAAAATCATCGCTGATGACCGTACCGTCCTGGAACGACAGCAGGCGAAACTCGCCGGTGGCACGGGCGGCATCGCCTGTTTTGAGCAAGGCATCGATCTGTTTTTGGGTCATACCGTAAGCGCGAACTTTGGCATAAGCCTGCTGATAGGCGATCTGCGCAGCAACATAACGCCGCTCGGAAACCACCTTGCGCCCCAGTTTTTTCACCCGGCGCAATTCCACTTCGGTCTCCAGCAGCGCCCCCTGGGCCTCAGCCATTTCCACGCTGGAAAGCGTCACCAACGCTTGTCCTTTTTTGACACGATCGCCCAAAAACACATGGCGTTTCATCACCTGTGCCGGAATACGGGGCGTGACTCGGGTCGAGCGATAGGCGTTGAGCATGACTTCACCCGGCGCACGAATGGCTTCACCCAGAGATTGCCGCGTCACCACCAGCGTTTCGATACCGGCCATGCGGCGCTGGGTTTCGCTCAATTCAGCATCGCTAGTTTTTTCATCGTGACCACCATGGCCTCCTTCGTCGTGACCGCCTTTTTCATGACCACCGTCATCGTGACCTTTTTCTTCCTGGCCATGGCCTTCTTCATTGTGGTCGTGCCCTTCTTCGGCAAAAACAAGGCCCGTGCTGGTCAGGCTCAATGCTGCCAATAAAATCCATGCGTTCTTCATTTTGATTCTCCGGAATTCGTGTCGGTATCGCGTGTGGACAGGCCCAGCCAGGATTCAATCTGGCCCGAGGCTGCAAGCCAGCCGATGGCGGACTGCCACACATCGCCCATCAACGTAGTGGCCGTAGTCTGGGTGTCGATATTTTGTTTGGCCTGGATCAAAAAATCCGTCGCGGTGAGTTCACCGGCCTGCCACATTTGCTCCAGCAAACTCATCTGCCGATGCAGGGCTTGCTGGCCAGTGGCAGCCCAGTTGCGCCACGCGCGGCTGGTATTTTCAAAACGGCTCAGTGCGCCGTTGAGCTGGGCGCGGGCGCGCCGGTGGGCATCACGGTAGATCTGCTCTTCCACCACAGCGTCCTGCGATGCGGCACGCGCAACGGTCTTGAAATTGTTGCGCACAAATAGGGGAATTTCGATGCTCAGAGCCAGCAGGTTTTCCGAGGCTTCCCGCCCTGCACGAATGCCGAGGGTGGGATCCACCCGCCCTTGCCGTTGCGCCAGTTTTATCCGTGCCCGGGCCGCGTCCATGCGGTTTCGCAACACCGCCAGTTGCGGCAGGTTTTCCAGCAGGGCCGGATCAGCCTGCCGGGGAGGCGGTGCAAGTTCGTTGGGCAACTGCGGCCAGCGGTCGGCGGCCAAGCCGCTCACGGCCAGCAAATCCGCTTTCGCTTCCGCCCGCTCACTTTCACTGGAGGCCTGCGCCATCAGCGCTTCGCTATAAACCACTTGCGCCAGAGTCACGTCCAGCGCCCCCAGGTCACCCGCCGCCCGCCGCTGCTCCACAGCATCGATAAATCCCTTCATCAGCTCGCTGCGACGCATCGCCAACGTCTGCATTTCATGGGCAGTGAAATAACGCACCAAAGCCTCAAAGGCCTCCACGGCGACGCGCTGCCGGGTTTCTCTGAAACCCGATTCCGCTGCCTTCAGTTCCTGCTCTGCAATGTCCACAAACGCGCCGCGTTTGTCGCTCCAATCGAGAGTCTGGCTGAGACCAAACGTGGTGGTGTTGATGTTCGTACGCTGAGCATCCACCGCCAGCGCAGGATTGTGCAGCGGTTTATCAGCACCCTCGGCGCGC
>JAADHZ010000056.1 GCA_013151575.1 Gammaproteobacteria bacterium
TCCCAGGGTGTCAGTACATCGATGCTGCCGTCGTCGTTGGTGACGATATCATCCGCTCCCGCTTCCAGTGCGGCTTCCATGAGACTGTCTTCGTCCGCCCCTTCGACGTAACTGAGAATCCCCACCTTGGTAAATAAATAGGCCACAGAGCCATCGGTGCCCAGATTGCCCCCGCTCTTGGAAAAAGCGTGGCGCACCTCGGAAACCGTACGATTACGGTTATCAGTGAGACATTCCACCATCACTGCGACACCCTTGGGACCGTAACCTTCGTAGCGAATTTCGTCATAATTTTCATTGTCGTCGGCACCGGCACCACGTTTGATGGCGTTATCGACCGTGTCCCGCTTCATGTTGGCGCTCAGCGCCTTGCTCACCACATCCCGCAGGCGCGGATTGCTGTCCTGGTCGGCACCGCCCATTTTCGCGGCCACCACAATTTCGCGGATCAGCTTTGTGAAAATCTTGCCCCGCTTGGCATCTTGGGCGGCCTTGCGGTGTTTGATATTGGCCCATTTACTGTGTCCAGCCATGTGATCCTCGAATACGTCGTTGGGGGTTCCCTAGTTTACCAGCCCGGCGAGCTCGACTCTATTCCCCACCCTTGGGTTTCTCGCGAGGCGGATGGATAACCTCGTTGATGGCGGAATAGTCCGTATCCGCTAACCCCTTGGCAAGGGCAATGGCCACCACGTCACGCACCCCCGCCAGCCCTGCGGCAGTCAAGCCATGTTCTTCCGCAGCATCCAAAAACAGGTCCGTGTCTTTCAGCAGATGACGGGTGGGGAAATTGGGATTGTCATAGTCCCGCTCCAGCATGCGCAGCAGTTTTTTATCGAAGGTGGGCGCGTACAGGGCCGACTCGCGCAGCATGTCCATAAACAGCTCGACGCGCACACCCTCCTTTTGAATGAGTCCGAGACTGAGGCTGAAGCTGGCGGTGAGCCCGGCGATGAGTTGATTGAAGGCCAGCTTCATGGCAGCCCCCTGCCCCACTCCACCCACATGCAACGGGTTTTCGCCGAACACCGATAGCAGGGATTTGAAGCGCTCGAACTGCGCGGTGGTGGCACCCACCATCAGCAGTAAGCGGCCTTTTTTCGCTTCGGGGATACTGCCCAACACCGGGGCTTCCAGATATTGCGCGCCGTGGGCGATGGCGGCGTCTTCCAGCCCACGACTATGCGAGGGGCCGATGGTGGCCATTTGCAGAATGGTTTTTCCTGCCAGCAGGCTGGCGCGCTCGGCAGGAAACAGGACATCCTGAATCGCCACCTGATCCGCCAACCAAGTGATCAGCACTTCGGCGGATTGCACGGCCTGCGCCGGTGTTTCCGCCTGCAATGCGCCTTTGGCCACCAGCGGCGCGGCCTTTTCCGGGCTGCGATTCCACACCACCACGGCGTAACCCGCACCCAGCAGGCGTTCGGCCACCGGTGCGCCCATGAGGCCGGTGCCAAACAATGCGATAGTGGGTCGTTTCATTTTTGTGGAGATGCCTGCGAAATCAATGCAACACTGTCCGCCAGTCTATCATGCGCGCCGTCAATCCACAGACGGGCCTTTCACCAGATCTTCCAGCCGACGGGGTTTTTCGATGCCGTAACCCTGCGCATAGTCCACCCCCAGTTCTTTGAGCAAGGCGAGTATTTCATCGTTTTCAACAAATTCGGCGATGACTTTTTTGCCCATAAAATGGCCAATTTCACAAATGGATTTGACCACTGCATAGTCACTGGGCGTGCTCGCCATGTCTTTTACAAACGCACCATCTATTTTCAGATAATCTACCGGAAGATTTTTCAGATAAGCGTAGGATGACATGCCGGTACCAAAATCATCTAAAGCAAACAGACAACCGGTTTCCTTCACCGCCTCAATAAAACCCACGGCGTCAGAGAGGTTGGCAACCCCTGCCGTTTCCGTGACTTCAAACGTAATTTTTTCTACCGGCACGCCGCTTGCGTGGATATGTTCCAGCAGAAAAACCAGGAAACTTTCGTCGTTCAGCGAACGTCCGGACAGATTAATGGAGAACATGTCGATGCTGTCCACCAATGACTGGTGATGCTTTTTAATCCACTGGAAGGCATTCTTAATCACCCAGCGATCTACATCCGGCATACGTTTATACCGCTCTGCGGCTTCGATAAAGTCCGGCGTCGAAATGTCGCCCCCGTTTAAATCCCAGATGCCTAACAATATTTCGTAATGATTTTTAGTGGCACCACTCGCGGCGTTATTTTTATCAATGGGCATAATGCGCTGGCAGCGTAAATACAGCGTGTCTTCATCCAGAATGCGATCAATTTCCACGGCCCATTTCATCGCTTTACGGCGCCGGGACAGACCGGCGTGGCCGGTGCTGTATAGCTGGATACGATTACCGCCCATTTCCTTGGCGACACCACAACTCGCCTCGGCCGCCTGCAACAGTTCATTGGCCGCTTCACTGCGGTGGGAAACGGGCACCAGACCCACGCTCACGCCCACAGACAGGCGCTTGTTTCCCCACTGCAATCGATAGTCCTGAACCGTTTCCATCAATTCTTCAACAAAATCCAGGGCATCGTCCAGCGCGCAGCTTTTCAGCAACAAGCCAAACTCATCACTACCCAGGCGCGCCAATGTGCTGCCCTCTGTAAGCTGGCCGGACAATAGTCCGGCAACGTCTTTTAACAGACGGTCTCCCCCTTCGTAACCACAAGCGTTGTTAATGACGTTAAACTGGTCGAGGTCCAAAAAACACACGGCATGCCGCGATCGATTTTCCTGTGCCTGGGACACTATTTCACTCAGGCATCGTTCGAATTCCCGTCGACTCACCAGCCCCGTCAATTGATCATGGGTTGATTGATACAGGAGCTGCTGGTGCAAACCTTGCAACATAGAATATTGCGCCCTGTCCATCGCCGGTTCATTGGCGTTTTCGGGCACCACCGCAGAACCTGCGCGCAGTTTTTCCGCCAGTTCAAACACATGCAATACGAGCGCTTTTGCACCCAGCGCATCAGAAAACACGATGCGCTGGGTGCGAGGCGCCTTCCACGCGATGCGCAAACGCCGGGGTTCGGGAGCGTCGGCATCCATGACCACCCAATCACCCTCATTCAACCGAGTGGCGCGTTTGATCCACAGCGCCTTTTCTTCACTACTGACATCATCCCAGGCCAGATTTGGCTCCAGCACCGATGCGTCATTCAACCGTAATAAGTGGTGTTCTTCCTGGTCAGATTTTTCGATCAAATTTTGAAGATTAGCGCGGTAGGTTTTGTCCTGTACGTTCAGCAACACATCAAGCTGGTGGACCGCCCGCGAAAAAACTTCTGTGGAACCGTCAAACTCTTCATTGACCAAGCTGACAATCCAGTCCAACGCCTTTTGAACGGCGGGTTGATCCGTTTTTTCAGATTCCCCCACTAACATTTCCAATTGCGCCACTTTGTTGATCACCTGCCGCACCAGGTGTGTCCGGTCGGTAAACAAGGAATCATCATCAACCGCAATTTTTATGACCGGCAACTCAAGCTGCTCAATCCAGTTGCGTATTTTTCCCGAGACTTGAAGATCCGTCGTCATCCCATGAAAAATATTGCTGGCGACATCAATAATACGCGCCTCGCGGATTCCCATGTTTTTGTTTCCAACGTCGGAATGGTTGTCGAGTACGGTCAATACCTCAGCTTTGAAATCACGAATATCGTTCTTGTCGACCACCGTGTTTAACGCAGGCTCAACCAAACCCAATGCCGCTTGTACCTCTTCGCGAGTTAAATGATCACCGGTATTTTCATCTGCTTTCTCCGCCGAAACACCAGAGCTTTCCAGCAACTCGCCGACAGTTTTTTTCCCTTGCACAAGCTCGGTCACCGCATCTTTACCAAAATGCTGGCTCAGCTGTTGTTGCAGAGTTTTCAGCTCACCGACCAGTTGATACAAATCCTGTCCCGAGCCCGGGACATTTTCTGCGCCCTCTGTTGTCTGCGGCTTTTCCACCTCGACCGCTGGCTTTTGAGGGGGGGCTTCGGCGTGTTGCGGTAATGCATCGGCCTCCCGAACCAGCACCGAATACTCAATGACCCGCATCACATCGTTATCGATAAAATATTGATTGATCCTGTTGTACAGGCCATCCAGGTTTTCCAGCAATACATTTCTGAACGCCTTGTAACAGGCCAAATTGACTGAATGCCGAAGCGACAGCAATTTTAGGGTCTCGTGAAACAAGTGCGTGAACAGCGAGGGGCCATAGGGGTTGTTGAACCGCTTGATTTCAGCGTCGTACAGCAGGCTCAAACGCCGTTCAATTTCTGTCAACACCTCCCGGTTGCGGGACTCCACGGAATCCACGGTGGCGGCGTCGGCCAACCAGTCATCAAATACTTCGTCATCGACAATGGACAGGGCATTGGCCGTCACTGGGTCTTCTGTGTTTTCGCCAAACGGGGACGACAACGGCGAATACTGTGCAAGCCGACTTTTAACGGTGGTGAGAAAACCATCACGCAGGCTATCCCGAGAATTATTCAGCACCTTCAAGGCATCGAAGCAGGCATTTTGCTCAGTGATATCCCGCGCCGCCTTAGACACCTCAAACAGGTACCCCCCTACCTCATCGAGAAACCCCGCCATGATATTGGTGGCTGAACGGGTGACCATTTGATGACAGTTTTGGATCAATTCTGCGGCGCTTTTCCCATTGAAGGTCTCGCCGCTCAACGACACCTCACCGCCATGTTCTGAGTGTTGCCTGGACAACGATTTCGCGTAATTCAGCAGAATGTTCAGCGCCCCCAAATCTGGGCTCAAAAAACGCACTGCCAGACCATCGCCCTGCCTGCGCACCACCTGGGCGGAAAAATTCAACGCATTATCCGCGCCGACGGACTGCGCCGAGCATTCGATGTCGATAATGTCCCCCCTACCCGGCCCTTCCAGTCGCTCGCCAGCGACATTTTTTGTCACATCGTATTCCAGCGCCAGCGACATACCACCAACGCAAAAATCCCGCACCGCGCAACGCCAGCCCGTCATCCCCCGAAAGCTCAGCCGAGCCTCAAGACCGAGAGCATAGCGCTCGTGGGCCCTGCGCTCTCTCCCACTCGGCTCGTGGCTCTGAGGCTGGGCATCCACAGATCGATTTTTTTTCTTGTTTAAATCCATTTTCTCCGTAAACACAATCGGTTATCAATATCGCCAGTGGTCCCGTGTATTCCCTCTTCTTATCGGCAATACAGGGGGAATTCTTGACTGAACCTACTACCCAAAAAAATGCCACCGTCGACAATCTGGCGATTCTCACATGAAACGACTGCTCCACCAGTTAACGCCGGTAACTTCAGGGTACGGTTAAAAACCAGACTGATCTGGCCGTGCGGCCGATTGTTCTCTCGCCCAGAATCGGGGGAAAACCGAAGTGAAGGGTGCACGAGTCCGCCTCAGAACCATTCACTCCTCAAGAAAAGAGGAAGTGACGCAACTCTGCCACCCACAGACGTAGGATTTAAAATCCGACGCCCGTTAATTAACTTATGCTAATATAATAATATTCTAAATAAAAAAGGGAGACACCATCATGCGCATCGACAATATTGTCCTGGCCTTCGCTGGCATCGTCATCCTCG
>JAADHZ010000031.1 GCA_013151575.1 Gammaproteobacteria bacterium
GCATTGAGCAGAATCAGCCCGACAATGACATGCTCAAAGGCGGGTTTTTCGACGAGGGATTGGGCGAATTTTTTCATGGGATGCGGTGTTGCTCAGTGATCGGGCGGGCATTATCCATCATTGCCGTGTTGACGAGGTAAGACTTATGGGCAGCGCCCACCTTACCGTGTATTTTTGCGATGGGTTTTTATGGGGGCTGTCAGCAGTGATTCCAAGTCGTCGAAAAATAATGCGGGGTCCACCCGCGCATCATTGAGGCTCACGCCCCAGTGCAGATGCGGGCCGGTGGCGCGACCGGTGTGGCCCACGGCGCCAATCACCTCGCCACGGGCCACGCGCTGCCCCGGTTGCACGTCGATGCGGCTCATGTGAGCGTACATCGTCACCAGCCCCTGGCCGTGTGCGATGAACACTGAGTTGCCGTTGAAAAAAAATTCGCCGCGTTCGATTGCCGTGCCCGCCGCCGGGGCGCGGATGGGGGTGCCTTCCGGTGCGGCGATGTCGATGCCGCTGTGGGGTTTGCGGGCTTGCTCGTTAAAAAAACGCCGCAGGCCGAACGGGCTGCTAAGGCGTCCGGTGACCGGCAGCACAAAACGGGCGTCCATTTTCGCTTGCGGTGCCCAGTGACGTAGCGCGGCGTTGATGCGCCCGCGCTCACCTCGGATGCGTGTCATGTCCTCGGCATTGGGATTCACTTTGCGCTTGTTTTTGAGGGTGAGTCGTTGCTCGGCGTAGGCCTTGTCGTCCACCTGAAAAGACACCGGCGTCGCCTGACCGGCGAGTTGCAACTGATGTTTTCCCACCTTGGCTGAGAGGGCGATGCCGACGATGGCCTGCCAATGGCCGTGCTGTTTTTGTACCATCACTCGTTTTTTGCGGTAGTGCACCACGGGGGCTTTTTTTGCGTTGGTGGGCAGCTCCACGATGGCGACGCCTCCGGGCACGGCGGCGGAGCGAGGCAACAACGGGGCGGCGCTGACAGCGCTGGCGAGCAGCAGTGTCAACAGGCACCCGGCCATCAACCTGTGACCGGCAATCATGTGGATGCTGACGATCATCTTCTATTCCTTGCGCACTTTTTCAACACGGCAGATGAGGCTTCCGCGACCGAGGCGCGCTTCCACGGTGTCCCCCATCTGTGCGTCATCGGCTCGGCGCAGCACACGGCCGTCATCGGTTTGTACAATGGCGTAACCCCTCGCCAGGGTGGCCAGCGGGCTCACCGTGTCCAGCGCCCGGGCGACGGTGCTTAGCCGCTGACCGTCCCGGGCCAGTTTTGTGCCGATGGCGTTCCGGCCAGCGCGGGCTAGGGTTTGCAAGCGCAGCCGCAGCTCTCGCAGGCGGTGTTTCGGGGAGTGGCCGCGCAGGTGTGCCTGCACCGTGGCTAGTCGGGAGCGGCGCTGGTTTGATTGGCTGTTGGCTGCTAGCACCAGGCGTTGCTCCAGGTCATCCAGCCGCTGGGCTTTTTCCCGCAGCCGTTGTCCGGGGTGTTTGAGCTGGCGAAACAGCCCGTTAACTGTTTGGCGCTGGCGGGACAGCCGTTCCCGCCAACGGCGGATGAGGCGGTTTTCCCAGCTTTTCAGCAGCCCCCGCCACTCGTCCCGGTCCGGGCTTACTCGCTCGGCGGCGGCGGAGGGCGTGGGCGCGCGTAAGTCGGCGACAAAATCAGCAATGGTGAAATCCACCTCGTGGCCGATGCCGGACACCACCGGCAGCGGGCAGGTGTGGATGGCCCGCGCCACGGCCTCATCGTTAAAGGCCCACAGATCCTCTAGTGAGCCGCCGCCGCGTGCCAGGATCAATACGTCACATTCGTCGCGCCGTGCGGCGTTTTGCAGGGCATCGACGATGGCGGCGGGGGCCTCGGCGCCTTGCACCGGCACCGGGTAAATCAACACCGGGATACCGGGAAAACGGCGTTTGAGCACGCTGAGTATGTCGCGGATTGCAGCCCCGGTGGGGGAGGTGATGACGCCCAGCCGGGTGGGAAGTTTGGGCAGGGGCTGTTTGAGGTGCTCGTCGAACAGGCCCTCGTCCCGCAGGCGGTGTTTAAGTTGGTCGAACTGGCGGCGCAGGGCACCGTCACCGGCTGCTTCCATGTGTTCGCCGATGAGCTGGAAATCACCCCGCGCCGGGTACAGACTCACCTTCGCCCGCAGTAGTACCTGCTGGCCGTTATCGGGGCGAAAATCCAGCCGCCGATTGCGCATTTTGAACATGGCGCAACGTACTTGTGCGGTCTCATCCTTGAGGCTGAAATAAATGTGGCCGGAGGCGGGGCGGGCGAGGTTGGATATTTCGCCTTCCACCCAAATCAGCGGGAAGCGGCCTTCCAGCAGGTCGCGGGCTTCGGTATTGAGCTCGGAGACGGAAAATACCTGGCGGCTGGCAATGGGGGATTTTTCGATGGGGTCATCGCGGTTCATAGCGCGTTATTTTAATCGCTGGAGAGTGTGGTGGGGTAGCGCAACATCGGGGCCGTAAAAAAGGCAGGTTGCCATCAACCTGCCTTTCCAGTTTTCGTGTGTTCCGCCGGGCGGTAGTTGTTCAGACGCTGTGCGTTGAAATGATGCGGGTCACGCTGCTTCAGAACAGCCAAGGGCCGGCGTTTTTCTGTTCCATGGCTTGTTGGTAGCCCATTTCACCCTGGAATTTGGCTTTGTTGGCGAGGGTGATGGCGGTTTTGTAGTCGCCTTTGCTGGCGGCGGATTTAGCTTTTTTCACTAATTTTTTCTTTGCGTCGCGCCATTCACCTTCAACGGAACGGGCTTTTTTCAGGGCGGCTTCGGCGGCGGTAATGGCGGCTTTTGCAGCGGCGGCATCAGCGTTGACCAGTGCGTTGTCGGTGGACGCGCAGCCGCTCAGGGCGAGGATCAGGGCGCCAAATAAGGCAAGTTTTTTCATCGTGGCTCCTCCCGTCAAGTTCGGGCGTGATGGTCTTTCATTAGCGAGTTATTCCCGGTGACTCTGTCCACTGAATAGATCAGAGATTCCTTACACAGCCGGTCAGCAATTTTGTCGAGCCACTTAATCACACAAACCGCTGCCAGATCAAGAGGTGTTCCAGGCCAGATATTATGGCGAAAAATGGTGGTGTCTCGTGTTCAAAAATTGGCTGCGATCCGCACGGGCGGTTTGCCCGCCACGTCTCCGGCTTATATAATCTGCCACCCCTTAAAATTCTGGCCTTATTTTTGGAATCTCGCCCATGCGCATTGTTCAAGAAGCCCTCACGTTTGATGACGTTTTGCTGATCCCGGCTCATTCCACGGTTATGCCCAAGGAAGTCAACCTGACGACCCGCCTGACGCGGGGCATCGCGTTGAATATTCCGCTGATTTCGGCGGCCATGGATACCGTCACCGAGGCGCGGCTGGCCATCAGCATGGCGCAGGAGGGCGGTATCGGCATCATTCATAAAAATATGACTGGCGAGCAGCAGGCCGAGCAGGTGCGGCTGGTGAAAAAATACGAGAGCGGCGTGATTAAAGATCCCATTTCGGTGAGTTCTGACGCCAGTATCCGCGATGTGTTGGCGCTGACACGGGCGCACAACATCTCCGGCGTGCCGGTGGTGGACGGTGAGGAGCTGGTGGGTATTGTCACCAGCCGTGACTTGCGTTTTGAGACCCGTTTCGATGAACCCGTCTCCGCGATCATGACCGGCAAGAACAAGCTGGTGACCGTGAAAGAAGGCGCAGAGTCCGACGAAGTGCTGGCGCTGTTGCACAAGTACCGCATCGAAAAAGTGTTGGTGGTTAATGATGACTTCCAGCTGCGTGGCTTGATCACCGTGAAAGATATCCAAAAAGCCAGTGAATATCCCAATGCCTGCAAGGACGACCAGGGTCGTCTGCGTGTGGGCGCGGCGGTGGGTACCGGCGCGGGCACCGAAGAACGCGTGGCGGCGCTGGTGGCGGCCGGGGTGGACGTGGTGGTGGTGGACACGGCTCACGGCCATTCGCAGGGAGTGCTGGATCGCGTCAGCTGGGTGAAAAAAAGTTTCCCACAGGTGCAGGTGATTGGCGGCAACATCGCCACCGGTGCGGCGGCCAAGGCGCTGGTGGCTGCCGGTGCCGATGGCGTGAAAGTCGGCATCGGGCCCGGTTCCATTTGCACCACGCGTATCGTTGCCGGTGTGGGTGTGCCGCAAATCACCGCCATTGATAATGTCGCCAAGGCATTGGAGGGCAGCGGCGTGCCACTGATCGCCGACGGCGGCATTCGTTATTCCGGTGATGTGGCCAAAGCCTTGGTGGCTGGCGCGTATTCCATCATGATCGGTTCCATGTTCGCTGGTACGGAAGAGGCGCCGGGCGAGGTGGAGCTGTTTCAAGGCCGCTCGTACAAATCTTATCGTGGCATGGGTTCGCTGGGTGCGATGACCGGCGCCGAAGGTTCCAGCGACCGTTATTTTCAGGAAGGCAGCAAGGCGGACAAACTGGTGCCCGAGGGTATCGAGGGACGGGTGCCGTTCAAGGGGACGCTGGCACCGGTGGTGCACCAGCTGTTGGGCGGCATTCGCTCCAGCATGGGTTATACCGGTTGTGCCACCATCGACAACATGCGCACCACGCCAGAGTTTGTGCGCGTGACCAGCGCTGGCATGGCCGAGAGCCATGTGCATGATGTGCAGATCACCAAAGAGGCGCCGAATTACCGGGCCTGACGACAGTAACGTTTTTGTAGGGTGGGCATTGCCCACCTTTTCGTTTGAATAAAGCACATTAAGGCAAACATGGTGGGCGGTGCCCACCCTACAGCGGACATTCCCTTGACTACCGACATCCACGCCCAGCGCATCTTGATCCTCGACTTCGGTTCGCAGTACACCCAGCTCATCGCCCGCCGGGTGCGCGAGGCGGGTGTTTATTGCGAATTGCACGCTTATGATTTGATGGATGATGCCGGTGTGCGCGAGTTTGCACCCAGCGGCATCATTCTCTCCGGCGGCCCCGAGTCGGTCACCGGTGACGATTCCCCAGCCGCTCCGCCCGTGGTGTTTGAGCTGGGCGTGCCGGTGTTGGGCATCTGTTACGGCATGCAGACCATGGCCGCGCAGTTGGGCGGCAAAGTGGAAAATGCCGATCACCATGAATACGGTTATGCCCAGGTGCGCGCCCGTGGTCATACGCAGCTGCTCAACAATATCGAAGACCACACCAGTCCCGAAGGTTATGGCCTGCTGGACGTGTGGATGAGTCACGGTGATCGTGTCGAACAATTACCGCCTAACTTTACGCTGATGGCTTCCACCGATTCAGCACCCATCGCCGGTATGGCCGATGAAACACGCAAATTTTACGGTATCCAGTTCCACCCGGAAGTGACCCACACTCATCAGGGTGAACGCATCATTAACCGTTTTGTACATGAGATTTGCGGTTGTGAAGGGTTGTGGACCTCCGGCAATATTATTGATAACAACATCCACAAAGTGCGTAAACAGGTGGGTGGCGACGAAGTGATTCTCGGTCTCTCCGGTGGTGTAGATTCTTCAGTGGTGGCAGCTTTGCTGCATAAGGCCATCGGCAAGTGTGTTCGTGGATAACGGCCTGCTGCGCCTTAATGAAGGCGACCAGGTGATGGCCATGTTTGCCGAGCACATGGGTGTGCACGTGATCCGTGTCAATGCGCAAGATCGTTTCATGAATGCACTGGCCGGTGAGAATGACCCGGAGAAAAAACGCAAAATCATCGGCAACCTGTTCATTGAAATTTTCGAAGAAGAGTCGGCCAAGCTGTCTAATGCAAAGTGGCTGGCACAGGGCACGATTTATCCCGATGTGATTGAATCCGCTGGCGCCAAGTCCGGTAAAGCTCACGTCATCAAATCACACCACAATGTGGGTGGTTTGCCTGACTATATGAAGTTAAAGCTGGTGGAGCCGCTGCGCGAATTGTTCAAGGACGAAGTGCGCAAGCTGGGCGTCGAGCTGGGTCTGCCCTACGACATGGTTTACCGACATCCTTTCCCCGGACCGGGGCTGGGCGTGCGCATCCTCGGCGAAGTCAAAAAAGAATATGCCGATATCCTGCGCCCCGCCGATGCCATTTTTATCGAAGAACTGCATAACCATGATTGGTATCACAAGGTGAGCCAGGCCTTTACCGTTTTCCTACCGGTGAAATCCGTGGGAGTCACCGGTGACGGCCGACGTTACGATTACGTGGTGTCACTGCGCGCAGTAGAAACCGTCGACTTCATGACCGCACGCTGGGCGCATCTGCCCTACGAACTGCTGGAAACGGTGTCACGACGTATCATCAACGAAGTGCCGGGCATCTCTCGCGTGGCCTACGATATTTCCAGCAAACCGCCCGCCACCATTGAGTGGGAATAAGGCCGTGTCGGGCGGGGCAGCATTGAATGCCCCGGCGCTTGCCGCAAGAGACTTGCACTGGATGCAACGCGCGCTGGAGTTGGCGGCACGCGCCGAGGCGGAAGGCGAAGTGCCCGTTGGCGCAGTGATCGTGCATAACGATAAGTTGATATCTGAGGGCTGGAATCAACCGGTGATGAGTCACGATCCTACCGCCCATGCCGAAGTGATAGCTCTGCGTGCGGCAGGCGCGGCAAAAAAAAATTATCGTCTTTTGGACACCACTCTGTACGTCACTTTAGAGCCTTGCGTGATGTGTGCCGGGGCGATTATTCACGCACGCATTGGCCGGGTGGTGTATGGTGCGATGGATCCAAAAGCTGGGGCTGCGGGCAGTGCCTTCTCCTTGTTAGGCAGTGAAAAATTTAACCACGTAGTGCGTGTCGAAGGAGGCGTGCTCGCAGAAAAATGCAGTGAGATGTTGCGTCGGTTTTTCAAGGCCAGGCGTTAGCGCGGATATTGTAGATAAAAAACATAGCGAGTATGCTGTGTGCTCTTTTTGGAGAGGTGCCAGAGCTGGCCGAATGGGCTTGATTCGAAATCAAGTGAAGGCTCGCGCCTTCCGAGGGTTCGAATCCCTCCCTCTCCGCCAAATCAATAACTTACAAATATTCAACTGTAGTTTGTAAGAGCGAAAGGCCCGCCTGGGTACTCTATTAGAGTTAAGAAATTTCACTTGGGTTGAGCGAGTAGAAGACAGTTTTTGTGGGTGCGGCCTGCAAATAGCCTTCGATTTGTCTCGAAACAGCTTGGGGACGCTATTTCTTGTTTGTCACTGCTGTAGTGGAATTTTAGTTATTTTCTTCGGGAAATTGGAATAGTTCCCTTACTGGAACCTTCAGCGTTTCAGAAATTTTCTCCAAATTGTCGAATTTTGGGCCAAAGATACCGTGTTTAATATTGCTGACTGATTCAATGGAAAGCCCCGTCGATGCGGCCATTTTTCCTGAGTAATTTCTGCTTGTTTTCTGAGAATTCGGAGCGGCATGCCGAATTTAATCTCCTTGGGTTTTAAAAGGGGTGCGTGTCAATGCCATTAAGTTAAGCGCACCCGGCCAAAAACCGGGGCTGCCTAGAAATCTGTCGCTTTACCAGGCCTGATGCTTGTAAACGCAGAGGTCACAGAGATGCAAAGACACAGAGAAAAACACCAAAAACTCTGTGTCTCTGCGTGACAAACACTATGTTTTTTTGTTTCCATATTCTGTGGTACACACTGAACCTCTAAACCTCATTTTCCATGGGCGCTGGCTGCCCAATGCTGGCTTGACGGATAAAAAAACAGGCATGCATTTCTTAACTTAATGGCATTGGGGTGCGTGTCTTGTCAAAGAGAGTCTCTCTAGTGACGGATGCTTGATGGCGACATTTAGGGCAAACCAGTCTCCCTCGAGTTTGATGCCACGGTTCTGAAGCAAAGCCGCATGCCGGGCAAATAAAACCATTGGGTCAACGTAGCCTTTTCAGATAAGCGATGCAGGATTTCTCGTCAGGAAACCATTCCACAAATTCCCGATATGTTCGTGGATAGTCTCGCCCTGCCTCCAGACTTAGCCATATTTTCTGTTTATTTCGTAAATCTTCCATTCCTATAACGTACTATAAGTGGCGCTCTGATTTAGTCCGTATTTGTTCGTTCTGATTGAGTAAAAGTGCAGGAATAGTCGCTCTTATTTCGAATTTTTACGATTGAAGAGCGGCCGCCAAAAGTAGGCGCTTTAGGCGAAGACGGGCTGAAGCAGGGATGTCAATTGTATGAGTTATTGTGTTCCATCCCTTAGCTACAATGGATGTCATTATAATGTCAAGGGTGTGTTGTCTGAGACGCATTTTGCTGCCTAAGTGGCGTTCACTTCTGTGGGCGAAATCACGTACAATTCCCAGGTGCGCCACCTACTGACATTACTGTTGTTATTCATGCTTACCGCCTGCAGTTTCCACTTACGCAGCGCGGCGCCATTGCCGCCGGAGCTGGCTGAAATGGCGCTGCGTGATGCGAAGCCCGTTACCGATATTTTTCCCGAGCTACGTCGTGCGTTACAAAATACAAAAATTCACCTCAATGAGGCCGCGCCGTTGGTGCTGAAGCTGGTATCGGAGCAATACGGCAAACGGGTGCTATCAGTAGATTCGGCGGGGCGTGCGCAGGAATATAGCCTAAACTACACGGTACGTTTTTTGTTAAAAAAAGAAGCCAAGCCTGGTGAAGACAGCGCGGTGTGGTTGACAGCGCAGGCGGTCACCGAGGCACGCGAACTGCGTTTTGCTGCGACGGCAGTGTTGGGAACGGCACGCGAGGAAACGCGGTTGAAGACAGAAATGCGCCGCGTTGCGGTGTCGCAAATCCTGCGCCGTTTGCAGTACGCCAGACCACTGACGGCAGAATTGAATTGAAATGAAAATTTTCCCAGACAAGCTCGAAGACCAGCTTAAAAATGGCTTGCTGCCCATTTATTTTTTCAGCGGCGACGAACCCCTGCAGCTGGGTGAGGCCGCCGATGCGGTACGTCGTGCCGCTCGCGAGCAAGGTTTCACCGAGCGCGAAGTGATGCACGCGGAAAAGGGTTTCGACTGGAACGAGTTGCTGGCGGCGGGCAATGCCCTGTCGCTGTTCGCCGAAAAACGGGTTATTGATTTGCGCTTGCCCTCGGGCAAACCAGGCAAAGACGGCGGCGCCGCACTGGCAGAATATGCCGAACGACCGCCGGAGGACACGGTGTTGCTGATTTCCAGCGGCAAGGTCGACAAGCGTTCGCAATCGGCGAAATGGTACAAGGCGCTGGACAAGGTGGGGGCGACCTTGCAGGTGTGGCCAGTGGATGCAGCGGATATGCCACGCTGGTTGGACCAACGCCTGCGCTCCCGTGGGCTGCAACCGGCCCGCGACGCAGCGCGTTTGATCGCTGAACGGGTGGAGGGCAATCTGCTGGCAGCGGCACAGGAGGTGGATAAGCTGGTGCTGCTCAACGGCGCAGGCCCAATATCTGCGGAGCAAGTGGAAGCGGCGGTGGCCGACAGTGCTCGTTTCGACGTGTTTGGCTTGGTGGATGCCGCCCTGCTAGGGGATGCCTCACGCGTGACCCGCATGCTCGACGGCTTGCGCGGCGAAGGTGTGGAGCCCATTTTGGTGCTGTGGGCACTGACCCGCGAGCTGCGCAGCCTGGCCGATATGGCGGCGCAAATCGACGATGGCAAGGGCATCGATGGTGTGTTGGCTCGGGTGTGGGGCAAACGCAAAGAGCCGGTGAAGGCGGGCCTGCCATAATCGAGCTCGTTGGCAGCAAATGCTGCGCCGAGCCGCACGACTGGATCGCGTAATAAAAGGTGCCGCGCCGGGCAATGCCTGGGATGAGTTGTTACAATTGGGCTTATTAATGGCTGGCGTGCGGCTTTTTCGCGCGACAGGGTAGGGTGCTGCTCTCCAGCATGGCTTAAAAAGGCGTAAATTGGTGGGCGATGCTCACCCTACACGTGATAGAGAATTGACACGATGGATATCAAAAATTACATGACCGAGCTGGGCGAAAAGGCCCGCAGCGCTTCGCGTACCATGGCACGAGCCGACACGGTGGCGAAAAATGCCGCGCTGTTGCACATTGCCGACGCAATTATCGCCGCGCAGGACACGCTCATCGCTGAAAATGCCAAGGATTTGGAGCAGGGTAAAAAAGACGGGCTTGACGATGCGCTGCTAGACCGGCTGGAACTCAATGCTGAGCGCATTGCTGGTATGGCCGAGGGGTTACGACAGATTGCGGCGTTGCCTGATCCCGTGGGCGAAATCAGTGATCTTAACTATCGGCCTTCCGGCATACAGGTGGGCAAAATGCGGGTGCCGTTGGGAGTTATTGGCATCATTTATGAGTCGCGCCCCAATGTGACGGCGGATGCGGCGGCCTTGTGCCTGAAGTCCGGTAACGCGGCGATTTTGCGTGGTGGTTCCGAGGCAAAATATTCCAATCAGGCCATCGCTGAAACCATTCGTGCCGGGCTGGAAAAGGCCGGACTGTCACAGGATGCCGTGCAGGTGATCGCGACTACCGACCGCGCCGCAGTGGGCGAGCTGATCACCATGACGCAGTATGTGGACGTCATTGTGCCGCGTGGTGGCAAGGGGTTGATTGAGCGCGTCAGCGCCGAAGCCAAAGTTCCGGTGATCAAACATCTGCATGGCGTGTGTCATGTGTTCATCGACGCTGCCGCCGATCTCGATAAAGCCGTGGCGATTGCATTTAATGCTAAGTGCCACCGTTACGGGGTATGCAATGCGATGGAAACTCTGCTGGTGGATGCAGCGGTGGCCGCAGAAGTGCTGCCACGTTTGCAGGCCGAGTACGCCACGGAAAACGTCGAGCTACGAGGTTGTTCGCGCACGCGGGATATTCTGCCCGGCATCAACGTTGCGAGCGACGAAGATTGGGACGAGGAATATCTCGCGCCGATTCTGTCCATCCGCGTGCTGGACGGGCTCGATGACGCTATTGAGCATTTGCACGTTCACAGTTCCGGGCACACCGAATCCATCGTTACTGAAGACTACAGCCGGGCGCGGCGTTTTCTTGCCGAGGTGGATTCCAGCTCGGTGATGGTTAATACCTCCACCCGGTTTGCCGACGGTTTCGAGTACGGGTTGGGCGCCGAAATCGGCATCAGCACCGACAAGATTCACGTGCGTGGACCGGTCGGCCTGGAAGGGCTGACCTCGCAAAAGTACATCGTGCTTGGTGACGGGCATGTTCGAAGCTAACAA
>JAADHZ010000165.1 GCA_013151575.1 Gammaproteobacteria bacterium
GAACCAACATATTCATACCACGGAATGTGAATATTTTTTGGCTTTGAAAATTGAAATGAATTTGTTCGCGGAAGCTTGAACATAATCCTGGTGGTGGCTTGTTGCTCTGGCACGTTGGGGTTCATAAAAAAACATTCACCCCACCCTACACACCGACATGGTCAACCATCCAGTTTCTTTTTCAGCAACTCATTGACTTGCTGCGGGTTGGCCTTGCCTCGCGAGGCCTTCATCACCTGTCCCACGAAAAAACCGAACAATTTGTCTTTGCCGCTGCGGTACTGCGCCAGCTGTCCGGGGTTGTTGCTTATCACCTCGTCGATGATGGGTTCGATGGCGCTGGCATCGGTGATTTGTTTCAGGCCTTTGGCCTCGATCACCGCGTCGGCATCGCCTTCACCCTGCCACATGGCTTGAAACACTTCCTTGGCGATTTTGCCGGAGATGGTGTTGTCGGCAATGCGGGCCACCAGACCACCGAGTTTTACGGCGCTCACCGGGCTGTCTGCCAATTCCACATCGGTTTTGTTCAGCGCGCCGGTTAACTCGCCCGCCACCCAGTTGGCCGACAGTTTGGCTTCGCCGCCTGCGGTGTCGAGTACGACCTCAAAATATTCCGCCAGCGCACGGTCGCTGGTGAGCACGCCAGCGTCGTAAGGGCTGAGGCCGAAGCTGTCCATGTAGCGATGTTTTTTCTGGTCCGGCAATTCCGGCAGCGTGGCCTTCACGGCGTTGAGAAAGTCTTCTTCGATCACGACTGGTAACAGATCCGGGTCGGGGAAATAACGGTAGTCGTTGGCTTCTTCTTTGCTGCGCATGGAACGGGTTTCGTTTTTATCGGCATCGTACAGGCGTGTTTCCTGCGCTATTTTTCCACCGGCCTCGATTACGTCAATCTGGCGCTCCACTTCGATGTTGATGGCTTTTTCCACGAAACGAAACGAGTTGATGTTTTTCAGCTCGGTGCGGGGGCTTAATTCTTTTTGTCCCTGAGGGCGCACCGACACGTTGGCGTCGCAACGGAAGGAACCTTCCTGCATGTTGCCGTCGCAAATTTCCAGGTAGCGTACCAGCGAGTGAATTTTTTTCATGTACGCGACGGCCTCTTTGGCCGAACGCATGTCGGGCTCGGAAACAATCTCCAGCAGCGGTGTGCCCGCACGATTCAAGTCGATGCCAGTCTTGCCATGGAAATCACCGTGCAGCGATTTGCCGGCGTCTTCCTCAAGATGGGCGCGGGTTACGCCCACCATTTTGGTGCTGCCATCTTCCAGTTCGATTTCCAGCTCGCCTCGCCCCACGATGGGCAATTCCATCTGACTGATTTGATAGCCCTTGGGCAGGTCGGGGTAGAAATAATTCTTGCGTGCGAACACCGAGCGGCGCGATACCTCCGCACCGATGGCGAGGCCAAATTTGGCGGCCATGGTGACGGCTTCTTTATTCAACACCGGCAACACACCGGGCAGGCCAAGGTCCACCGCGCAGGCCTGGGTGTTGGGCTCTGCACCGTAGGCGGTGGAGGCGCCGGAAAAAATTTTGCTTTTGGTGGCAAGCTGGGCGTGAATCTCCAGCCCGATGACGACTTCCCATTGCATAATTCAGTCTCTGGTTGCGAGTGCCTAGTGACTAGGTACTGATTTGTGTAGGGTGGGCACTGCCCACCAGCGTAGTTTGATTGACTGTCTTTTGGTGGGCAGTGCCCACCCTACTTTCTGTCACTCAAACCCTTGCGGAATTTTTTGATGCCATTCGGTATTTAACTGGAATTGGTGAGCTACATTCAACAACCGCGACTCGTCAAAGTAGTTGCCAATAATTTGCAGACCCACTGGCATGTCGCGCACAAAACCTGCGGGGATGGACATGCCCGGCAGACCCGCCAGGTTGGTGGCGATGGTATAAATGTCCGACAGGTACATGCTCACCGGGTCGCTGGCTTTTTCGCCCAGCTTGAACGCAACGTCCGGGGCTGTGGGGCCCATGATGACATCGACCTTTTCAAAGGCTTGTTTGAAATCGTCGCTGATGAGGCGGCGTAATTGTTGCGCCTTCAGGTAATAGGCATCGTAATAACCGGCCGACAGTGCATAGGTGCCGATCATGATGCGTCGCTTCACCTCGGCACCGAAACCTTCACTGCGCGAACGCGTGTACAGGTCTTCCAGGTTCTCGGGGTTTTCGCAACGATAACCAAAACGCACACCGTCAAAACGCGACAGGTTGGACGAACACTCCGCCGGTGCCACCACGTAATAAGTCGGGACTGACAAATTTGAGTTAGGCAGGCTGATTTCCACTAGCTCCGCGCCCTGCGATTGATAGTGTTTGATGGCATCGTCGATGACCCGCGCCACATCGGCATCCAGGCCTTCGTTGAAATACTCTTTTGGCAAACCGATTTTCAAACCTTTCAAATCATTATTCAGGTTTGCTGTGTAATCCGGCGTCTCGCGTTCGACACTGGTGGAATCGCGCTCGTCGAAGCCAGCCATCACATTCAGTAGATAGGCAGCATCTTCGGCACTGCGCGTCATGGGTCCGGCCTGATCGAGACTGGAAGCAAAAGCGACCATGCCGTAACGGGAGACGCGGCCATAGGTGGGTTTGAGTCCGGTAATGCCGCACAACGCCGCAGGCTGGCGAATGGAACCGCCGGTGTCGGTGCCGGTGGCCGCCGGTGCCAATCGTGCTGCCACTGCGGCGGCAGAGCCGCCGGAGGAACCGCCGGGCACGGTGTCGGTATCCCAGGGGTTTTTCACCGGGCCGTAAAAACTGGTTTCGTTGCTGGAGCCCATGGCGAATTCATCCATGTTGGTCTTGCCTAGCATGGGCATGCCCGCCGCCTTGAATTTTTCCACCACGGTGGCGTCATAGGGCGAGATGAAATTGTCCAACATTTTTGAGCCGCAGGAGGTCTTCACCCCACGGGTGCAAAAAATATCCTTGTGCAACAAGGGAACGCCGGTGAGTGCTCCAGCGTTACCCGCTTGCCGTGTGTTATCCGCGGCTCGCGCGGCGGCTATAGCCTCGTCGGCGGTAATGGTGATCAAGGCATTCAACGGGCCGTTAAAATTGTTGATACGGTTAAGGTAGGCGCGGGTCAGCTCTTCGGAGGAAAAATCCCCCCGTGCTAGGCCTTGTGATAGTTCCGCAATGGATTTTGTGTGCATGATAAATGTCAGACCGGGGATAAATTAGGAAAAAATAAAAAATAAAAAGGAAAAAGATAAAAACTCGTGCCGTGATTTTTTATCTTTTGCTTTGGTTTTTCAAAAGGCCGTTATTCAGCCATTACTCAATGACCTGTGGCACCAAGAACAAACCAGACTCCACTGAAGGCGCATTTTTTTGAAACTGTTCCCGTTGGTTTTTTTCCGTCACCACATCGGCGCGCAGCCGCTGCTGGGCATCCAGAGGATGAGCCATGGGGGTGACTCCACGGGTATCGGTGGCGGACATTTGCTCCACCAACCCGAGAATGTCGGACAAGTTTTGGGTGTATTTGGGGATGTCGTCCTCGCTGATGGCAAGCCGGGCGAGATGGGCGATTTTTTTAATGTCCTGCTTTTTTATCGACATGCTGAAATCTCTGACCAAAATTTGGGAATCGGAGCGGTGGAAAACGAGTGCAGAATTTAGCACAAATGATGCAGCACCCAAAGCCCGGCGAGCACTTTGCAAGAGTCCGCGCCTTGCTGAAACCCCGCGTCGTTGTTACATTAGCGGCAATTTACACTGGCGATATCCACTCGCTGCGCCCACACTGTGCCGAGACCGCGCCAAGAGTGACTAACGCCAGCCTTTACCACGCAAGACAACTTTTAAGAACCTTCAAGAAGAATACCTATGTTTGCAAGATTCCGTGGCCTGTTTTCAAATGATCTGTCCATCGACCTGGGCACCGCTAACACCCTCATTTACGTCAAGGGGCAGGGCATTGTGCTCAACGAGCCCTCGGTGGTGGCTATCCGCATGGAGCGCGGCACCGGCAACCCGAAAAATATCGCCGCAGTGGGCGCGGAGGCCAAGCGCATGCTGGGTCGCACGCCGGGTAATATTCAGGCCATCCGACCGCTGAAAGACGGTGTGATCGCCGATTTCACCGTGACCGAAAAAATGCTCCAGCACTTTATTCATAAAGTGCATCAGGACAAATTCAAATTTTTCCACCCCAGCCCGCGGGTATTGGTCTGCGTACCCTGCGGTTCCACCCAGGTGGAACGTCGCGCCATTCGTGAGTCCGCCGCCGGTGCTGGTGCGCGCGAGGTGTATCTGATCGAAGAACCCATGGCGGCCGCCATTGGTGCCGGGTTGCCAGTGAGCGAGGCCAGCGGTTCCATGGTGCTGGACATCGGTGGCGGCACCACCGAGGTGGCGGTGATTTCCCTTACCGGCATCGTTTATTCCGCTTCGGTGCGCATCGGCGGGGACCGTTTCGACGAGGCCATCATCAACTATGTGCGCCGCAACTACGGCACCCTGATTGGCGAAGCCACAGCAGAAAGAATCAAGGAAGAAGTGGGCAACGCTTACCCCGGTGACGAGGTGCGCGAGGTGGAAGTGCGCGGCCGCAATCTGGCTGAGGGGATTCCGCGCAGCTTCACCCTCAACAGCAACGAAATTCTGGAAGCCTTGCAGGAACCCCTGTCCGGCATTGTCAGCGCCGTAAAAACCGCACTGGAACAAACTCCTCCGGAGCTGGGCGCAGACGTGGCGGAACGTGGCCTGGTGCTCACTGGCGGCGGCGCGCTGCTGCGCGACATCGATCGTTTGCTTATGGAGGAGACCGGCCTGCCGGTGATCATTGCCGAAGACCCGCTCACCTGCGTCGCCCGTGGTGGCGGTCGCGCGCTGGAAATGATCGACGAAACCGGCACCGACGTGTTCACCTCCGAGTAACCCCAGCCGCATCATCGCCACACAGCCCGGGAGGGCCGCAACATAAAACCGCTATTCCTTCAGGGGCCAAGCGCCACCACCCGACTGGTGGCGCTGGCCATCCTTTCTGTGGCGTTAATGGCGATTGACCACCGGCAGCATCGTCTGGAAGACATCCGTGCCGGGCTTTCGGTGCTGATCTACCCGCTGCAATACATGGTCGACCTGCCAGTCTCGGCCAGCAGCTGGATTGGCGAAAACCTGTCCTCGCGCGAAACCCTGCTGGAGGAAAACGCCCGCTTCAAAATGCAGCAGACCCTGTTCAAAGCACAATTGCAAAAACTGCTGGCGCTGAAAATGGAAAACGCCCGCTTGCGTGAACTGCTGCAAAGTCCGCGTAAAATCAGCGAACACGTACTCATCGGCGAGTTACTGGCCGTGGACCTGGAGCCCTTCACCCGGCAGATCGTCATCAACAAGGGCAGTCGCGACCAAGTCTTTATGGGCCAACCCGTGGTGGATGCAGACGGCGCATTTGGACAGATCGTGCACCTCGGGCCGTGGTCCAGCACCGCCATGCTCATCACCGACGCCAACCACGCCATCCCCGTGCAGGTAAACCGCAATGGCCTGCGCGCCATCGCGCTAGGCACCGGCGCGCCCGACAGTCTATCCATCCCCTACCTGCCCATGAGCGCCGACATTCTGGTGGGTGACTTGCTCACTACCTCCGGTTTGGGCGGACGGTTCCCGCCCGGGTACCCGGTGGCCAAGGTCACCCAGGTGGACAAAAACCCCACTCTGCCGTACGCCACCATCAGCGCCCAGCCAACGGCACAACTGGAACGTGCCCGTGAAGTGCTGCTGGTATGGCCGCAGGACAGCCGTGACGAAAGCCGCTCCCAGCTCACCGAAAGCGAAACGGCCACGGGCAGCCCGCCATGAGCATTATCCAACATCGGGGAGGCGGGCTTATCCTGCTGAGCTTCGTGATCGCCCTGTTGCTGCACATGCTGGCCCTGCCGGAATGGGCCGAAGCTCTGCGCCCGGACTGGATCGCCTTGGTGCTTATCTACTGGTGCATCGCCCTACCGGAACGCGTGGGCGTGGGCGTGGGCTGGATAGCGGGCCTAATGCTGGACGTGGCCAACGGCGCCTTGCTGGGCCAAAATGCCCTGACCCTGGCCATCGTCGCCTACTTGGCGCTGCGCCTGCATCAACGCCTTCGTCTGTTCCCCATCTGGCAGCAGGCGGTGAGCGTACTGCTGCTGGTGCTGCTGCACCTGATGCTCACCCTGTGGATCAAGGGCTCGGTGGATCAGTCCACTGTCACCTGGGCCTACTGGCTGTCCGCGTTGACCAGCAGCCTATTGTGGCCCGTGGTGTTCCTGACCCTGCGTGGCTTGCGGCGCGGCTACCGCGTGCGCTGACCCGCAGCCCCAACTTATGTCCTCACCCAGCGCACTCAAGGACCACTTCCGCGAAACCCGGCTGTTCAACAACCGCGCCGTGATCGCGCTGGCTGTGGTTATCGCTATGCTACTGGTGTTGCTGACCCGGCTAGCAGACCTGCAAATCCTCAAGCATGACACCTACAGCGTATTGTCTGACAACAACCGCGTGCACATTCGCGCCGTCCCCCCCACACGCGGGCTGATTTTTGACCGCCACGGTGTGCTACTGGCGGAAAACTTGCCCAGCTATAGCCTTGAACTGGTGGTGGAGCGCATCGACGACCTGGACGCGACCATTGCCGCCCTGCGCAAGCTGGTGAACATCAGCGACGAGGACATCCGCCGGTTCAAAAAACGTCTCAAGCGTGAGCGCCGACACAAGGCCGTGTCTTTGCGCAGCCGCCTCAGCGACGAGGAAGTGGCGCGTTTCGCCGTCAATCGCCACCGTTTCCCCGGCGTCGATACCGTCGCCCGGCTCTACCGCCACTACCCGCAGGGCAGCCTGGGAGTGCACGCCCTGGGTTACGTGGGCCGTATTAATGAACAGGAATTACAGCGGGTCGATGTAGCCAATTACGAGGGCACCGATTTCATCGGTAAAACTGGCCTGGAAAAATTTTACGAAGACCTGCTGCACGGCGAAGTGGGCGTGGAACGAGTGGAGACCAATGCCCAGGGCCGCACCTTGCGGATACTGGAGCGCAGCCCACCGACGCCCGGCTTGAATCTGTACCTGAGCCTGGACGTGGAACTGCAACGCATCGCCGAAACCGCGCTGGGTGACAACAACGGGGCCGTGGTGGCCATCGACCCCACCGACGGCAGCGTGCTGGCGCTGGCCAGCACGCCCACCTTCGATCCCAACCTGTTCGTTGGCGGCATCGACAGCAAAAGCTACAACGCCCTGCGCGACTCCCGCGACCAGCCTCTGTTCAATCGTGCCCTGCGTGGCCGTTACCCGCCAGGCTCCACCATTAAGCCCTTCATCGGCCTGGCCGGTCTGGAATATGGGCTCATCGACCCCAGCGTTTCCACCTATTGCCAGGGCTGGTACATGCTGGACGGCGACGACCGAAAATACCGCGATTGGAAAAAAACCGGCCACGGGCCCATGAACCTCTCCGGTGCCATCACCCAGTCCTGCGATGTGTATTTTTATGATCTGGCTCTGACGTTGGGCATCGACCGTCTGTCACAATTCATGGAGCCTTTTGGTTTCAACGACCTCACCGGCATCGACATCAGTGGCGAGCTAGCCGGTCTGATCCCGTCCCGCGCCTGGAAACGCCGTGCCCGCCACGAACCCTGGTATCCCGGCGAAACCCTGATCACCGGCATCGGCCAGGGCTTTTTCCTGACCACACCATTGCAGCTGGCCACCGCCACGGCCACCCTGGCGGAAAACGGCCTGCAATTGCGACCACGCATCCTCGCCGCCACCGAGGACCCGGACAGCGGCGAACGGGTGTGGCTACCCGCCGTGCGCAATACCACGGTGCCCATTAACGACCAAGCTAATTGGGACTACATCATCCGCGCTATGACCCAAGTCGTGCACGGCCGTCGCGGCACCGCCCGCCGCATCGCCAGAGGTGCTCATTACAAAATCGCTGGCAAAACCGGCACCGCTCAGGTCTTCGGCATCAAACAGGACGAAAAATACGTGGCGAAGGACATCGCCAAAAAACTGCGGGACCACGCCCTGTTCGTGGGTTTCGCGCCAGTGGACAACCCCCGCATCGCAGTGGCAGTGGTCGTGGAAAACGGCGGCAGTGGCGGCGCAGTGGCAGCCCCCATCGCCCGAAAAGTCATGGATCACTACCTCGCGGAAGTGAAACTTACAGAAACAAAAGCGCACACCGACACCGTTGCAGAGGGAATGCCATGAGCCTGCTAGGACCGAGCAACGATGGCGCAGTGGGGGGGCGCGTGCATTTGGGTGGCCGACGCCGCACCCTGGCTGAGGCCTTGCACATTGACGTGCCACTGTTACTGCTGCTGCTGGCTCTGTCCACCATCAGTCTGATGGTGTTGTACAGCGCCAGCGGCCAGAACGTGGACATGATCTGGCGTCAGGCACTACGCCTTGGAGTGGGTTTCAGCATCCTGCTGGCGCTGGCTCAAGTCAATATCGCGTCATTAAAACGCTGGACCCCGTGGCTGTTTGGCATCGGCGTGGGCCTGCTGCTGGCTGTGTTATTCGCCGGTGAAACCGGCAAGGGGGCGCAACGCTGGCTGGATCTGGGCCTGTTTCGTTTTCAGCCCTCGGAGATGCTGAAACTGGCCGTGCCGATGATGGTGGCCTGGCACCTCAGCGACCACGCCCTACCACCCCGCCCGCGCCGCCTAGCCATGGCCTGCCTGATCATCATCGTGCCCACGCTGCTCATCGCCAAACAACCGGACCTGGGCACTGCTCTGCTGGTGGCCAGCGCCGGCGTTTTCATTTTGCTGTTTGCGGGGATTTCCTGGCGCCTGGTGTTCGCTTCTAGCGCCCTGCTGGCAGCCGGTGCACCGGTCTTGTGGTACTTCATGCACGACTATCAGCGCCAGCGAGTGCTCACTTTTTTGAACCCAGAACAAGACCCGCTGGGTGCCGGTTACCACATTATCCAGTCCAAAATCGCCATCGGCTCCGGCGGGCTGTACGGCAAGGGCTGGCTCAACGGCACCCAGTCACAGTTGAATTTCCTGCCCGAGCGTTCCACCGATTTTATTTTTGCCGCTTATTCCGAGGAATTCGGTTTTTTCGGCATATTGCTGTTGCTGGTGGTGTATCTGCTGGTGATTGTGCGCGGCCTGCTTATTGCCGTGCAGGCGCAGGATACCTACTCCCGACTACTGGCCGGCGGCCTGGTGATGACTTTTTTCATCTATATTTTTGTGAATATCGGTATGGTGACCGGGCTATTGCCGGTGGTGGGCTTGCCACTGCCTCTGGTAAGTTACGGGGGCACATCCATGGTGACCCTGATGGCGGGTTTCGGTATCCTCATGTCCATTCATATGCATCGCAAACTGCTACCGCGTTAAAACGCTCCGGATTAAATCATGACATTCTTTCGAACCCTTGCTTGTTGCACTCCACTGTTTTTCGGTTTGTCCACGTTCACCCTCGCCGCGCCCCCAAATGCGCCACTGAATGGGCCAGCCGTCGCCCAGCGTGCTGACGTGCAGGATTTCATCAAAAAAATGGTGGACAAACACGGCTTTGATGCCGATAGGCTCACCGCCCTGTTCGGGCAGGTGCAGCTAAAATCGAAAATTATCAGCGCCATCACCCGCCCGGCGGAAAGCAAACCCTGGTACAAATACCGGCCGATTTTTGTCACCCAAACCCGCATCAATGAAGGCGTGGCCTTTTGGGAAAAAAATCGCGCCGAGCTGGAGCGAGCAGAAAAAATCTACGGTGTGCCACCGGAAATCATCGTGGCCATCATTGGCGTTGAGACCCGCTACGGACGCCACAAGGGCGGCTACCGGGTGATGGATTCCCTCTCCACCCTGGCCTTTGAATACCCAAAGCGCAGCAAGTTTTTCCGCGACGAGCTGGAGCAATATCTGTTACTGGCGCGCGAGGAAAACCTGAACCCGATGGATATTAAGGGCTCCTATGCCGGGGCCATGGGCAAGGCCCAGTTCATCTCCAGCAGTTATCGCCACTACGCGGTGGACTTCGACGGGGACGGCAAACGCGATTTGTGGAACAACACCTCGGACGCCATTGGCAGCGTGGCTAATTATTTCAAACTCCACAAATGGCAGCCCGGTGCCAAAATCACCGCACCGGCCATCGTCGGTAGCAACCATATTCAGGTGTTGGTGAAGCAGGGTTACAAACCCCACAGCTCGGTGGCGGAACTGCGCCAACGTGGCGTCACTGCCAAGGTCAAACTGGACCCGCAGGCCATGGGCGCTCTCATCGAACTCAAAACCCGCGCCGGGCGTGAATACTGGGTGGGGCTGGATAATTTTTATGTCATCACCCGTTACAACCACAGCCCGCTGTACGCTATGGCGGTGTATCAGCTGGGACAGGCCATCCTGGCAAAGCGTAACGCGAGTTCATAATGTCACCACGCAAGCGGCTGTTGGCGATGCTTTCCGCCCTGCTACTCGGCGGCTGCGGGAGTTTTGAGCCCCAGGACAGCGCTCCCGATCAGCACGTGGATCACACTCGCGTCGCCGATGCGGTGCCCCGCGCGGAGCCACACAGCAAGTATGGAAACCCCAAAAATTATGAGGTACAGGGCAAGCGGTACACCATCCTTGAAAACGCCACCGGCTTTCGCCAGCGGGGCGTTGCCTCCTGGTACGGCACCAAGTTTCACGGCCGTCGCACATCCAGCGGTGAGGCGTATGACATGTACGCAATGACCGCCGCCCACAAGACCCTGCCCCTGCCAAGCTATGTGCGGGTCACCCACCTCGACACCGGCCGCAAAATCGTGGTGCGCGTCAATGATCGAGGCCCGTTCGCGGAAGGACGTATCATCGACCTGTCTTACGTTGCAGCCAAAAAACTCGGCATTGACCGGCAGGGCACCGGGCGGGTGGCGATCGAGGTCATCGACCCCCGTGGCAAGGCCCGCGCCATCGGCCCCTCGCCCCGACCGGCAAGCGGCCAGGGCCAGCTGTACCTGCAAGTGGGTGCATTCACCGACCATCAAAACGCCACCCAGTTACTCTCCCGCTTGGTGGACGCCACCAGCGAAAATGTGCTCATCAATCGCAAAACCGCTGGCAATCGCAATGTTTATCGCGTGCGCATTGGACCGCTGGCCTCCGAGGCACAGGTAGAACAATTACGTGGCGCACTACGCCCCCGTTTCAACACATTGGGCATTGGCGAGGCCCACATCGTCGTTGAGTAATCGTTGAGTTTGGGCGAACGCTAAACAATTGTGGCGCGAGGCAAAACTGGCTATCCTCTGCGCCCCACCAATGCGGGGCTTGCACGATGGCCAATGGTTTTTTCGTGCCCCAACATTTGCCAGTTAACCGACCCTGAGTGCCCCCATGAACAACCCCATGCACCGTATTTTGATTACCGTTTTCGCTTTGCTCATCTACAGCCTAGCCTTCGCCGGACAAGCCGCTAGCGTGGTGCCCAGCACCCCCAAAATCAAGGCCCGGGGTTATCTACTTATCGACTACAACAGCGGCCGGGTGCTGGCTGAAAAAAAGGCCGATACCCGCATGGAACCCGCCAGTCTCACCAAGATGCTGTCGTCCTACGTGGTGGATTACGAACTGGCGCAGGGCAACATCAGCCTTAGCGATGAAGTCACGGTGAGCGAAAAAGCCTGGCGTATGCAGGGCTCGCGCATGTTTATCGAGGTGGGCAAAAAAGTCTCGGTGGAAGACTTGATCAAAGGGGTGATTATCCAGTCGGGCAACGACGCCACCGTCGCGCTGGCGGAACATGTGGCCGGTAGCGAAGAGGCCTTCGTATCACTGATGAACCAGCACGCCGCCGAACTGGGCATGGCAGACAGCCACTTCGTTAACAGCACCGGCCTGCCCCACAAGGACCACTACACCACGCCGCGCGATTTAGCGCGCCTCGCCCGCGCCCTGATCCGCGATTTCCCCGTGCAATATAAAGGGTATTCCAAGCGGCAGTTCACCTACAACGGCATCAAACAATACAACCGCAATACGCTGCTGGCGCGCAATAAAGAAGTAGACGGCATCAAAACCGGCCACACCGAATCCGCGGGTTATTGTTTGGTGGCCTCGGCGCTGCGTGATGACATGCGGCTGATTTCCGTGGTGCTGGGCACCAAAAGCAAGGCCGCCCGCGCCAGCGAAAGCCAAAAACTGCTGACCTTCGGTTTCCGCTTTTTTGAAACCCACCGCCTGTACGCCGCCAACGAGCCACTCACCACTGCACGCATCTGGAAAGGCGAACAGGAAGAGCTGCCACTGGGGCTGGCCAACGATCTTTACGTCACCATCCCCAAGGGCCAATACAAAAAACTCGATGCCAGCATGAAAGTAGATGCCCGCATCACCGCGCCCGCCAAGGCTGGCCAAACCTTTGGCACCGTCAACATCCGCCTCGGCGACCAGCCATACGCCACGCGGGAGCTGGTGGCACTGAAAAACATCGAAAAAGGCGGGTTGTTCAGCAACCTGGTGGACGAAGTCAAATTGTTGTTTGAATAACTGAACGTGCAATGACCACTGTTTACCTTAACGGAAAATTTCTGCCCGCCGATCAAGCCTGCGTACCCGTGTTGGATCGCGGCTTCATCTTTGGCGACGGGGTTTATGAAGTCATCCCCGCCTATGGCGGCACACTGTTTCGGTTCGACGAACATCTGCAACGCCTGCAAAACAGCCTCGATGCGGTGCGCATTCCCAATCCGCTGAGCACTGCGGGCTGGCGTACCCTGCTCGGCGAACTCATTGTGCAAAATGACAGCGACGACCAATCGCTTTACCTGCAAATCACCCGCGGCAGCGCAGAACGCGACCACGCCATGCCGCTGAACACTGTGCCCACAGTGTTCGCCATGAGCAAACCGTTGCACCCCGTCAACCAGCACATTCGTGAACACGGCGTCGTCGCCATCACGCTGGACGACATCCGCTGGCAACGTTGCCACATCAAGGCCATCAGCCTGCTGCCCAATATTTTGTTGCGCCAGGAGGCACTGGACCAAGGCGCCGCCGAGGCGATCCTGATCCGCGATGGCCTCGCCAACGAGGGCGCCGCAAGCAATCTATTTATCGTTATCGACGGTGAACTCATCACCCCGCCCACCGGGCCGTTCCTGCTGCCGGGCATCACCCGTGACCTGATTCTTGAACTGGCCAGGACGAACGGCATCGTCCACCGCGAAAGAAATATTCGCCGCGACGAACTACAACGCGCCGACGAAATCTGGCTCACCTCGTCCACCAAAGAAATCCTGCCAGTGACAATGCTGGACAACACCTCCGTTGCCAGCGGCAAACCCGGCCCCTTGTTTCAACGGATGCTGGCCTTATATCAAAACTACAAACAACAACTGCGCAAGCCGTAAAATGGACAAACAGGACAACACCAAACCCGCCATGGAATTCCCCTGCGAATTCCCCATCAAAGCCATGGGGCTCGCATCGGAAACACTGCATGTCACGGTGCTGAAGATCGTGCAGCTCCACGCCCCCGAGGCCGACCATGCCGCGCTGAAAAGCCGCCCCAGCGCTAACGGAAAATATGTATCCGTCACCGTCACCATCAATGCCATCAGTCGCGCACAGTTGGACGCCATCTACAGGGAACTCACCGCCTGCAAACAGGTACTCATGGCCTTGTGAACCTTTCTGCTGATTCAGGCAAAAGTTTCATCGTCCGCCACCTCGGCCTGCGGGATTATCCCGACGTGTGGCACGACATGCAGCGTTTTACCGACACTCGCACCCCCGACACCCGCGACGAAATCTGGGTACTGGAACATCCCCCGGTATTCACCCTCGGCCTCAACGGCAAACCGGAACACATCCTCGACCCCGGCGACATTCCGGTGGTGAAATGCGATCGTGGTGGACAGGTCACCTATCACGGCCCCGGCCAGCTAATCATTTATTTATTATTGAACTTGCGACGCCGCGAGCTGGGCGTAAAAACACTGGTGCGTGAAATTGAGCAGGCCATCATTGATCTGCTGCAAGACAATGGCATTCATGGTCAACGCCGCGAGGGTGCGCCCGGCATCTATGTCGATGACGCAAAAATTGCCGCCCTCGGCCTGCGCGTGCGCCGTGGCTGCTGCTACCACGGCCTTAGCTTCAACGTGGACATGGACCTGGAGCCTTTTTCCCGCATCAACCCCTGTGGTTTTGCAGGGCTGAAAATCACTCAACTACACGACCTGCAACCCTGCACAGACTTTGAACATATCAACGATGCTTTGCTACAACAGTTGGAACAACAACTTTTGGCCAAATAAAGTTTTTCAAGCGTTCGTTAACTTGATCGACAGTTATTGTTTTTGGTCATTTTACAAAAACCTCATGCAAGCATTGAGCATCAAGGCGGCCATTTCATTTTGTGCCAGGCACAGATGGATTACGTTGCTGCCTTACAAAAAAAGGGGCCTGCGTAACAGGCCCCCACACAATCAGTACCACAAGTGCACTACGTTATCATAAACATCTCACTGTGTTAGAAGTATCATACGACCCCGCATACTTGCTCCACCCTTTGCTGCCAAAGAGTCTCGGGAAACCTAGCTCACCAGAAGAGCAGTTTTTGTTAATGGTTTTAGTACCTTGGCTTGTAAGCACATTAGCGCAGGATAATGGGCCGGAAAACGTCAAAGTCCGGCCGAAAAACTTCAATGTTTTTGTAGTGTTAATGCATCCATACGGATGAGCACGTACCCCGTTATTTTCGATGGCAGTAGCTCGATAAATTTCATCCGTAGGGCGTGCGCAATCAGCTACTTTGTCCATATTGGACCGCAATATTTCCCGGTCTGCGAAATTCAGCCCATTATAATATTTACCAATAGGGTACAAATTCACAGTGATCTTGGGCTGGGAGTTATACCAGCTAAGTTTTGACCGGTCATATGCAGCACAATAATCACCGTTTCCTGATGTGTAATAGGCACGAACATTATCAATAGAAAAATAACGCGCACTTAGATAATCAGGGAACTCCAACCAAGACTGGTCAACCTGTGACAGCGGAACCAAGTTAAGGCGCATATTGGTGTCGGAGTTAAGACAGCTTGCAGGATAGTGCCAACAGCCAGCGCCGACAACGCTCAACATTTCGTGATTTTTTTCCAATTTATTGACTCGGATATTAGAGACTATGGTCTTGTTGCTTGAATCTAGCTTGCTGCCATACAAGGTTTCCAGTGCAATTGCATTGTCAATTTGAGAGGCTAATTCCGTTGCTTCCTGGGCTAATTCACGTCGCTTTATCCAAACTGGATCATTAACAAAATCATTGGTTAACCCAGCAGGCGGCGGCAACACGTCCGGTGCGCCAAGCGTAGCATAGTCCAAATAGCCATAGCCGATTACGTTTGGTACGTTGGTCGTTTGCGCGAGCTGATCGGGGAATGTGGCTCCTGCATAGGTAATCATATTCCCAATAAATTTTTGGCACGCGGTCATGTCATTAAAATTACAACTAACCACAGCATCAGCACCGCCACTATTGCTATCCAGCATCAACCGGCCTAATCCGGTGACATCTCCTCCAGACTGAATTGCTCTAATTACGATTTGACCATTAATGCGAGTCGTCTCAATGGTTTTTTTAAATGAACCGCTAGCCGAAAAACTGCCAAAGGACGCATTACCACTTCTTTTGATGGTTTGCTTGTCATATAGGCTGTTGAAAACTAATTTTATTGAATAATATAGACCTCCACCGATCTGTAGCTCCTCCAAAAATCGATCACCGCAACGTTTTCTGAACTCTGTCCAATCACCCGAAATAAAAGGTGATTGTCCTGCCCCAGCCGTATCCAGTGAGAAATTGGTAAATTTTCTTACTGGACCAAAAAACCGGTTTTTATAAATAAAAACCAATGACTTATCATCTTCTACCGTGTAGCGGGAAAACTCTGACGACGCACTAGCTGAAAATGCAGAGTATGAAAAACTTCCACTTGCAGATCTGCTGATATCGCGTACCAAACGCTCATGAGTGTAAGTTCCATCTATAGAAATATCGGCAAGTGTTCTGCTGGGTATTTCACGTTCCTGGCCTGTCATGCAATAACCACGATTTAGCTCCCTGAAGGTATCAAACCCTTGCCCAAGAGCTCCCGCATCTCCCACCCCATCTATGGACTTTGAGAGAAGCCCTTCTAGACCATTTAACTGCAATTGCAAAACTTTATATGTTGCTTGGTTTTGTTTTGTGGCGGAGGTTATTGGCTTGGATGCATCTATTTGACTCAGAAATTTTTGAGGTACGGGAACGGCCATAGCCTGCGCTACAAAGCATCCCCCTATGATTGCTGATGAAACCTGCATCAAATACTTACCACATTTATGATTTTTGCGTACAGCCCATTTCATAATGCCTTCCTGTTATTTACGTCTATTTATAGTTTTTGGTGAAAATACACCATATTCGATTAGGTGAAATCGTACAACTATTGCCGGTGGTAATATTACCAATAGTGTTTTAGAGTCGGCTGAAACAATGGCCTGTAAGTTTTATGGGTTAATGAATCAAGCTCCAGATAGAACATACGTGGCTGTCTGATGGGCAAAGCAACCTCTCGCAAAGGGGTCGGAGCCCTTTAAAGGGGTTTCATTTTCTGCTAGGCTCGACTCCGAATTACGGAGAGAATAGAGACCATGCCACGCAAGCCACGTTTTTTCTTGCCAGACGTACCAGTTCATATTGTTCAACGAGGCCACAGCCGTGAGCCGGTGTTTTTTGAGGACAGTGATTATCAAGCCTATCTTGGATGGTTGAAGGAGGCGGCCGAGCGATATGACTGTGATATTCATGCCTATGTATTGATGAACAACCATATCCATATTTTAGCCACACCGCGCGACAAACAAGGGGTCAGCCGGATGATGCAATATATTGGCAGGCGGTATGTTCCTTACATCAATTACACATATGGCACGAGTGGCAGCATTTGGGAAGGGCGGTATAAGGCATCGCTGATTAGTGATGAGCAATATTTGCTGATCTGCATGCGTTATATTGAATTAAACCCGGTTCGGGCAAATATGGTGCGTTCACCGAGTTACTATCGTTGGAGCAGTTATCGTTACAATGCGCAAGGAAAAAAAGGCGACATCGTAACTGAACATGCGCTGTATACGGTGATGGGTAAAACACGGGTTTTACGTTGTAAAAATTATAAGAGCTTATTTAAGTCGCACATTGATGATGAACTATTAAAATCCATTCACGCAGCATGGCAAACGGGCACTCCATTGGGTAATGATGATTTTCGAGAAAAAATTGAGCGGAAACTAAAAACCAAAATTGGACAAGCGCGACGAGGAAGGCCGAATAGTCCAGCTAAAGGGCTCTGACCCCTTAATTGGACCCCTTAATTGGACCCCTTAATTGCCAATTCATTAATTCGCAGGAAAATTTATGGCTGAGATTTCCTAATGGGCCAGTTGGGCTCCGCATAGTCTACCTCTGGCAGCTTGGAGAGTTTTTTTAGCCCTTTTTTCGCAGATTGCGGATCCGTAAAGCCAAGGCGGTACACATCAATGCGTGACAGTTTTTGAATCACGGCACCAGCCTCTTTGAGAATTTCCTGGCGGCGATCTTCCGGGACATGGAGTTTGAACTTGAGCAAAATCTCTTTCGTATTTTCAGTGGTGGAGGCTGGCACCGGATCACTTTTTCGTGTGGGTGGTTTTGCCGACAAGGCGAGCGCCTTTTCTGCGCCATAAACAATAGGCCCCAGCGCCCAAACAGCAGCCTGCTTCAACCATGGGCTTTCGCGAATGAAATCTGCCAGTAGCGGACTGATGCGATAGTAAAAGTTGACCAGATTTTGCCCCAGCGTATTGCTTAACAAATACTCGTCACGGAATCGTCGCAACGCACGAACCTTGGGATGCAAGTGGCTGCCATAGGCTGCCGTGGCGATAAAACAACGACTATCACTATCATTGTCACCATCGCTTCCACTGGAGCACCGCTTGTCCGTCACGGTCAACGGGAAATCATTTCCCTCACCATTAACCCGTACCTCACCGGAGTCTATGCAAAGCGGGACTTTCGCCACAATAGATTTTCCCGATAAATTCCAGGATACAATTTGCAGGCGCGTAGAACCGAGTGTCACCGTGCCTGTAGTAGCACCAAAAGTCGCGCCAAAATTGGCACCCGTAATTGTGACGGGATCACCGGCTGTCACTGTACTGGGAGTTATGTGGAAAATGGCGGCGTTATCCGGATTGATCAGTGCATTGTAAGCGTTGATTCTGCCGCCACTGATGGTTTTGGTTTCTAACTCAGGTATTGCGTCAATGCTGTTGAGGATCCTCGCTTTGACCTGGTGATGGTCAAGCGTTGGATATTGGCTCCATATCAATGCCGCCAGCCCGCTCACATGCGGCGCCGCCATTGAGGTTCCCGCAATGTAATTGTAATCACCATGACCCGCGATGGGGCTCATGGTGCTGAGTATTCCGGTTACCGTGTATGACGTCGCACCACCCGGGGCGCCGACATCAGCGGTAGTTTGTCCATAGTTTGAAAATGAAGACAGCGTATCGCCAATGGTGGTTGCCGCAACCGTTATATTATTTGGACGTTTGATAGACGCGGGAGACGCATTGCTTTGATCAAGATCCGCGCCGCTATTGCCCGCTGCGGACACCACCAGCACACCATTGGCATCCGCGTCATCAATTGCTGATTCCAGAGCATAGGAGTAATTGGGAATAGAAAAACTCAGGTTAATGACATTGGCATTATTGCTAATGGCGTAGTCGATGCCTTTGATAATATCGGACATGCTACCAAGACCCAGCGGCCCATGAAGAATTTTCACCGCCATCACGCGGGTAGACCAGTTTAGGCCGCTGACTCCTTGTGCATTGTTTCCCACCGCGCCGACAATGCCACTGACGTGGGTGCCATGGGAATCTGCCGTATCATCGTCCAACGGGTCGCCCACAACGATAGCGCCCTTGTAACTGACACCCCAGACATCATCGACGATACCATTGGCGTCGTCATCCTCGCCCACCGCACCGTTAGCCTCCGCTGAATTTTGCCAGAGGTTTGGGGCCAGATCCGGATGATTGTAATCAACACCGGTATCTAGGACGGCAACAATAATGTCCGTTGATCCTGTCTGTAAATCCCAGGCTGAAGTCGCCGCAATATTGGTCATCGCCCACTGGTCGCTAAAGCGCATATCGTTGGGCGTTACGGCTTTACGCACCCAATAATTTGGCTCGGCGAACTCCACGTTGGGGTCTTGGCGCAGCAAAGCCACAATCTCTTCCACTGATTTGCCACCTTGTAATTTCAGCAACCGCAACTTCGAAGAAACTGTGGCCCCAAGGGGCATAGACTTAACTGCGAACGACCGTAATAAAACCGTGTTCTCCGTTCGATATTTAACTAATATTTCACCTTCTTTATAAAGGCGATTTTGGCTGGGGGTATTTGACGCAAAAAGTGGTCCTGAAATAAAAGCCAGAGAAAGGGTTACAGAACAGTAAATGTGTTGTTTCATGCGCTAGATACTTGTCTTCGGAAGAACAAAAAAACAATCCGTTATTGAGTGGCAACACGCACTTCAGGCTAAGTTTTGTTTGTCGGCAGAAAAATAAAAGCGGCCACAAGGGCCGCCGAAAAAAGCCTTAAACCGTTATTTTGCAAACAGAACACGTGTTAAGGAGCAGGTACACCCTTGGCAATAACTGGATAGATATAGACATTTAGTTGTTCTGAATATTCCAGATAATAAGTCAGCTGATATGTACCGGTATCAACGATACCGTCTCCGTTTTGGTCCCAGCAGCTATAGGGTGAGACCTCTCTATCCATTTGGCACTCACCCTCATCGCTCCCCGTTTGCTCAATGCCCCACGAGTACTGACCTAGGTTAGGTGTGGTAAAAGTGCTTATATATCCACCTTCGTAGCAAACCGTGGCACCATCATCGTAAAAAACATCGTAAAAAACCCAATCACCCGTATCACCACCGTTGGGGCCGCAAACAGCATGCTGATAGTATGTGACGGCCAGGGGCTCAAAGGCGGTATTGGGTGACGACTGGGCCGCCTTGCTCGCGACATTCAGGGCTGAGGTTAGGGCCGCCAGACGACCTTTCGCTGAGCCCAGCGGCAGACCATTGGCGATTGTCTTTGAAGCGGAAACGGCAGCGACCTGCACAAAATTCACGCTCTTCGACAGCACGTTTAATTCAAGCAGATTGCCTGTAATGGTATCTCCATCGACTACGGTGGTGGTTGCGTATTGCGCAATATCGATATTTGGGTCTAAAACTTCATCGGGTAAGAAAGGGTCAACATAGCCCTCGAACTCACCGCCCAGAAACCAAATCTCGGTGTCACCAACTTTCTGTACACAGTAATTATTGCATTGCTGTGTCAGATTGTAATTTCCACCATATATACTGGAACTATTGGCATCGGCCGCCGTTCCACCCGAGAATTGTGAGTACTGCTGAAGGCCACTCATCTGCGATGGTGGCAATACCGGACTGGTCGTCCAATCGAATGCGTACCTGGAGTTTCCGAAATTGGAAAAATCAGCAGCCTTGGCTGGCATTGCCTCGCCCCTAAAAACATATGTGGAAAGACTGAAACCATCCAGCACTCGGCCATTACTCAGCTCAATGGGTGTGTTGTTTCCAGCAGCATCCTGAAATGTCCATTCACCGTTTAAAAAGGTCATGATGACGGTGTTGTCACCAGTGAGCAGGGTTCCTGCAGTTTTGGTTGTAGCGATTTCGACATCGGAGGCATCCAGGGCTTTGGCCGTGAACACATAGTCACCGGGGACTAACGAGATGGATGCCTGGGGACTGGCGGGAGAGAGTTCCGGGAGAATTTGTGACGTACCCGGAGTCCCGTTTACCAGCGCCGCCACTTCAATAACGATGGATGCGACACCAGAACCAATGAGGGCCTTGGCCGCCTGGCCATCGCCCGAAAAACTGGCGCTGAAGCTTACTTTGGCAATCTCATCCACTTCAGCCGTACTCCCGGCTGGCGCCTCACTGGAAGGGCTACAGGCGATCAAACCCAGGATCAAGAACAGGAGAACCGGCGCCGCAACCAGGGGAAAACTGTTTTTTTGCATACTTTTCATTTCATGCTCCTCACACCCGTGTTACTGGACAATAATGTCAACATTGCCACTGCCGCTGGTACCACTAATGCTCACGGTAAATTGCCTAACCGCAGCAGCGCCCAGTGGATCTGTCACGGTCACTTGAATGGCGTATGAATCACCCCCGACCGCGTTAGCGGGGATGTTAAAGGTGGCGCTGGCCGTGGTAGCAAAACTGACACCATCGGCGGTCCAGTTATAAGCCAGAGCGGCGGTATCGCCATCGGGGTCATACGCAGCCACTGATATATCCACGCTGCTTGTCCCTAACAGCACATTCACATTCCCCGGCAAGACACGGGTGATCACCGGGGCGCTGTTGTCCAAGATGAGCTGGAAGGTGCTAGTGGCAGAGCCACCCTGATCGTCGCTCACCGTTACCGTGACATCAAAGGTGTCGCCATCTTCGGCCGTTGACGGTATGACATACGATGTTATCGAAGCATTACCCGCCATCGTGGATGCACCATCACCGCTGCCATTGTGAACAACGACCCACTCATAGCTGACAGGATCATTGTCAGAATCGTACGCATAGGCGTATAAATTCACCGTGTCGTCAGGCCCGACGTTCGTCCGGTCGGGGAAGGCGTAATAAATAATAGGCGGCTGATTAGTGTCGCTGACGGTCAATGTGCCAAGACTAACCATCGTCTCTGCACCCAAGCTATCGGTGACAGTCAGGCTTAACACGTACGTACCTTCCATCAGACCGGTGATGGCCTGTTCCACCCAAACCCCATCCAGCAAACCCGTCATGCTACCTGTGAGCGTCAATGCACCACCCACATCAAGCGAATAGTTCAGGGGATTATCGCCATCCCAGTCATAACCATAAATAAACGCCGTCACCGAACCCGTGCTTCGCATGCTGTAGGAACTCAAGTAACCCCAGGCATAAGGTGCGTTGTTGGCCTGTTGAATATTTTTGAGAGTCAGCGCCGAGCCATCATCACTTTGTTCATAGGCAGGAAAATCGGTTGTTGTATTGTTGACGTTAAATTGTGCCGCCAGGCTGAAGGTATAACCCGTATAGACCGTGTAGTCCGTTTCACAACGCACTTCCATATCGAAGCGGCCCTGGGCGTCGGTGGAGTCCGAACGATAGTCGTACAGTGCGCCGCTCGCCCAGACAAAGACACCTTCCTTGGCGACGCCATTTTCGTTCGTTACCACGCCACTGACGTTGCAAGTGCGTGGGACCGTCACGACATTGGTTAGCTGAGTACAATTGGGCGCTTCACCCAGGGTGACCGCCTCCGCCCCGTAGTTGCCGTCGAAACGGCTCCAGTACGTTAGGGATGCCGCAAGATCGGTATCCGTATTATCGAGGCGAAGAGAGGTCAGAGTCACCTGGCCGTTGCTGTCCGTATAACCGTAAACCGGGCTAAAGCTGCTGCTGACATCATCGTCATTGAGACTCACATAAAGTCCCGTTAAAGGATTCCCGTCTTGGTCCTCAAAGGTCTTGGTAATGCAAACTTCGGTGGGCTGGTCAAAAATGAGCGGATAATCGAGATTCCACCAGGACTTCAGGAAGTCCTCGTTGACGATTTCTATCGACAGAGAAAAACCATTGCTCCGGCAGTTTTCTGGAGTAACCTCAACGGCGGCAACCATGGTACCCAGACTATTCACTACCGTGCCATTGCCTAACAGATCCCAGAGTCCGGAAACAGGGCTATAGGTATAAACGGGCACCTGAAATCCCGTCAGGCTGTCGTTCATATCGCCAATACTCAAGGCACTGCAACTGCCCGACGGGATGCGGCGCGTAATCATGGTCGGTTCGTCCGCTGCCGCCTTGCTTATCAAGCCACTGGCCTTGGCCGCAGTCACCAATGCGCCCAGGTTCTCACCACTCCCATTGGTGATGTCGATATAGTCAAAAGCCAGTGACACCAGCGAGTTACCATCGCTATCTCGGTAATCACCGGGAAAGTTGGCCGCATCGGCCGGGTCTGATGAATCAAAATTACTGATGCGTCCAATAAGGGTGTCTGTGCCTGCTGGCACAGTGCCCACGGGGATCATGACTTCCAACTCGGTGATGGTATCCGCTGCCGCTTTGGCGGCCTGTAGTCCTCTGCCAGCAACAGCCTTGCGTGTGCCATCAGGATATTTCACCACGGCAAAACTGAAGGCGCGAACGGTCTCACCGGAAGATTTGAGCACCTGCCCCGGCGTGGAATAAACCACTTGTACTGCGCGAAGTTCGGCAACGATGTCCACATCGGCGGGGCTATCGTAATCAATACGTTGTGCGTAATCCGTGAATTCCGCCTTTTTCACCAGCAACACCAAATAACCATTATCGATCATATCCAGGTCAAGGCTGAAATAACCGGCGGGAATGGGAAAGTTTTGTGTGTCTATCTGGACATCATTGCTGTCATAGGAATTGACAGTGACGGTGGCGTCTGTGGCAGCCACTGAAGATATGCCGGTTTTTTGTGTCACCGTCCCGGAGACGCTTTTTGACACCGGAACCGGTGGGGAGTCGGCCGGTGGGGTGTCGCCTCCCCCACCACCGCTACATCCGGTGATAATAAGCAACGGGAACAATAATGCGGCGAGTAAACTTTTCCTGGCAAACCCTGCGGGCGTCTTCATCTTTCCCCTCCTAAAAAACGAATAATGGAAGAGCCGACCCCTAATCCTTGCCGTACCAAACCAGGCTATTGAACAGAATTTTGCGGATGCCGCTTCCCTGCTATTTTACTCACTCTAAAGACCCTAATAATTTTGTCAACACCTCTGGCGTCACCGGGCTGGCCGATACTGGAACACGACTACGATCAAGACACGGCCGTGCAGGCGCTGTTATCGACGCAGGGCTACCGGCACATAATAACCTCCCCGACAATCAATGCATTAACGTGGGAAATAGGAACAACTGGATCTTTTGTGTGTTTTCTACCCTGTTTCCCATCCTTGAATGGGTCAACCAACCAATGAACGAAAAACCACCTACACTTTATTTACCTCCCACCCTTTGCCCAATCAACACTTGATTATCTGTGGCCAAACGCTAGGATCTGGGGATGAGCGCGCCGTATTCTGATTTCATCAAACAACGCGAAATCCACTTTCGTGACCACAATCCGGAAGCCAACGACGCCCGGGAGGCGAGTCGGCTACTGCTGGGGGTGAAAGGCATTGAAGAGGTCCGCGCCCTCACCCCGGACATCATCCAGGTACGCTACGACCTGCGGCAGGTATCTCTGCAAATGATCGAGTCGGCCCTGAT
>JAADHZ010000087.1 GCA_013151575.1 Gammaproteobacteria bacterium
CGCCAAGCTCATTGGGCGTTTGAAGAAAAGTCACATGATGAAAATAGCGCAGTTCGGGCCCTGTGGCACGGCAAATTATTTCAACATCTACTGTTGTTCACCCTGATTGTAACGTTCAATAGTAACGTGCTGGCAGATGAGTCCGGTCATCCGTCTAATGCGGAGATAAAAGCGATAACTCTCATTGAAAAATCCAACACGGTTGTTCATGCTGAATTTTCAATTCAAATGAAGCCGAATCAATTGAGTTATCGAATTGATGAACTTTCCACGGGTATTATTCCTGATTCGATAAAAATTATACCTGTTGATAAAACAGCACCCCAAATCATTGAGCAAACTCTAACTAAAAAATCATTCGACCCGAATCATGGTCAACGTTACCCAATTTTAAAGCTGGGTATGGCCGATAAAATTGCCAATGATTCTGCCGTAGTAGCATTGACTAAAAGCCTTCAATCACCAGGCTTACATCTTAAGTCGCCAAGTTTGTATCTTAAATTTTCTGAGTCTAGAAAAGAAAAACAAAAATTTCTGCTGACATATCAAGTAACGAATGTGACATGGCAGTCAAATATCGATATGCAAATCAATCATAACCGTGTTGATATTTCTAGTTGGGTGTCGATTGACAATTCCAGTAATCTTGATTTTGAAAATGTCAAAGTAATGTTGATTGAAAATACGGCGCCACCTACAAAACAAAATTCACAAGATTTCTCTGCGATTGGCCGTTTCATCAGTAATCGTGCTTATCAAAATCAGCCTATGCCAGCATGGGTTAAGGTGTATGCGCATAAAATATCTGAAACTGTTTCAATTCCGTCATTTAGTCAGACCAAGGCACTACTTTATCAATACACTGATATTCCAATTAAATTCCAACTTGTTTATGAAGGTATGATAAGAGACAAACAATATTTCAGTCAAAATGACCGATATCAGCGTTCTAACTCGGCATTCAATCAGCGCAGCCAGAAAAAAGTATGGCAAGTTATGCAGGTTTTACTGCAAAATAAAAAAAATATATTGCATCCACTTCCAGCATCGAAATTGCGTATTTATGATGCGAATAATATCTTAATTAGCACTCAATATTTGGGCCGGGTTCGACAAGGCGAGCAATTGGAACTGGATGTCAATCCAGAGAACGAATTGCTGGCAAGGCGAACACAATTAACGTTTGATGTCATCGAACGTGATCGAGTTATAGAGGAAACATATAAAATAGACTTGAAAAATTCCACTAACCAAGCATATGAAATATTGGTGCGAGAGTATCTTGATCGTAGTTCAGTTGTAAGCATCGTCGATGCTACACATAAATACAGCATAAAAAATAATATTTTAAATTATTTGGTTGAGATTAAAGCGGGTAGTGCAATAAGTATTACATATACTGCGCGATATACTTGGTGATATTGTGTGGGGCAAAGTGCGCAAATGGATCGTATTGCTATTGTTTATTGGCGGCTTGCTAGGCACTTCCTATTTAACTTATCACGATTATATATTGGATAAATTTGAAGCAGCTAACGCAGATTACGCGAATAATGCCTATATGCTCGCGGCAGAAAAATATCTAGATGTTCTCGATAGCTTATTCGCCATAGATGAGCATGAAACGGCTGCGTATCTATTGATCCTCACTTTGCGCGCCATAGCAAGCCCAACGGACGTACAGAAATTTATAAATACCAACCAAAATATCCACCCATATTTCATTGAAATATTGGCTCGCTGGCGAAACCGCGACCAGGGTGCGAATCAAGCCCGGGAAGCATTAGATTTCCTTTCTTTTGTTAATCCGCCTTATAGCCGAGCCAGTCTACGGCTAATAAACTATATGGATGCGCGCTTGCCAGTACTAAAAACGGCAAGCACGCATGCTCGAGCCTGGGCTGTTGATGTAGAAGGCATCGCTGATATTGCAGCAGACCCTCAGGGAAACCTATGGGCAGTGGCTACCAATCCTTCGCGTATTATACGATTTGATTATTTTGGTCATGTCATTCAGGAAACCCCATTTATTCTTCCCAAAGAACTGCCATCGGATCAACATTTTAATTTCAATTTTAATGTGATGGAGGACGGTAGTTTTTTTGTTGCTAATACGAAATTTAACAAGGCTGGAAAAGAAGTTAAACATATTCCATTTGATGACAGGCTAAGTGATATTTCTCGCTCGGGAAATCAGCAGCTACTAGTTTTGCTAAGCGATGGTATCAGATCATACAACTCGAAGTTAATGAAAATATGGGAAAAAATTGGACACGGGTCTGAGCCAAATAGTTTTAGTTCTACTACGGCTATAGCAAACAATAAAAATTATATTGTTGTTTTAAGTTGGTATCGTTTGCAAGTGTTAAATTTAGAAGGAGAACTGAAATATTTTATAGATGGTGAATTCTCCTGGGCATGGGATATTACAATAGATGACAAAAACTTTATTTACCTCGGCTCAATTAATGACAAACGAATTGACGTTTATAATAAACAAGCTGAAAAAATATCTACCCTTAAATTTGGTGGAGATCATCTTGCTGTTGCGGATAAAAATATTTTGTATTCGGTGGATAAAGAAATATTAACAGCACACTATCCGGTCCCTAATTTTATTCCCGCTATCGATACGCCTTCTCTCCCTACTCCTTCCAATATGACGATGCCGGATGAAATTATCACGGTTGCTTTTACGGCAACAAAAATGAAGAACTATCCACATATTTCTGTCCATAGCAATACTGATTTTGTTTTGGATTCAGCTTATATCGATAGTGAAGATCCTACGATTTGGTTAGGAACAGAAGGAGGTTTAGTAAGTTATCGTTACGCAAAAAAACAATGGAAAAAATGGACAGTAGCGGAAGGGCTTTCTGATGCACAAACAAGGAAAATTGTTGCAGATGATGATTATCTCTGGATGATAACAGGAAGCAGCTTTATGCGTTTTGGATTACAAGATAAGACGATTGACCATATTGAGCCGGCATCACGCAGATCGTTTAATATTCGAGACATTATCCCTGACAAAAACAATGCCGACTGGTTATGGCTGTTAGAGCAAGACAAAGTCATTCGTTATTCGAAATCCACCAATACAGGCGAGATTTTTGCAAAAATCATATCTGGTATCTCTATTCAACAAATAGATAATGGTGACCTGGTTATTAATGATAGTTATACAAAAATTTTACGACTGAATTCAACGGTAAAAACAATAACTACCCTAGTGAATATTGAAGAAATTACCGCACAAAAATCGCATTCCCCTAGCGGAAGTCGAGACACCTGGTTGGGTGATATCACGGTGGATGATCAGCGCCAGGGTTTATGGATTGGCCTATATTATGATAACGATATGTTTTTTTTCAATTATGCATCAAATACATTAAAGCGGATTATTATTGGCCGCAATGTATTAGCAAATTGTCAGCAAGGCCCAGCAAAAATTGAATTGATTGATGACAAACCATATTATTTTGGTCCGCAATGCATCGCCAAACTCGCTAACGATGGTGATGTTTGGGAATTGGTGGTTCGAAATTCAAAATTGGTCAGAGGAAGTCTGTTTCGGACTGCAACAGATTCCCGGTTATGGCTTACTTCGTATAACGGTTTATTCAGCATTGATGAAGGGAATGTTATTGCCCATCGCCCACCTTGGAAAGAGACCGCACGTCAAACACGGGGCTTATTAAACATTAATAATAATCTGTGGGTAGCGGGTAACCCAATCAGTATTTTCGATACAAAAAATCGCCTGTGGAAAACAATTCCAAACACGATAGCTAAAACATTGCGTTTTTACGATGGTGCGGTTATTGCTATTTCGTATCGAGGGCTTTACACGATTGATCCAGTTACCCTCGCTGTTAATAAATTGCCCTTAGGTAAAACCGGTTGGAAATCGTTAAATGATGTGGCGTTTGATGGTACGACGTGGTGGGCTGTTGGAGGACAAAACAGCCAAGACAGAGCAGGACTGCGTGCCTGGAATGGTTCAAAAGAACAACGCTGGACTCGCGATGAAGGCATGCCGTTTGGAGAGGCAAAAAAAATCCTTTTGGATCCTTGTCAGACGGATTTTGTCTGGCTTGCTAGCGATGATGGTTTAGTGCGATTCTCCAAGAGTAAGCAAACCGCAGAGATCGTGAAAAACGGTTATGTTTCTTATATCGAAATTCATGAAAACTTACTGTATGCCGTGCTTGGACGGCAGCTATTTATTTGGAATTGTGAAACCGAGAAAGCCCAAGATATAACGATAAAAAGCGAAACACCTCTTGATCACTTTCCGGATAGGTTAAAGTGGTATGCATATCAGACATTGTCCACAGAGCTGAAGTCTATTTTAAAAATTTACCCTGGTTATATTTTCGATGCAGAAACTATCGAAGAAGGTGGGCAGCAGAGTGTATGGTTAAGTACTCATGATGGCATTTTGGAGATGACATTACCGGCCCGATGATATGTTCAGTATTGAAAAGAGCATCAGTTATGCCTCTGGGTTGGAGTCAATGCCACAGCGTGCAGCATCGAAGGCATGTTTGCGGCAGGCGATGTGGCCGACCACATCTACCGACAGGCTATCACCTCGGCTGGCACCGGTTGCATGGCGGCATTGGACGCGGAACGTTATCTGGACAACCTGGAAGGATAAAAATGGGAGCTGCGGCCCAATCAGCCCTGGCCGCGAACGATTTTTTCGTAAACGTAGGCGTGCAGCATCACCGATTCACGGCGCGTGGAGCAACGGAATTCTACGCCGTGCAAATAATGTTTTTTTTTGCTGTTTTCGTCCCGTTGCGCACGTACGTTGCGCACTACCGTCATGATCGACAAGTCTTCGGCAACGCCTGCAACATCCATGCGCAACTTCACCACAACAAATTTTCCCTCACTCACCAGCGGTTTTCCGGCGACCAACAGCGCGCCGCTGGTGCTCATGTCACGCACGGTGACAGTAAGGGGTTCGCTGTCTGGGTCCAGTTCGCGGGTGTTGGGCAAGCAACAACGCACTGTCGCCGTTTGGTCCAGATTCACTCGCAAGGCCTTGCGTACCGTGACGGCCTGCACATCGTTGGGATAACTCAGGTGAATGTAGGGATAGGGCTTCATGTTAGTGCAGAGCACGGTGGCGGAGAAGCCTACGATGTCCTTGCCCGACATCATGCGCACCACCACCGGCAACCCCTCGCGCACCATGATCACCTTGCCGTTTACCTTCGGCGTGGTGACCAACATGCTCTGCCCAACCAGACAGCCGATCATCCGCGCCGTGTGACGGGTGTCATCGTCTCCCACAAATTGCAATTGGATGCTGCCGCCGATGTCGACGGTTATTTCTTCAGAGGCCATTTGTTGCGCACCACATTTCCGCCAAACCCGATTTTCGCTAAATTAAAGACGGTCTTATTAACCTCAGTGGCGGCACGATTGCCTCAAAACCTGAGGCCTGATGTATCGTTGCGGCATGCGTAGCACCCTCATCAGCAGCATGAGTGATGTCTCCCGTGACGCCTGGAATGCCCTGGACGGCACACACACACCCTTTCTGCGTCACGAATTCCTCAGCGCGTTGGAAAAACATGGCTGTGTGGGCGAGGCCACCGGCTGGACCCCGCAGCATGTGCTGCTGTTCGATGCCGATAACAACTTGGTGGGTGCCGTCCCGCAATACCTGAAACACCATTCCTACGGCGAGTTGGTGTTCGACTGGGCCTGGGCGGACGCCTTCCAGCGCAGCGGTCTGCGCTACTATCCCAAGCTGGTGGCAGCCATCCCCTACACTCCGGCCAGCGGGCCACGATTGCTGGTCACGCCTGGTGCGGAGCGTGGCACCGTCGCCAGCGCGTTGGTGCGGTTGCTCATCGAAAATGCCCAGCGGCAACAGCTGTCGTCACTGCATTGCCTGTTCCCCCATGGGCAAGACCGCTCGGTACTGGCCTCGCAGGGTCTGCTGGTGCGCATGGGATGCCAGTTTCATTGGCATAACGATCATTATCGAGACTTCGACGATTTTCTTGCCCGCCTCACCGCTCGCAAGCGCAAAAAAATCCGCCGTGAACGGCGCGCGGTTGCGGAGTCTGGCGTCACCCTGCATCGCCTGCTCGGGGAACAACTCACCGATACGCAGTGGCAGGCTGTGCATCGTCACTATGTGTCCACCTACGAGCGGCTGGGGGGATACGCCACCCTGTCGCGGGCATTTTTTCAGGAGGTCAGTCACAGCCTGCCCGGCCAGTTGCTGGTGATAGTGGCCGAACACCCCGATGCACAAGACGGCTTGCCCGTGGCCAGCGCCATCTGTTTTCGCGACGCGGACACGCTCTACGGTCGGCACTGGGGTTGTGACGCCCACTTCGACAATCTGCATTTCGAGGTTTGCTACTACCAGGGCCTGGAATACTGCATTGAACAGGGGCTGAGACGTTTCGATCCTGGTGCTCAGGGCGAGCACAAAATCAGCCGCGGCTTCCTGCCCACCCCTACCTGGTCCTGTCACTGGATCGCCGACCCGGAATTTCGCGTGGCCATCGAAGATTTCCTCTGTCACGAGACCCGGGGCATGGAGCACTACATCGAATCACTTGGCGAACATTCCCCTTTCAAGTAAAACTAGTGCAATGCCCTGAAGGGTGGCCGAGGCGATGCACCTGCGGCCGATTCTCATGAGCACCCTCATCAGCGTCTTCGGCATGCTACCTCTGCTGCTGATGCCGGGTGCGAGCAGTAAGTTGTATCGTGGCTTGGCGGCGTTTATCGTCGGTAGCATGAGTGTCAGCATCATGTTCACCCTGATCCTGCTGCCGAGCCTGTTGCGGGTTGGCGAAAGAAAGAAAGGTGGCTACGACATGGGTCTGGGACAAAGGTTGGCTGATCTCTATATTCTGAGGCGTAATATCAGTGCTTGGCTGATAGCTGTGGGGCTGTTGGGGCTGTTGTTGTGGGCCTGGCTGAGTTGGCCGACGGAGCGGGTTTCGCTGGAGAATGTCACCGCTGAGGTGATGTCATTGTCGTCGGCGGCAACGGAGAATGCGCTATCCGTGGTCATGGTACGATTGCCCGATGGCCAGCAAGTGCGCTTGATCCTTGCTGCCTCTGACCGTCCGGCCCCGGGCTCGCATCTGCCCCTGATCCATGAACGCTACGCCGATGGCAGCGAGACCTTCGCCCTCGACCGCATGCAGTGGAGGATTGGAGGGGGCTAGGCAGAGCCGCTTATGACTCCAGCCCTGACTACCGACAATGTCATAGAATGCATATTCACGGCACTGCACTTGCCATTCATCCCTGCGAATAAAGGACCGTCACATTGCGTGGTCTCGCCCCCTTCTGGATCGACCCACAGGATACGTCCTGCATATTCCCCGATGTGCGGTTGGCGCTGGACGAGCCGGACGGCCTGCTGGCGGTGGGCGGCGACCTCAGCCCCGAACGTCTGCTGGCAGCCTATCGCAGTGGCATATTCCCCTGGTACAACGACGACCAGCCCATACTCTGGTGGGCGCCTAATCCCCGCGCCGTGCTGTTTCCGCAGCACCTGAAAATTTCCCGCAGCTTGCGCAAAACCCTGCGCCGACATCCGTTCCGGGTCAGCGCCGACACCGCCTTTAGCGCCGTCGTCGCGGCCTGTAGCCAACCGCGCAGGGTCGAGGGGCAACAGGAAACCGGCACCTGGATCACTCAGGAAATGAAACAGGCTTACCAGCAATTGCACGAATTGGGAGTGGCTCACTCGGTGGAATGCTGGCGTGATGATGAATTGGTGGGCGGCCTTTACGGCGTGGCGCTGGGCCAGATATTTTTTGGCGAATCCATGTTTTCGCGATGCACCGACGCCTCCAAAGTGGCCTTCGTACACTTGGTAAAGCAACTGGCGCAGTGGGGCTTTGCGGTCATCGACTGTCAAGTCAGCTCCCTGCACCTCGAAAGCCTGGGCGCGGAAACCATCGTCCGCCCGGACTTCAGCGCGCTGCTTGAACAGTTCGCCGACGCGCCCGGTCACCCCGGCTGCTGGCAACTAGACGACTGTCCTCCGGCATGAGCAAACACAGCGCCGGAGACTCCCGGCCACCTCCTGCATCCGCGCTACAGTTTTTTGCCAGCGCCCCCCACGACTGTAGTTATCTGCCTGAACGCACCGCGATCACCGTATTCGCCGATCCTGATGCCCTCATGAGCATGACTCAATACAGCGCCTTGGCAGCGCTGGGATTTCGCCGCAGCGGCGCCCATGTGTACCGCCCGCACTGTCCCCACTGCCGGGCCTGTGTCGCCGCCCGGTTACCGGTGGCGCAATTCACACCCAACCGCATTCAGCGGCGCACCCGGCGGGTTTTGCCGGAGATCAGCGTCACCACCATGGCACCGGAATTTCGGGAAGAACAGTTCGAATTGTATCGGCGCTACATCAGCACCCGCCACCACGGCGACGGCATGGACGACATGGACCCCGACAAATACCTGGAATTCCTCAACTGCGACTGGGCCCACACCGAGTTCGTGGAGTTCCGTGCCGACCAGCAATTGGTGGCCGTGGCGGTGATGGACGTACTGACCCAGGGGCTTTCCTGCGTATACACCTTCTTCGACCCGGCCATGGCGGACAAAAGCCTCGGGCGGCTGGTGTTATTGTGGCAAATTCAAGAGGCCGCGCGACGTGCCTTGCCCTGGCTGTTTCTCGGTTACTGGATTGGAGGCTGTCGAAAAATGCAATACAAACAGGAATATCGTCCCATTGAGCTATTCTTGGACGGCCGCTGGCAAAATTTTGACCGGAAGGAAACGATGCCCTTCTCGTTGCCGACGGCGACGTAAAAAAGCGAAAAAATACCGTTTCACCTCAATCATCTCAAGCGATCCCCTTCCTGGACGATAACCGGGAATAAGAGCGACGCCTGCCATTGCAACAACCCCGTTCATGGCAGACGAGCCGCATCAAAAAGGGGAAAACCATGTTGAGCTTCATCTACAATGTTAGCCAGCAGTTTGAACAAGAGCACGGATACGGCCCGAATACGCTGTATATGAACTACGCGCATCTCGAGTGCTTGAAGCAACAACTAAATAACCCCACAGATTTTGAGGCAGTCACGTCCTTGCTGGGCATGGAGCTGGTGATTGTACAGGAGTCGATTCATCCATCGGTGGCGTGGAAAACCGAGCCTTGGAAGTCTGCCGTTTGCGCATAACAGCGAGCACCGAAAAAATCCGCTACAGACCTCGGCGCCCAACGCCGGGGATTTCATCCCGAACAAAAACACCTCAGCCCACCTTCTGAAGTGAAGTGTTTTGATACTTGGCTCGTTTTAGGGCATTATCCCGCGTGGATTCGAGTTGCCCACGGTTTGAACGGCGACACAACCGCCCCCGGTGTTACATCCATTGCCCTTGAGACAGACTTTACACAGTCACTGAATCAATCGCACGAGTAGCCCCTTTTCCATCACCAGTCACTTAAAGAGTACAGACGCAGCGCATGGCAAAAGAAGAATCAATTGAAATGGAAGGCACCGTCACCGAGACCCTGCCCAATACTATGTTCCGGGTAGAACTGGAAAATGGCCACGTGGTTACCGCCCACATCTCCGGGAAAATGCGTAAGCATTACATCCGCATCCTCACTGGTGACAAAGTCACTGTGCAGTTGACACCTTACGATTTGAGCAAGGGTCGCATTACCTTCCGCGCCCGCTAACATCGCCGGGCCTGGCGACGTTCGTCTGGCCTATCGCCTCAACGGGCAATGGCATCGCCGGGAAATTTCAGCCCAAACCTTACTCAAGGTTGTACGCGGCGATACCGAATATGCTGGAGCGGCATATTTTTCAGCAAATTCAGCAGTCAGCGAGCTAATGCTTTGCCCCTCTCTATCATTTATACCAGCCTCTAATATCGTCGATAGGCTATATTTTATCCACTCCAAAAAGGCTATAGCTTACCCCTGCTGTCCCGTTAACTGCATTTCCGTCAGAGCCTGCCCCGCGAAGCGCTGGAGTCAAATCATCAGATGTTTTGCCCATTTAGGTAGCGATGTATGTCAAGTTAACGGGGCAACAGTGATTGAGGAGCCGCCAAGCCTCGCAACTCGAATTGAGGACCTCCCCACCTAAATTCTGCTGAATCGACGACAATTCAGGCAGTTATTCAAGCACTTACCACAGGATCAAAAGGTCGATACCGCTTCCAATGCGATGCCAAATGCGGTTGAATACCCGCTTCCCTTGATTCTCGGCAAATACGGAATGTTTTGATTCCATTTCCACTCACGAGGCCGTTCAGCACGCAATGGCTGTATACGACGTAAACAAACTGATGGCGGAGGCGCGCAAGCTGGCGGCGGATTTTCGCCGTGCCACGGGCAAGCCGCTGGGCATCAGTAACGAAATTGCGGTGCACGACGTCATTCGGCTCATGAAATTGGTGCCTGCGGAGCCGGGAGCCGGGGGTTACGATGCCATTGGCACCGGTGAGTGCGAAGGGCGGCGGATACAGATAAAAGGCCGCACGGTGTTCACCGAGCCTTCACGGGAAAAAAAGGGCGGAAAAAAAACCGGCCAGCGCATTGGCCAGATCAAGATGGACCAAGAGTGGGACAGCGTGATGCTGATCTTGATGGATGATAACTACGACGCTTGCGAGATTTACGAAGCCGCGCGCGAGGCGATTGTTGAAGCCTCGGCGGAGGGCTCCGCTAAACGCGCCAAGCGCGGCGCGATGTCAGTGGCGCGCTTCAAGGCCATCGGTGCGCTGGTGTGGTCGCGGGAGCAATCCCCTGAATCGCCGGACGAGCCGCAAACCCCTGCGGATCAACCGGTTCTTTGACTATTTCGTTGCGGTTAATTATTCCGTCCCGACAAACACCTGAAACAGAAAAAAATCATGCAAACCATCACTGAGTTGCTGGGGGAGCACGGCCCCCTGGCGCAACATCTTTCGGGTTTTGCCCCCCGCGCCCAACAACAGGCCATGGCCGAGCAGGTGATTCGCACTCTGGAAAAAGACGGCTTGCTCATCGCCGAGGCTGGCACCGGCACTGGCAAAACCTTCGCGTACCTGGTGCCAGCGTTGCTGCACTGTCAGGGCAGCGGCAAAAAGGTGATGATCTCCACCGGCACTAAAAACCTACAAGACCAGCTGTATCATCGTGACCTGCCCACGGTGCGCGACGCACTGGGGGTATCCACCACCGTGGCCCTGCTCAAGGGGCGGGCCAACTATCTTTGCCACTATCGCCTGGAAATGCAGGAAGGCCGCCGCACACGCCCCCAGCAACAAGACCAGCTGGCGCGTATTCGCGCCTGGTCCCGACAAACGAAACGAGGCGATACTGCCGAACTCAGCGCGGTGCCGGAGGACTCTCCTGTCTGGCCTATGGTCACTTCTACCTCCGACAACTGCCTGGGCGGCGACTGCCCGGCATATTCCGAGTGTTTCGTGATGCAGGCGCGCAAAGACGCGCAAGAAGCCGATGTGATCGTGGTAAACCACCACTTGTTTTTTGCCGACATGGCGTTGCGGGACGAAGGTTTTGGCGAGGTGCTGCCCGGTGTCAACGCCTTCATCTTTGACGAAGCCCACCAGTTGCCTGAAGTCGCCAGCGTATTTTTCGGTCTCAACTTCAGCTCGCGCCAATTACAGGACCTGGGCCGTGACACCCTCATCGAAGTACATGCAGAAGCCCCAGACGAAGACCGGATGCAGCCTTGCCTCACCGCGCTGGACAAGGCCGCACGGGATTTTCGTCTGGCCCTGGGGGTGGATAACCGGCGCGCCCCCTGGAAGGAGCTGGCGACACAAACCTCGGTCCATGATAGCGCCGAGAATTTGCTCACCATCCTCAACCGGCTGGCCGAGTTGCTCGACGGCCTCGCGCAGCGCGGCAAGGGGCTGGAGCGCTGCTGGCGACGGGCGCTGGAGTTGCGCGTTCAACTGGGGCAGTTCCTCGTGGGGGACGAGCCGCTAACGGCCGACTCTTATGAAGAGGATAACGCTACCGAATCCATTGAATCCACCGAAACCGGCGTGCCCGGCAGCCAGGTCCACATCCAATGGTTCGAAACCCATTCGCGGGGTTTTGTGCTGCACATGACTCCGCTGGAAATCCACGAGACGTTTCGCAGCTACGTCGACAAACAGCGCAGCGCGTGGATATTTACCTCCGCCACGCTGGCCGTGGGCGACAGCTTCACCCATTTTGCCCGCAACCTCGGGCTGGATGATGCCGCCAGCCAACGCTGGGACAGCCCCTTCGATTTCGCCCGTCAGGCCCTGCTGTACGTGCCCACAGACTTGCCTCAGCCCAATACTCCCGACTACACCACGGCGGTAGTGGAGGCCGCGCGGCCGGTGATCAACGCCGCTGGCGGCCGCACCTTTTTCCTGCTCACCAGCCATCGCGCCTTGCGCGAAGTCGCCCGACAACTGGAGGGCAGCATCGATTTTCCGCTGCTGGTGCAGGGCACCCTGACGCGTCCGGAACTGCTGGAGCGCTTTCGCGAGCTGGGCAACGCCGTGCTCATCGGCACCAGCAGTTTTTGGGAAGGGGTGGACGTGCGCGGCGAGGCTCTCTCTTGCGTGGTGATCGATAAACTGCCTTTTAGCAGCCCCGGCGAGCCGGTGTTGCAGGCCCGGCTGGAGGCTATGCGCGAACAAGGACTGAACCCCTTTTTTGACCACCAGGTGCCGCAAGCGGTGATCACCCTGAAGCAGGGTGTGGGACGTTTAATCCGTGACGTACAAGATTCCGGCGTGTTGATGATCTGCGATCCCCGCCTGTTCGGGAAATCCTATGGCCGCATCTTCCGCAACAGCTTGCCGCCGATGCCGGTGACGCGAGACGCGGCGGACGTGAAACATTTTTTTGAGGTTCACCGCAATTAAAGAGCGCGCTGCCAATGAACGATAATCTTCCTAAAGTCCTGGCGCTGGAAACTGCCACCGAAGGTTGTTCTGCCGCGTTGGCCATCGGCGACCACATTATCGAACGTTTCGAGATAGCACCCCGAGGACACTCGGAACGCATTCTGCCAATGATCGACGAGCTGTTGGCCGAGGCCGGGCTGGGCGTGGGGCAATTGGACGCCATTGCCTTCGGCCGTGGCCCCGGGGCCTTCACCGGCGTGCGCATTGCCGTGGGCGTGACCCAGGGTATCGCCTTCGGCGCGGACTTGCCGGTGGTGCCGGTGTCCACATTGGCGGCGCTGGCTCAGGGGGCGGAGGCCGACCGGGTGCTGGCGGCCATCGACGCACGCATGGGCGAGGTGTATTGGGGAGCCTTTCAACGGAACGCCGAAGGCATCATGTTGTCTTGTGGTGAGGAATCCGTGTTGGCACCGGAGCAGGTGTCCGCCCCCGACGATGCCGTCGGTTGGCTGGGGGTGGGCAGCGGCTGGCAGGTTTATGGAGACAAACTAGCCGCTCGCGTGGTCGTTACCGGCTGGGTGAGTGACGCCTTGCCCCACGCTGCAGCGGTGGCTCGGCAGGGTTTGGCGGCCTTCGCGGCGGGGCAAGTAGTGGCGGCTGAGGCCGCGTTACCGGTGTATTTGCGGGATCAGGTGGCGTGGAAAAAACAGTGACGCTAACCCGTGAACACGCTCGGAAAGCCCGAGTTTTTTGCAGTGTTATAATCGATCCTTTACGGTTTGGTGATTGAACAAAGTGAAGTAGGGAGTGGGTATGGGAGCAGGTATTTTGCGCGGGGCAACGGGAGGGCGGTGGCTGAAAAGTCGAGCCTGGATGTTGCTGGGTGTTATGTCACTGGCAGCGCTGGGCTTGTCTGGCTGCGGAGGGTTACCTGTGCCGGAAAATCAGGCACGCTTCGCTAAGCCTATGTCCAAGCTGGAGCTGGTGCGCGCGCTGGCCACCCGAAAACGCGGCAAGGGACTGTCCTTTGAGGGAAGAAACCTGGCCGGGTTGCAGCTAAGCAATTTTAATTTTGTCGAGGTGGTGTTCAGTCGTGCCTATTTGGCGAATACGAATCTCCGCCGCGCCAAATTTACCTGGGCTGTAATGACGCAAGCGGATCTCTCTGGCGCTGATTTGAGCAACGCAGATTTGCGTGGCGCGGACTTGCGTGGCGCCAACCTGGAGGACGCAAATCTGACGAATGCCAACCTCAACGATGCCGACATGACCGGTGCCAATATTCAGGATGCCAACTTTGATGGCGCGCGGGTGCAGCGTTTGCGGCTGGGTGGGGCAAAAATGACCGGCGCTAAATTCACCCGTGTTTTTCTCGGTTCCACCAATCTCGAAAAACTGGATTTACGCGATGTGGATTTTACCGGCTCGGACTTCAGCCACGCTCTGATGCGCGGCGTTAATTTACAGGACGCCGATCTTCACAGCGCCAAAATGCACGATGCCGATTTGGCCGGGGCAAATTTGAACGGGGCAAACCTGACCTCGGCAGACCTCACCGAAGCCCAATTGCAGGGCGGGCATTTTGAGGGTGCGAAAATGGACGACGCCGATTTTCGTGGCGCCAACCTGTTGGCTGCTCGCATGAGCAACGCCAGCTTGCGCAGGGCTCGAATGAATGACGCTAATCTCCGCGAAGTGAACTTTACCGGTGCTGATTTGCGTGAAGCTAACTTGTTCAATATCGTCGCCACGGGCGCCAGTTTTTCCTGGGCGGATCTGCGCGATGCCGTGATGACAAAAAGCGATTTTACCAACGTCGATTTTGGTGATGCCAAAATGGACCGCGTCAATCTGCTACAGGGCGTGCTGGTCAATGCTCGTTTGATGGCGACAACGCTCACGGGCGCTAACCTACGTGGGGTGGATTTTAAAAAAGCGGACATTCGTGGGGCCAGTTTTAGGGGGGCGGCCCTTCAAGGGGTTAAAAACCTGGATTCGGTCATAGGGCTAAAGAAAGCTCGGCATCTTGACGAGGTAATCCTTTAACGGGAAGTGGTCGTTTAAGTGCAGTAGCGCCAAACAGGGAATGGGGCGGGATTGTGGAAATAAATCGCGGAATACCGAGCATCGGGGGAATGCCGGGGGTGGTTCGTCCCCCCACATCGGCAAGCTTCGCTTTGTCTGGCCCGTCGCGTGCGATTGACCGGGCTTCCTCGTCTCGGCCACAGGATTCCGGCATCGCCGCAGTTCAAGCCAAAGCGGTGGCGCAACGGCTGCCGGTGCGGGCACAGACCGGCCGGATGCTGGCCGATTATCTGGCAGCGACGGAGATGGCTCACACGGGCCTCAATCGCGCCGATGTTGTGGCTGCAGGCCCCCAGCCACAACCTGCTGCGAAGGGTCAATTGGCGGTGGCACAATACCAGGTGGTCGCCGAACTGGAACAACGCATGACGCTGGTGGAAATGATGGGAATTGATACTTTCGCGTAAATCCCGATAGCCCCACTTTCTCAGTGACGGCTTAAAACTGCAACCCTATTTTGGCGCTGATGCTGGTGTTGTCGCCGATTTTTTCGGTCTCTGCCGCAATATTCATTCGCCCAAGGTCCAGGTTAAAGCCGAGGAATTTTTTGGCTTTGGTGAGACTTTCATTTGCCAGACCTAGTTGGTTCGTTTTACTGCTCATTCTCACAGCCCCCACGCCGACGTAAGGCGTGAATAAGGCAAAGTCTTTGGAAATGGACACTTCCAAACCCTTGGTGGTGAGTTCCAGCGCATCCACCCCGGTGAGCTGAGAATAGGTTCCGCGAATAGACACTGCGGGGGCCAGTTCGTCACCTTCGAAAACCGCGTAACTGAGGGCTCCGCCCACCAACCCGATATTGCGAGAAGGCACGGAGGAGTAAAAGGCTCCCAAATTCATTCTCAGCGGCAGACCTTTGTGTAGGTGACGTTTTGAGTCGGGGACATCGCTGGAACTGGCGGCCTCCAGCACATCATTCTCCAACGTGGCGGAGGAAACCTCAAAACCCAAATCGAAACCAAGAGCACCCAAGGGTTCAACGGGCATAACGGATTTATAGCTGAGAGCGACACCCAAGTCGGCAGTCAGCTCTTTGAACTGTGCCTGGGTCAGATTCCCGAGCGGCTCACTGTTGGTGGCCTGCCCCGTGGATGCCCCCAGTATCAAAAATGCCAAGCTGAGTATCTTTGCCCGCTGTTTTTTCATCAATAGCGCTCCGCAATGCTGTTTTATCAGGAGAGTATGCGGATTGCGGATCGTCGGGGCCGTGATGCCGGTCACAGTGTGTCAACACGGCATTATTAACGTGCGGGATTTTCCACCGAGTGGAGGATGCGCTGATAACTGTCGAAACGGCCCTGTGAAATATGCCCATCGATGATGGCCGCCCGCAAGGCGCAGTCTGGCTCTACTGTGTGTCGGCAATCGTTAAACCGGCAGAGACCAAGGTAGGAACGAAACTCCACGAAGCCGTCAGTGATTTGCGCGATACTGGCGTGCCCCAGCCGAAAGGCGCGCACCCCGGGGGAATCAATGAGTTCACCGCCGCCCGGGAAATGATACAGCTGGGTCGCCGTGGTGGTGTGTCGGCCTTGGCCGGTGGATTCCGACAGCGTGGCCACGCGCAATGTTTCTTTCGGTAGCAACATTTGGATCAGCGAGGACTTCCCCACCCCGGATTGCCCCACAAAAATACTGGTGCGGCCACGCAAATGAGTGTTGAGGTCATCCAGCCCGTGCTCGGTGTGCGTGCTGGCGTACAGCAGGGTGTAACCGATGTCGGCGTAGGGCTGGAGTCGGGGGCGGAGTTTTTCGCGGGCCGCAGGTGTCAGCAAGTCAACCTTGTTGAGCACCAGCACCGGAGTAATGTGGGTTAATTCTGCCGCCACCAGATAGGCATTGAGCAGGTCCAGGTCCAGCGCCGGTTGCACGGCGGCGACCACCAGAATCTGGTCGATGTTAGCGGCCACCGGCTTGAGCTGATTATCGGCGTCCGGCCGTTCCAGCAGGCTGTCGCGTGGTGACATGGCTACCACCACGCCAGTGTGGTTGTTCCCGGCCTGCCACACCACACGGTCACCGCAGACCAGTGCAGGCAGGTTGCGCCGCATCATGCAGCGGTGTATCTCCCGGTTTTCCGCTTCGATGTCGACCTGCGCACCATAGCGGGTAATAACCCGGCCCGGCTGCTCCGGCCCCAGTTCGCTGCCCTCTAACTCACTGCTGACGACAGCGGCTTTTTTTTCGACCCGGGCCAGCCGTTCGGCCTGTATTTTTTCCGCACGCCAGGTTTGGCGGCGGGTCAGTTTGCGCTTAGCCATTCAGACGAAACGAGTGGGACTGAGGTTCATTCGGCGAGTTCTTTGAACTTGTAAAAACGAGCATTGAGGAAGGCCACCACATCGTCAATATCACTGGGGGAAAAGTTGGCGTTGGCGGCCGAGTCGCAGAATTCCACCCGGGCATGCAGGTCTCCGAAAGTGTGAACGATGCGATTGGGTCGGGTGTACTGACTCACGCCATGACAACTTGTGCATTTTTTTTCGTGCAGCACCTGGCCGTTGGCTCTATCGGCGGATTGCGCGACACCGACTGAGAGGCCGAACAGCAGCAGGGCGATTATTACGGGAGATACGGCGAAAAATTTCATAGTTTTCATTGATTCCTTGGCACGGGTAGCGGTTGCCCGCTGCTCAGTCGCCTCAGTATAACAACCAATCGCCCCTCGGCTCTGCTAACATCACAAAATAAATACACGAAGTTGAACTGGTTTTTTTACTTGCGAGGTTCCATGAGCGCGACACCTAATGCAACACCCGGCACCCATGCCAAAAATCTGATCTGGATTGATCTCGAAATGACCGGGCTGGATCCCCAAAACGACGTCATCATTGAAATCGCCACCATCGTCACCGATTCTGAATTGAATGTAGTGGCGGAAGGGCCAATGCTGGCCATTCATCAGTCTGACGCCGCGCTGGCAGGCATGGATGAATGGAACACCAAACAGCACGGCAAATCCGGGCTCACCGAGCGAGTAAAAAACAGCCGCATCAACGAGGCCGAAGCGGAACGTCAGACCCTCGCGTTTCTTGAACAGTACGTGCCTGCGGGCAAATCGCCCATGTGTGGCAACAGTATTTGTCAGGACCGCCGATTCATGGCGCGCTGCATGCCAACACTGGAAGAATTTTTTCACTACCGCAATCTCGACGTCAGCACGCTGAAAGAACTGGCTGGTCGTTGGGCGCCGAACGTGGCAAAGGGTTTTAAAAAAGAATCCAGTCACCTCGCGATGGATGACATTCGAGATTCCATCAGTGAACTGAAATATTATCGGGAACATTTCATCTCGCTGCCTGTTTCCTGATGATGTTTTTAACGTATTCAACTATTTTTCCAAAAATGAAAAATATGACCCTGATGCTTGACAGCAGACGGGAGCGAGACCAGACTCAGGCCATGAATTTTTCCTGCAACCCATTCGTCAGCAGTGTCCGACACACCGCTATTTGGCCACCCGTAATGTGGGCTGCCAAGCTGCGACTGCCTGTGCGGTCTGGAGGAAATTCATAACGTTGCCCGTTTTTTAAAAACAGAAACTGAATTCCAGCAGGCCGCAGATGACATCATCTGCGGCCTTTTTTTTGGTTTTTTTAGAGCTATTCACGTAAGGAGGAAAAAATGTCGGTGCCGGCAGCATACATCGGGGTGATCCTGTTGTGGTCCACGACACCGCTCGCGGTTCAGTGGAGCAGTGGGGGTTGGGGATTTTTGTTCGGAGTGACGGGGCGCATGGTGCTAGGCGCGCTGGCGGCCGCCGTGTTGTTGCAAATCCTCAAACCCGGATTGCCATGGCATCGCGATGCTCGACGTAATTATTTAGTGGGCGCACTGGGTATTTACGGAGCCATGCTTTGCGTGTACTGGGGTTCGCAATATATCGAATCGAGCCTGGTAGCAATTTTTTTCGCACTTAATCCGTTTGCTACTGGCATTATGGCAGCCTTGTGGTTGCGCGAGCGCAGCTTGACCCCAGGGAAAATTGTCGGAATGTTGCTGGGTTTTTCTGGTGTGATGGTGATTTTTGGCTCCGGTTTTTCGCTAACCGGTACGGCCTGGCAGGGGGCGGCAGCGATACTGGTCGCAGTGCTCGTGCACAATGCCAGTGCGGTATGGATCAAACGCTTAGGCGGCGACTTGTCAGGGGTAACATTAAGTAGTGGAAGTTTGTTTTATGTGACGCCGATGTTTTTTGTGACCTGGTTGATTTTTGATGGTGAGCTTCCTACCGAAATCCCCCTGCGCAGTGGTTTGGCACTGATGTATTTGGGAATAGTGGGATCGGCACTGGGTTTCAGTTTATATTTTTATTTATTAAAAAATGTGGAAGCCAATCGTGTGGCGTTGATCACCCTGGTGTCACCTGTGTTTGCCATGATACTGGGGCAGCAACTAAACCACGAGTCCATTCCCTCCAACGTGTGGCTGGGGGCGGGTTTTATTCTTACCGGTATAACCCTGCACATTTGGGGGGATTATTGGGCCGAGCGCGTATTGCCTGCACGGCTGGCAGATGATGAATAAAATTAGGAGTTGTCTAAATTTAGTTGCAAAAACATGTACGAAAACGGCATTGTTGCATGAATTAAGCCCCTAATTTTTCCATCATAGTCTGGCTATGAGCACAAAGATGAAAAACACGTTATCGGTTGACTATCAGCCCGGCTTAAAAGTAGATCAAGATCTATACCCATAATGTTTGGAGTTTAGATTTGACTGTGCGTCATATTGATTTCATGGTCAGGAAAAAAGACATGGAATAGTCATTCTATTGCCAGAAATTTTAACGCAGCCAAGCAATCAATTAATAGGTTGTGTTGCCATGCCTAAATCTCAATCGCTATATTTGAGTTACCCGAAAAATACAGGCGAAAATTGCGAATTTTCTGTGTTTTTCGGGCTAGTATTGGTTATTCCATCAGTTGTTTAACGCGAAATATAGCCGCCTTTGCCAAACTACACTGGTGATAATCGCTGTCTTGCTTCCACTTCTTCATCCTCTTTTTACAGCACTGGAATAATGCGCACGTTCAAGTTTTCCTGCATTTCGGTGCAGCGTTTAAACTTTGTTTTACGCCGTTGAGTGACAGTCATATAGCCGCGGCATTCCGCTAATGGCATGCGCATAAACGTACAAGCAGAAGCCGCTTGGTTAATGGCGCCGTCGAGAAAACCAACGCCGCGCCAGCAGCTGCTGGTTTCCTTGCAGGCACTGCTATTACAGGTTTTATCAATGTTGTCGGCTAGGGTATGAAAGCAACTGGCGGCATCATCAAAATTTGTGGTGAAGGAACAAATTTTGGGTGGTTGTGTGGATTCGCTTAACCTAGCTTTTTCTGTGAATTGTTTTGACAGGTTTTGCCATTGCGCAAAATTATTGGCCTGCTGTGCACATTGTTTGGTTTTATCTTTGGGGTTTTTTATTGCGCACTGACTTAATGTTGCACAGGCACTATTCACGGCAGTGAATAGTGCCTTATGTGTTTCGCTCCATTTTTTGTGTTCATCAAGAGTGCGAAAGCCGACGCCGTACGTACCGGCGATGGTGGCGCTCAGGCCTTTTGCGATGCTGGCGCGCGACTGCTTTTCATATTCGCTGTAAGGCTCATTTTTGCAGGAGACATTAATGGCTACCTGCGCGGTCTCCGCTGATTGTACGGTCATTTTTTTTTCAGCGGGTTTTGAGGGAGCAGGGGTGGCTTCTATTGCCAGAGTGTTTGTGGTTGAAGTGTCAACGGTTTCTGTGGTTGTTGTATCGAGGTTGTCGGCATCAATTGAGGTTGTCGATGTGGTGGTGCAGGCCGATAGGCCCAGAAACGCAAATAACACACTAGCAGTGCGGATGTAGTGAGTATGAAGGCGGGTGTGAGCGGGTGTCGAAAGATGTGTGAGCATGGGCAGACCCCTGTGCATTATCGTTATGTGTGCTACAGGCTATCATATCTGCGGTCGAAGTGAAGTTGCAGGCGTGCTTGGCTTCTCTTTCCCAGCAGTGGCGCCTGGGTTGACTCCTCCACTTCTTGACGGTGTGTTCTGGCCTTCGACACTATGTCCGGCTAGACTGCCAATCTGCCGATTTGGATCATCTTGACACTAAATTGGCCTTGTTACTTTTGTTGGCACGTTACTGCGCCCCTACTTTGTAGGAGGCATGTTCGAAATATATATCTGGAATCCTTCGAGGTGTATACACATAAAGCGCGTGAAGTGGATCTAACTCACTCAACCTTTTTCCTGATCATTTCGAAGCGCCACCCTCTATAAACGACATCTATCCAATAGTAAAATTTGCAGGGATGATGGCATCCACCGTCTGACAGGAGATGTTGCTGACTTCGGCATTTTGTGGACCTCGGGACAGCCATGCACACAGTTCGTCCACCTGGGCTTTGGGGCCGCAAGCCATCACTTCGACACGGCCGTCCGGCAGGTTGCGGGCAAATCCGGTCACGCCCAACCGGTCGGCTTCGTGGCGGGCGGAGGCGCGATAAAATACTCCCTGGACCCGGCCGGACACAAAACACTGCATACAAATTTTCACCAGATACTTACCCTTTGCATTTTAACCCACACGCATCGACATGCTGCTGACCCGCACCTAACAACAAGCGCTTGGATGCAACTCATGGCTGCTGGGGGAATGAATAATTATTCTACGGAGGGGGCTTGTTGATCCGCCGACGGCGGTTGTTCCGTGGGAACGCCTTGCTGGTCGATGAAATCAGTAATCAGTTTGGCAGTGATCTCCCCCACCTGCCGCGCAATAATTTCACCTTCGGGGGATATCAGGTAGGTGGTAGGCAGGCCGGGGATGGGGCCTAGCGCCGAGTCGGGGCCGGGCTTGCTCAACAGCACCGGGTAGTTCATGAAATATTCTTCGGAAAACTGCCGGAGGCCTTTGGCACTGATGGATTCAAAGTTGACGCCCAGCACCACGGCGTCGGTATCTTTGTGGTCTTCGTGAAATGCCACCAGTTCTGGGAGTTCGCTGAGGCAGGGCGGGCACCAGGTGGCCCAGTAGTTCACCACGACCCATTTGCCGCGATAGTCCGACAATTTGTGCATTTTGCCGTACATGTCCGGTAAGGAAAAATCCACTGCTTCGGCACGGGCGGTATTGAGGGTCAAGAGGCTCAGCATCCCGCCGATGAGCACCAGCCACAGGGCCGGGTTGGTCCGTGGACTGCGTCTATTAGCCCTTTCGTTCGCCTCGGAGTGGTATCGCAAACAAACATTCATCTTCGGTGATTCCCCTGTTTTTGGCCCGGTTTGCGGGCGCCTGAAAAAAATCAGGCCAGCACCGTGATATTCGGTGGCCCCAAATCATACCGCGAAGCCACTGTTGGCATAAAGCGGAGGTCGAAGAAAAGGCTGCCATTGAAAACTACAAGGATTCCGAGGGCCGGGTGAGGAAAATGGGAGCAGTCAGATGCCGGCGGTGCCGATGCCACCCTTGGCATCCACACTGCTGATGATGCCGTAACTCATTGCCAGACGCGCCAAATCCACGTCGCTGTTAACTTTGAGTTTTTCGTACAAACGATGGCGATAGGTGCTGACGGTTTTGGGGCTCAGACACAGCTTGTCCGAAATCACTTGCAAACGCTGCCCCTGGGTCAGCATGAGCATGACCTGCATTTCACGGGGGGAAAGAGCATCAAAGGGGGAAATTTCGCCACCCGGCATCATTTTCAGCGCCAGTTTTTGGGCAATGTCGGCACCGATATAACGTTCACCTTCATGCACGACTTTGATGGCGGAAATGATTTCATCCACCGCGCAACCCTTGGTGAGATAACCACTGGCGCCGGCTTGCAACATGCGGCTGGGAAAAGGTTCGTCGGCATGCACGGAAACTACGATCACCTTTGGGCAGGCCTCGGATTGCACTAGCTTACGAGTGGCTTCCAGGCCACCGATCCCCGGCATACTGACATCCATTAGTACCACGTCCGGGACGGTACGGCCTGCTGTGAGCAGGGCCTCTTCACCACTGGCGGCTTCCCCTACTACTCGGATACCCGGTGCATCGTTGAGGATGCGGGTGATACCCGTGCGCACCAGCTCGTGGTCATCAACCACCATGACCTTGATCATATTGCCCCCAATTGACCGGTTTTTCGACTGACATCCAGCGTGACTACGGTCTTTTTGATTCACCTCTATGGATTGTAAGAAAATGCCTACAAGATGCAAGGGTTATAATGGCAACTTTCCTACAAAACAATAAATATTTCGCGGGTTTCCAGCGATGGGTAAAATGGCCATCAGGGATTTCACTTGCGCAAGACCCTCTCTGCCACTGCCAAACGCTCCGGTGTGCCCACATCGATCCACAGCCCCTGATGACATTGTCCGCTCACCTGTCCCGTCGCCATGGCCTCGCGCAGCAGCGGAGCCAGTGGAAAAATCCCCGGCTGGCTGGCCGCAAACAGCTGCGGTCGGTACAGACCGATACCACAAAAGGTCAGTCGGGTACCGCCGGTGTCCCGCAATTGCTCGCCGGATAGCACAAAGTCCCCCTGGGGATGATGTTCAGGGTTGGGCACCATCACTAGGTGCGCTAAGCCGTTGACTCGGCCGGGCAGGCGGGCCAAATCAACATCGCTAACGATATCGCCGTTGAGCACCAGAAATGGTGCATTGTTGTCCCCGTCGACCGCCAGCAACGGCAAAGCTCGGAAAATACCACCGCCGGTTTCCAGTGCGCCGTCAGGCTCGGGGGAATACACGATGTTCGCTCCCCAACGGTTGCCGTCGCCCAGGGCCGCCTCGATTTTCGCTCCCAGCCAAGCGTGGTTGATGACGATGTCCCGAAAACCCGCTGCCACCAATGCCTCGACATGCCATTCGATGAGAGGCCTGCCTGCCACCGGCAACAGCGGTTTGGGACAGTGGTCGGTGAGTGGGCGCATGCGTTCACCCCGACCAGCGGCCAGAATCATGGCTTTCATGGGGCGGCAGGGAAAAGAGAAAAAAAGAAAGAGGAAAGTATCATCCGGCCAATTCGGTTAGCACAGTGTCATGCGTAAATTGTCGGGTT